>DKEN01000033.1 GCA_002452515.1 Spartobacteria bacterium UBA6821 | reverse complement strand
CCTCCTCGATGTAGAAGCCGTTCGGCTCGTCGTCCTCGAGGAAGACGTGAACCTCGTTGACCCTGCCGAAGAGGTTGTGGAGGTCCCCCATGATGTCCTGGTAGGCCCCGGTCAGGAAGATTCCAAGGTAGTACGGCTTCTTGTTGAGGGGATGAAGCGCGACATAGTCCTTCACGTCCTGAAGGTCGATGAAGCTGCCGATCTTTCCGTCCGAGTCGCAGGTGATGTCGACCAGGATGGCGTTGACGGTCGGCTTCTCGTTGAGACGGTGGAGCGGCGCGATCGGGAAAAGCTGCTTCAGGGCCCAGTGGTCGAGAAGCGACTGGAAGACCGAGAAATTGCACACGTACTGGTCCGCGAGGAGCGTCGACAGGTCGTGGAGCTCCTCGGGCTGGTAGCCGGCCTTCTGGCCCTCCTTGGCGATCTGCTCGCAGATCTGCCAGAAGATCTGCTCGGCCGCCGCGCGGTTCTCGAGGTCGAGGTAGCCCAGGTTGAAGAGCGAAAACGCCTCGTCCTTCTTCTGGAGGGCGTCGTGGAAGCGCTCGAGGCGCCCGAGCTTCGACTTGTTCCTCAGCAGGATCTCCAGGTCGGTCACGATCTTCTGCTTCTCCTTGGGCTGGTGCTGCTTGCCGAGGGATTCCCGCTTGTTTATCCGCTCGAAGACCTCGATCACGAGCATGGAGTGGGGGGCGACCACGGCGCGCCCGGACTCGCTCACGATGTCCGGCTCCGGGACGCCGGCCGAGCGGCAGATTTCGCGCACGTTGAAGACGACGTCCCGGGCGTACTCCTCCATCGAGTAGTTCATCGAGCTCTCGAAGTTCGAGCGCGAGCCGTCGTAGTCGATCCCGAGGCCCCCTCCGACGTCGATGTAGCCCATCGGGAAGCCCATCTTGGCCAGCTGGCAGTAGAAGCGGGTCGCCTCAATCACCGCGTTCTTGATCGTGATGATGTTGGGAACCTGCGAGCCGATGTGGAAATGGAAGAGGCGCAGCGAGGCCTTCAGGTGGGCCGCCTTCAGCTTTTCGCAGGCGAATAGGATCTCGGCCGTGTTGAGTCCGAACTTGGCGTTGTCGCCCGTAGACAGGGCCCACCGGCCCTCGCCCCGGGTCTGGAGCTTGGCGCGGAAGCCGATCATCGGCTTCACCCCCGTCTCCTCGGAGATCCGGATGATGTCGTCGATCTCGGAAAGCTGCTCGACGACGATGATCACCCGCTTGCCGATCTTGCGGCCGAGGAGGGCCATCCGGATGTAGTCGTGGTCCTTGTAGCCGTTGCAGATGATCAGGCGGTTCGGGCCCTCGTTCATCGCGAGCGCCACCATGAGCTCCGGCTTTGAGCCGGCCTCAAGGCCGTAGTTGTAGTCGCGCCCGGCCGCGACGATCTCGTCGACCACCTCGCGGAGCTGGTTCACCTTGATCGGGAAGACCCCGCGGTAATCGTTTTTATAACCACACTCGGTGATCGCCCTCGCAAACGACTCATTGAGGCGACGCACCCTGTCCCGGAGGAGATCATGACATCGCACCAGCATCGGGAAACGGAGCCCGCGGGAACCCGCTTCCTCAACCAACTCCATGAGATCAATCTCCTCTCCTTCCCGTCGCCGCGGTCTCATGACAGCATGACCGGCGTCATTGATTTTCACATAACCTTCAGACCAGCCCTCCACGTTATAGAGAGCCGAGGTTTGAGAGGTGATGGATTGGGACATTGTTAAAAGATCGAGGCGGAAAATATGGAACGGCTTGATTAACAAACTTTGGCCCCTCTTGACCACACGATCATGAGATATTTTTGAACCTTCTCTGAAAAAATCACCAGCCGATGACTGATGTCTCCCCCTTGCTCACCGCAGTCGCCTCCTCCTGCGTGATCCATCGTTTCTCATACGCTGGTCCCCAAGAGTCAGAGATGGCCAGTTCTCCAGTGGAACGGTTGTAGCCAATGATCAGACCGACATGGTAATCGAAAGACTCGGCTAGTTGGGAAGATTGGGCGCGGGCGGGCTCCAGAACCTTCTCCTTCCATTCATTCCAATCAGCGACATGTTGTCGGTCTTTGGTCCGTTGATTTGCTCGACTGTTGAACTCCTTGGAACTGGATAGCTGCCAGATCACGGGCTCCCCTTTGTCGATGTAAGGGGCGACATCGGCAATTCTGACGCCCGACATCCCTCGGGTAACTTTTCCTCCGGCATGAGCAACGACAAGGTAAGATGCATTACAGATGTCGGAAAGCCAGGTGCCACCTCCTGCGGCTGTCTGCCCGCCGTTTGCCAGCAGGTTCATATCCGCCTGCAATCCATAATAGCGAAGGACTCGTTCAAAGGTTGCAGGAACGCAATATCCCTTAGGCCCCTGATTCACCATCGGGATGTCAGTGATCACCACATCACCATTCGGAAAATGTTTAACCCTCCCGGGGAGAAGTTCTTTGCTTTTCTGAAAAGCCTCCCTGTCTGCATCACTCTTCTCAAAAGACGAGGATGGCAGCAGCCGAAGGACAATGTATTCGTTTCTTGGTGCGGCAAGAAAAAAGGAAACGCCTTTCCAGTCCCAACACTCCCCTTGCTCCTGCATCACAACATTCGCCCCCAAAGTTGCCGGTTTGGATTCTCCGAAGAGCCCTTCCATCTGATGACGGATTTCCTCCTGATCATGGCGGATGGCGGAGCGATATGCCTCCAGCATCTGCGGACTGATGTAGATATGGTATTCCTTAGTCTGCTTGGTGATTGCCGCCGCCCGGATGATTCCCTGCTGATCCTGCGTCGTTGCATAAGTCGCAACATCACCCTTGTTGGCAAACAGGATCGCCACAGCCGCAACCTTTCCCGCCTTCCCCTGAAGAAAGAGAGAATAGGACTTCACTCCCAAGATGAAATTCTGCTGATAGGTTCGAAAGCCCGATTCAACCGATGTTAGGGATTCCCTTGGCAATCCCAATCGCTTGGCAACGCTTTGATCGGACTCGTCCCAGAGATTTTCAGGGCTGAAAAGTTGGATACCCAACGCCTGATTGACTGCTTCAGGCGCGGGATCCTTTGCAGGTGATGCAGCTTTCACCAAAAGCGGGGAAAGCATCACTTTTAAAATCACAAGACAGGTAACGCCAAGTTTCTGAAGATTGCGGCATGCGGGGTTCTGTGAAAACATCATGTCCGCCAGAGAGTAATGATCCCCGCCTACCATTCCATGAAAATCCTTCATCTTGATGCCTTTGCCGGAATCAGCGGCGACATGACCGTCGCGGCCCTTCGCGACCTCGGGGTGAAGGAAGAAGTGTTTCAACAAGCTCTCACCTCCCTGCCGATTCAACTTCCAGCTTGCAGGTTTGAACGGGGTGATCGCAACGGGATCACAGGGTGGAGATTCCGAGTCACCGGTCATGATGAAGTGGATGGAAGCGGCACTTCAAAATACCGACGTCCTCAAGGGCAAAAGCAACCACAACACTCGCCTTTGCTTGAGAGCCCTACGGCACACGTCCATGGTCGGAATCACGCGGAGATCATTGCCTTGCTGGAACAAAGTTCTCTCGATCCCGAGGTGAAGCGGCGGGCCTTGGCCGTCTTCCTCCGAATCGCCATCGCAGAGGGAGGCATTCATGGAGTTCCCCCCGAAACGGTCGGCTTCCACGAGGTCGGAGCAGAGGATTCCATCGCTGACATCGTCGCTGCCTGTGCGGGATTTGTTGCACTTGGAGTCGAAAGGATCTCCTGCGGTCCCCTGATCGAAGGCTCGGGCCATGTCCAGTGTGCCCACGGTGCATTTCCCCTCCCCGCTCCCGCCACTTTGGCATTACTCAAAGGCATTCCCTTCCGCCAGGTGGAGGAACCTTGGGAACACATCACTCCGACAGGAGCCGCCCTGCTGGCAGAATTTTCCACGAGCTTCGGGCCGATGCCGGAAATGGTGGTTGAGAGCATCGGCTATGGACTTGGTTCAAGAAAGACTCCTAACAGGCCCAATGTCCTGCGCCTGATTCTCGGAACTTCAGGCTCCTCTACGAATTTTAAAGACTCCAACGATGAAGAAGTGATCGAGCTTCGCAGCAATCTCGATGATCTTACCCCGGAGCATGCCGCCAGCGCTCTGGAAGCCATGATCGCTGCTGGGGCTCTTGATGCCACACTCACACCCACGGTGATGAAAAAAGGCCGCTCAGGATGGATTCTTGAGGTGCTCTGCGAACCCGCTCAGGCAGACCTTCTCTCAGAACTAATCCTGCGGAGGACAACCGCCTTCGGTGTACGCCGTCACTCACTGCAACGCCTGAAACTGGAACGCCATCATCGCCTCGTCGAGACACCTTATGGTCCTATCTCCGTGAAGGTCGGCTCTCTTAATGGAGAAATCCTCCAACAATCCCCGGAATTTTCCTCCTGCGCAGAAGCATCGGTAAAACATGGCGTCTCCGTGCATCTCGTTCATGCGGCGGCACAAAGCGCCCTGATTCGCTGATTGAACGACTTTTCTCTTCCTACTCATCATGAACGTTCTTTCCCTCCATCATGTCGCGATCATTTGCTCGGACTATGAGCGTTCCAAAAGATTCTATACGGAAGTCCTTCCCTTCTCGGTCATCCGTGAGACTTATCGGGCCGAGCGCGATTCCTGGAAACTCGATCTCGCCATTCCCGGCGGCACGCAGATCGAGCTTTTTTCATTTCCTACTCCCCCACCCCGTCCTACCCAGCCTGAGGCCAGGGGGATGAGGCATATCGCCTTTCTTGTCGAGAATCTCGATGCCCTGATAGAGGATCTCACTGCCAAGGGGATCGCCGTCGAACCAGTTCGTGTCGATGAACTGACTGGGCAGCGATTCACCTTCTTTGCCGATCCCGACGGCCTTCCGATCGAGCTCTACGAGAGAGTTTAAGTTCGACCGAAATGGAGTCAGTGGGTGAATTCCGCTGCCGTGCTGCTGCTCGGATAACGCAGAAGGTTGGGCCACTGGCAACTTGTTAGGCATCATGGACCGATTGTAAATAACTCTGTATCCGCTGATTCTGAAACTGAAATTGCCTCAAGGCCAAATAGACAATCATGGCAGTGAGACAAGCTATGAGAGACACATCTACCGCAAAGCGATGCTGTATGTCATGATACTGCAAGCGTAGCCCAACACCGCTCTCCACCAATCTTGCAAGCGTTACACCGAGAGCAGGAATTTCTCGAAAAACTCCGCACCTGCTTCGAGCTCAATGACTGAAATCCACTCATCAGCCGTATGGGCCTGAGCGATGGAGCCGGGACCAAGGGCCACGGAGGGCATGCAGTTCGCAGAAAAGACAGCAGCATCACAAAACCAGGGGGCACCAACGGGTGATGCCCCTAGGGAAGAGAGTTTTCGGATTAGGGGATGCGCTGGATCAGTATAAAGCGGCTTGGAGCTTTGGTAGGTGAGATTCAGTCCGGAAGCGGCCATTTGGATCATTTCCACGATCGGAAGAGGTTCCACGCCCGGCACTAGTCGGATGTCGATGGTCGCCTCACAATGATCAGGGACAATGTTTGTCTTCGATCCGCCTCTGATGGTTCCGACGCTGAGCGTCGTGCGTCCCAGCAAGGGATGGGTGAGTTGATCGAGTTGGGGAATCACCACGGAGCGAATGCGCTCGATAGCTTCGCTCATTGCGTAGATGGCATTTTCACCGCGTTCCGGGGCCGAGGCATGGACAGCTTTTCCTTGCGCTTCCAGCGTGATCCAGAGGGAGCCTTTGTGGGCATGGACGGTCTTGAGATCGGTCGGCTCACCAGCGATCACAAAGTCAAATTGCTCGGAGGCAGCCAGCGCCTTTGCTCCATGCTGGCCCGATTCCTCCCCCATCAGTCCCGCAAACCAGATTTCGTGACTCAGCGTTGGCAGGCGGTCTCTCAACCGGGTCAGTGCGGTGAGCATCGCTGCCATCGGCCCTTTGGTGTCACTTGCACCACGGCCCCAGATTTTCCCCTCGGATTCCCTGCCGCAGAAGGGATCAATCGTCATCCCGGCCACACTCACGGTGTCGGTATGGGGAGCCAGCAGCAGGCGGGGCTTGCCGGGACGATCACTCGGAAAGCGGGCCACCACATTTGGCCGCCCGGGTAAGACCGGTTGAAGCCAAGCCTCGGCACCGAGGCTTCGGAGGTAAGATTCCAGAAACTCCGCCAGGCGTGCCTCACCCGGCTCTTGAACCCCGGGATCACCCTCGGGATTAACGCTGGGAATGCGAATCAGCTCCCCAAGTAATGCGACTGGGGAACGTCGGCTCATCAGATGAGTACTCCCTGGGTGGAGCGTGAGGATTTCCCCGCATGAAGATCCCGGTACCAGGCGACAAATTTCGGAATACCTTCCCTGATGGGTGTGTGTGGCGAGTAGCCCAACAGCGTACGGGCCTTTGTGATATCAGCCGCCGTCAGGGGCATGTCCCCTTTCTGCTCGGGAAAACGCTCGATGATAGCCTTTTTGCCGAGGGCTTTTTCAATGGATCGGATCAAGGCAGCGAGTGTCGTCGTCTCATTCTCACCGAGATTGAAGATTTCGAAGAGAGGCCCCTCCCCTTGGACAAAAGACAAGGCACCCAGGACTCCCTGAACGATATCGTCGATGTAGGTGTAGTCGCGACGCGTGGTGCCATCGCCGAATTGCCGGATCGGACGGCCATTCTCAATGGCATCAGTAAAGCTGTGAATGGCGAGATCGGGGCGTTGTCCCGGCCCATAGACGGTGAAAAAACGGAGGGCGACGATCCGGAATCCATAGAGATTCACAAAATTACCGCAGAGCTGCTCTCCGGAAATCTTGGTAGCGGCATACGGGGAGAGTGTCTGGAGAAGTGGCAGATCCTCCCGGAAAGGAACTGTCTTAGAGAGTCCATAGACCGAGGAACTCGAGGCGAAAAGCACCTGATGACACCCTGAGAGGCGTGCCGCCTCCAGCACATGAAAGGTTCCGGTAATATTGGTGTCGATGTAGAGCTTGGGATCCTGAATGGAAGGACGGACTCCAGCCCGGGCCGCAAGATGAATAACTGCATCAGGCTTCACCCGAGCAAAGAATTCGCGAATCGGCTCCCAGTCACGCAGATCCAGTTCAGCGACTTCAACAGACTGGGGAAAGCCTGCGACATTCTCCCGTTTGATCGCCGGATCGTAGAAGTCGTTGAAATCATCCAGCAAACTCACCGCATGACCGGCCTCGGCCAGGGCGCTAACCACATGGGAACCGATGAACCCAGCTCCCCCTGTGACGATGATCTTCATCTGAAAACATTATCAGGAGACCTCCCGAAGGGAAACGCTGATTTGCCTTCAAATATTGAATCAGGGGCTTTTCCGAAGGGATTCCCTATCCCATACTGCAACGATGTCCCGAAAGAGTGCCGTTCCTACTCCCCAGCTTCCCAGACGCTCCTGGGTTGAAATCGACCATGGAGCCCTGAGCCACAATTTGAAGGTGGTTCAAAAGCTTGCCGGACGCGCCGGGATCATAGCAGTCGTCAAGGCCAACGGCTATGGCCACGGTCTCAATGAGGTCGCCACGACCTTGAGCGAGGGAATCGCCATCTTCGCAGTCGCCTCCCTTGGTGAGGCACTCCAACTTCGTGAGACGGAGAAATCAAAGCCGATCATGCTGCTGAGTGCCGCCCTCCCCTCAGAGTATGCGGAGATCGCCGCTCATGGATTCATCCCGACGATTTCCTCGCTTGAGGAAGCGAAACTCTTTGCGAAGGCAGCCTTAAAGATACGGCCAAAAACCTCCCCACTGCCGCAGATCCATTTCAAGATCGATACGGGGATGGGACGCCTTGGAGCGCATCCAGCGAAAGCAGAGGCAATCGTGAAGGCCATCACCAAACTGCCTCTCTCCCTGCACAGCATTTCATCCCACCTCCCTTCTGCTGATAGTGACGATGTCTCTACCAAGAGACAGCTCAAACGCTTCGAACACATCGTTCAGGAACTTCGTTTACTGGTACCGGATGTCCCCGTCCATGTGCTGAATTCAGCAGGCACGATCCTCCATCCGGAAAACTCGCATGACTTCGTCAGGGTCGGACTCCTTCTCTATGGAATCTCACCGATTCCTAGGATGCAAAAAATGCTGAAACCTGTTCTCCGGTGGAAAGCATCTGTGACTCTGCTGAACGAGATTCCAAAGGGGCACGGTATCAGCTACGGCAGCACCTACCTTGCACCACGCAAGCTCAAGGTTGCCGTCCTGCCCGCTGGTTATGCCGACGGGTACCCACGCCAACTTTCTGGAAAAGGGGCCACCGTACTCATCAATGGAAAACATTGTCCCGTGCTGGGACGCGTCACCATGGATCAGATCATAGTCGATATCTCCCGTGCGGGATCGGTCAGCATCGCAGATGAAGCCGTTCTTGTGGGCCCCCAAAAAGGCAAAGAAATCACGGCGCCAGAAGTCGCCACCCAGGCGGATACCATCCCCTGGCATCTCTTCTGTGGTATCACCGCCAGAGTCGCCTACTGGCATAGGAACCAAGAGGGGAAAAAGTAAAACCCAGATTTGTAATAGCAGCCCTGAAAACAGAAGAAACTCGCGCAAAGGCGCAGAGTGGAGATCATCGGATCTCCCAACCTTTTACTTTCCCACCTTCCCACCTTCCCACTTTTAACTTTCAGGTCATTCCCTTCCTACGCGGGCTTCGTGGCCCCTCGGAATGCAATACATTCGTGAAGAATGCGATCTGGCGCATAATGCTCACTTGCTCGCAGAACGATATTAATCTCTCCCTTGGCGGAGTGGCCTGATTTTTCGAGATCATCGGAGAGCGTGAGGATCGACTCGATAACCTCAACGATCGCGCGATCCTGAGCAAGCACCACGGGTTTTGCCCCAGGGATCACAAGAACGGAGACAGGCAGAATGGAGTGGGCGATGGAATCTAGAGAGATCGGTGCCCCGTGATCAGCGGAGGCTTCCGCCGTTGCATGGCGCACCTCCAATTGGATCATACGCGCACGAGATTCGGGAGTCACCGACTCGATGGCATGAGTGATGGCATCAAGCAGGGCGTGCCGAACCTCGGAAAGTTCGGTCAGTTCCTGAAGTTTCTGAAGATCTTCATTCTGGTAGATCGCCTTGGCGAGTTGTGAAATTTCCTTCAGGTAGGCGTTGCGCTGGGAATCCGGCACATAATACATCACGATAAGATGCACCGGGATCCCGTCCGGTGATCCGTACTGCACCCCATCCGGACTCCAACCAATAGAGCAGAGGAGTTCACCATCGTATTCTGTGGTGGCGTGCGGACAGGCCCATCCTTTGCCGATGCCGGTATTGTGCAGAGCCTCGCGCGCAAGCGCCTTCTCCGTGACACCATCATCGTCAGGAACTTCTGGAATAGCCTCAATCAGCGTGGCAAGAAACTCCAGCGCATCGTGTTTGACATTATCAGGTAGTTCGACAAGACGACCCTCCTGCAGGGCATTGAGTAGTGCTTTCATGGAGATCTGAGGCCTTGGTGATTAACCGATTCCGAACCTCCTGGCAAACCATGCATTCACCGAATGAGTCAGGGTCACATAGCAGAGCATGGTGGCGGCAATGAAGGCCCAGTAAATGGGAGGCAGCGGCACCATGCCGAGATAGGTCGCAACCGGCGGAATATATGGAATGGCAGAGCCAATGAGGATGATCGTTATCGTCGATAGGAAGAGCGCGGGACTGGCTGTGCTCTGAATAAAGGGGATCTTTCGGGTACGAATGACATGGACGATCAGGGTCTGCGTGATGATCGATTCGACAAACCATCCAGAATGGAAGAGGGCGGCGGCGTAGGTCTTGTCAGCGACGACCTGTGCTCCACCAGGAAAGCGCCCCAGAAGATGAGCTGGGGCGGTAAGAGCAAGATTGTTGCACTTAAAGAAGAAAAGCATCAATGCAAAGGTCGTGTAGTCGAAAATCGAACTGGTCGGTCCGACAAAAATCATGAATTTCTGGATATTGCCGATATCCCACTTCCTCGGTTTGAGCATGAACTCCTCATCAACATTGTCATAAGGAATCCCAAGTTGTGAGAAATCGTAGAGAAGGTTGTTCACCAGCACCTGAATCGAGGCCATTGGCAAAAACGGCAGAAAGTAACTGCTGCCGGTCATCGAGAACATGTTGCCGAAGTTGGAACTCGCCCCCATGCGAATGTACTTGATGATGTTCGCGAAGACCTTGCGTCCTTCCAGAATGCCATCTTCCAGAACCATCAGGCTATTTTCGAGAAGGATGATGTCGGCGGATTCCTTGGCCACATCAACAGCCGTATCAACCGAGATGCCCACATCGGCCACGCGCATGGAAAGGGCGTCATTGATGCCGTCTCCCATATACCCGACCACATGGCCTCGTTTTTGCAGGGCCAGAATGATGCTTTCCTTTTGGGCCGGAGAGAGACGGGCGAAGACGCTTGTCTTCTCAGCAAGATCTCCCAACTGCTCCTCGTTAAGATCAATCAATTGATCCCCTGTAATGATTTCCCCCGCATCGAGGTGAACATCCTTGCAGATTTTGCGCGTAACCAAAGCATTGTCTCCCGTGAGGATCTTCGTGGCGACACCGTAACGGGCCAACGAGGCAATGGCCTTCTGCGCTGTTTCCTTGGGAGGATCCAGGAAGGCGATATAACCGAGCAGAGTCAGATCGCTTTCATCAGCAATGGAAAAAGTCCCTTTTTCGCGTGGAAACTCCCGGTAAGCGATCCCAAGCACGCGATATCCGTCCCGGCTGAGAGCCTCAAATTCTTCGATGAGATCATTCTTGATCAGGTCGATCATCATGTAGACCTCGTCATCGACCTGATAATGCGTACAGCACTTGTAGATATCTTCCACGGCCCCCTTACAGATGAGCACATGGTCCCCCTCATAATCGACGACAACCGACATCCTCTTGCGCTGAAAGTCAAAAGGAATTTCGTCCACCTTTTTGCAGCCGCGATCGACATCGAGATCAGTGTGGGAGAGCACCGAACGGTCCAGAAGATTACGCAATCCCGTCTGGTAGTAGCTGTTCATATAGGCGTAGCGGAGGACATCCTCGCTCTGCCTTCCGGTTACATCGACATACTTCTCCAGAATCACGCGATCCTGTGTCAGTGTGCCCGTCTTGTCGGTACACAGGATGTCTATCGCGCCGAAATTCTGAATCGCATGCAATTTCTTTACGATCACCTTCTTTTTTGACATCGCGAGCGCACCCTTCGCCAGATTGACGGCAATCATCATGGGGAGCATCTCAGGCGTCATTCCAAGGGAGATTGCCAGACCGAACATCAGGGCATCCGCCCAGTCATGCTTCGTCAGGCCAATGATCAGAAAGACCACACTGACCATGACCATCATGAAACGGATCATCAGCCAGGTGAATCCGGCAATGCCGCGGTCGAAGCTCGTGAGCACCGGGGCACCGCCGAGCTTTTCTGAAATCGAACCGAAATGAGTACGTACACCGGTATTGATCACAAGAGCTCTTGCGGCACCACTCACCACATTGCTTCCCTGAAAGACGGCATTGGGCATCTCGATCACTGCCTTGGAAGGAGTCGCTGGCGGTTCTGCGATTTTTTCCACCGGCATTGATTCACCGGTCAGAGAAGATTGACTGACAAAGAAATCTTTGGCCGAGAGAAGTCTCAGATCGGCAGGAATGATGGAGCCGGCCTGAAGGGAAACGATGTCCCCCGGCACGATCTCCGACATGGGAATTTCGACCTCCTTTCCATCACGGATGACATGGCAGTTGGTCTGCACCATGGCGTTGAGCTTCTCCACAGCCCTTCCCGACTTACTCTCTTGATAATAAGAGAGCCCGACGGAGATCACCACCATGAGACTGACAATGGTGCATGAGGCCGGATCACCGGTCGCCAGAGAAATGGCGGCGATCACGAGCAACTGGATCACCAGCGGATTTTTGCAACGCAACAGAATTTCCACGAGAAAACCATTTTTCTTTTTCTGCCCAAGATCATTACTTCCCCAGGTTTCGCGGCTGATCTCCAC
The DNA here is from genome assembly GCA_002452515.1 of Spartobacteria bacterium UBA6821. GTDB lineage: Bacteria > Verrucomicrobiota > Verrucomicrobiia > Chthoniobacterales > UBA6821 > UBA6821. The sequence goes on along the minus strand of DKEN01000033.1, from coordinate 35,624 downwards.
TTCAAGATCTGAAAGTCCTTCCTCCCGGCTCTTTAGAATTGTAAGGGCTTCGTCGTTGGCTTTGCAGCAAACATCCAGAAGCCTCTGCTCATGCTCGGTCACTGACTTCGAGGCGGCCTGTTTAGCTTTCGAAAGCTTGGCAGGAGTGATTTTTCCAAAGGGATTGATCGTCATGGCAATCAAGCATCCATGCCATTCCAAACAAGGCTTGGGCAAGCCTCATCTCCTTTTATGGAGAAATTGTCACAATGAGAGGTGGACAGAATTGATAACTTCACCCGATCCTCACGGCATTCCGACGATCGAGTTTCAAGACTCCGGGTTCCTCAATGGTGATGACAGTTTTGGGATCGGTCACTTTCTCACCCCGCCAAGAAACACTTCCTCCCTCAACAAGTCGGCGGATCTCGCTATTAGATTTTGTAACTCCGAAGACATCCTTGAACGCAGCACAACTCAGGCTGATTACATTCATGGACAAATCGCCAGGAGGGACATAGGTGGGGAGATCCGCATCAATGAGGTTCTTTTTCGAAAAACGGAGTTCAAATTCCTCTCGGGCATGCCGCGCCTCGGCTGCCGAGTGAAAGCGGGTTGTCAGCCGCTCTGCCAGCGCTTTCTTGGCCTCCATCGGATGCATAGACGCCACGAGTTCCTCCTGAAGCAGCAGTCGGTAGTAGTCACCCATCTGCTCGTCGGAAATGCTCATGAGCTTGCCAAACATTTCCCCTGGTGCTTCGGCGACGCCGACAGCATTCCCCAGACTCTTGCTCATCTTCTGCACGCCATCGAGACCTGTCAAAATAGGAAGCATCATGGCTACCTGTTGGGGCTGATGCTCTTCATGCTGGAGATCGCGGCCTACGAGTATGTTAAAAAGCTGATCGGTTCCGCCCAATTCGACATCAGCACGGATGACGACTGAATCCCATCCCTGCATGATCGGATATTGGATCTCATGGGCTCGCACCGGGAGTTTGCGATCGATTCGGTCACGAAAATCCTCGCGCTGGAGCATTTGCTGCAGGGTGACACGGCTGTTGAGCCTGATCACATCCTCAAAACCCATGGCCTCAAACCACTCGCCGTTGAAGCGGATGGTCGTCCGTTCGGGGTCAAGGATTTTGAAAGCCTGTGTCTGGTAGCTCTTGGCATTCTCCATGACCTGATCGTGGGAGAGATGAGGACGTGTTACCGATCGGCCGCTCGGATCGCCGATCATCGCAGTGAAATCACCAATGATGAGAATGGCCTCATGGCCCAGTTCCTGGAACTGGCGCAGTTTAGTCAACCCGACCGTGTGCCCGAGATGAATGTCGGGAGAGGTGGGATCGACACCAAGTTTCACCCGAAGAGGGCGTCCCAGATCAAGCTTGGCCTTGAGTTCGTCCTTGCTCAGAACCTGGGCACAACCGGAGAGAAGCGGGGTGAGTTGTTCTAAGGAGGAAATCATGGATAGAATATCGAAAAAGGTAAGATGAGCAGAATCAGGGCCCTTTGTTGAGCAGTTTTCTGACATCGTCAATGGAAAGTCCCTTTTTGATCTTCGCCTGAAGTTGCTGATCAGCATCGATGGCACCCTGAGATGCCGCTTTGGGTTTGATTTCGCGTGTGGCAAAATCCTCTTTTGTAGAGAATCCGCTCTTCTTGTCCAAATCACCGAAGTTCTTGAGTGGAATATCCTTGGATGCGAACGTTTTTAGCGCATCCCGATTTTCTCCACTTAAATTCTCTGGAAGCTTTTTCTCATGAAACAGGAGTTGCCCCATCCAGCTTTTTTTTGCTCCATCAAAGGTTCTGCTTAAAAATGGCTTGGAACCAAATTCCTTCACCCCTGCATACTCATCTGTCTTGAAGGTCTTCCCGGAATAACTTGCGCCCGTATCGAATGTCTTTCCCTGATAAGACGCCTTGGGGGCTTTGGGATCATTCCAGGCATAAAATTTCGTTATCCTCTCATACATGCTGGGTTGCGGATTGGGATCTGCTGCCTGCAGACGGAGAACAGCCGAGCAAAGCGCAAAGATAAGATAAACTCGGGACGAAATCATGTGCTGGGAAATCAGGAAAGCATCATGGTGCCAGTTTCCTTCCCCGACAACCCCCACTCACAAAAAAACTACCCTCCGGAGAGTTTTTTTCTCCGAAGGGTAGTAAATTTCGCTTTTTAGAGCTGATTCAGCGTGGTGGCACTAAAGGAAATATTGAGGTTTTTCTCCAGATTACTGATCGCGCTTTCAATGATCGCGAAGATCGTCGCACGATCTGAGGCGGCACTCAGATTGAGCGTATTTGCGCTACTCAGACCTGCTGAATTCATGGCAGCAGTGAAGGCTGTCGTGGCTTGGGCATCTGTGATATAATTGTAATTCCCGGAAGGATCCACATAGGCCATCGTCTGGAAAACCTTACTGAAGACTCCCGACAGAGTCCCCAGATTAAAGGCGACCTGATTATTTGGAGTCACGACGTTGTTCAGGTTGTTCGAATTTGGAGTTGGGATATCGTAAAGTTGATCAAGATAACCACGGACCTGATACGGATACTGATGGTAGGAATCGCCACCCCAGGCATTGGTATAGCTGTTGAATGAGGAGACCGTAGCTGGCGTCGAACTTGTACTTGCCACGGAATCATTGACAAAGAGCTGTGCGTAATAGCCTGCGTTGTAGGCGACATTCAGGAGAATATCGAGCTGGCTTCCTGGAAGACTCTCGAAGGAGTTCACGGCGTTGGCAAAGGAGGGTTGCCAGGCAGGCGTCCAATTATAATTGGTGGATGCCCAGAGCTGATAGGCACCGGCACTATTGGTATTACCTCCGATGTACTGGAGCGCCTTAAAGTCATTGAAATGGAAGTAAGCCGTCAGAATAGGGCCGTAGTATTTGTCATTGAAGGAAGCTGGTGTAGGCTTGCTGTACTGGGTGGCGGCATTACTCATCGTGAACCCAATATTCTTCTGAATCGCCACATAGTTGATCAGGGAGAATCCTGCCGGGGCATAGGTTCCGGCAACCATGTCGGCGGCATAATTGTTGATCTGATAGGGCCCACCCTGCCCTGTTCCCATAACAGCCTGCTGATCGGATGATGGATCAAGATAAGGGCTGCTGTTGGTGTAATATTCCGTGGCAAGATTTTCCTGAAGGAGCTGCCCGAAGATCGATCCGTAAAGGTAATCCTTGTTGAACTGGATGCCGGGGGTGAATTCCGAAATCAGATGTCCATACATCACTCCTGCAATGAGGTTCGACATGATCAGGTCGGTGTAATTGTCACCAGTCAGAATCAATACATCCTGCGCAGCAGTCGGACTCACGCCATAATAGTAGTGAAAATTGATCTGACCACTGGTCACCACCCCACTGCCTGTTGGCACAGGTGTCGCACTCGGTGAAGGAGTAGGCGTTGCAGTAGGCGCAGGTGTCGGCGTGGCCGTGGGTACAGGGGTTGCTGTCGGCGCAGGCGTTGCAGTGGGTGTCGGTGTAGCCGTTGGAGAAGGTGTGGGCGTTGCTGTTGGGGTTGGTGTTGGCGTCGGATTTACAGCACCGCCATAGAGTGCAACCGCTTCGGCAGCAATCGTCGAAGGAGTCGCTGTAGTGGCAACGCCACCGGAAGGTGTCGTCACCTGACTTGACTGTGTCAAAAGCAGATCCCAAACCATCAAACCGTCACCGGCATTGGCATTCACCGTGTTGGAAAGCACATGTTTGCCTAATCGCTCAACGGCGTGTGGGGCATTCAAGACATTTCCATACTGATCGGCCAAAACGACCGTTCCTGCCTGTCCGGCATCCGCGTTATTAATGAGAAGCACAGCACCGCCCCATGATTCCGGAGGAATTTCGAGACCGATCGAAACGGTCGTGGATGAAGGTAACAGCTGCCGGTATTGGTCATAGGCAAGTACCTCGTCATAGTGCTGATAACCCGCATCATAGGCCATGACATTGGCAACATTGAGCAGAGTGCCTACCTGACTCCCGGCATAGCTTCCGGACGCAACCTTCGTGATAAAGGTCATGCGCTCCCGACCGGCTGATCCTCCCCAGTATGAAATCAAAGCCGGGTTGGTCGGATTGGGTGATTGAGCTGTGTAGTCAGCTCCCGTGGACCACGCTGCCAAGGCAAGGAGGTGGGATCTCCCATCCATGGCGGTTGCTGCATCAACAGCTTCACGCATCGCCTGGATGGCCTGTGCATACTGAGTGATGTTGGCAGCAGTTGTTCCATCGATTTCATAATCCACATCGAGACCATCGATCTTCATATCGACAATGAATTGAGCCAAAGCCGTTTTAATGGGAGCCGTACCAGTTCCCATCGGTTTTCCGGCATCAGCAGCAAGTGCCGCCCATCCAGAACTATAGGTGGCGCCGCCGACGGAAAGCACCACGCGCTGCCCTGCATTGTGAAGCAGTCGAATGGACTGGGCGACATCCTGAGGAGCAGCTGAGAAACTCAACCCTGTACCCGTCCATGTGTTGTTTGTCAGACTAGACCAGGCAAAGTTGGGGACCGCAAAAGCAAGATAGACATCCGTATAAGGCGTACTGCTGACTTGTGCCAACTTACTGGCGGCAAGAAGTTGGGCATCTGTCATCGGCTTCCCTGACCAATCGAGATAGGCATACCAACTATCAGACCAACTTGGGAAATACCCGGTGAGTTGATGTCCCTTCGAACTCAATGGTGTTGGCGACGCTGTTGCGCTCGGGGTTGGTGTTGCCGTGGGTGAAGGAACGGGTGTTGCCGTTGGAGTCGGCACGGGCGTTGCCGTTGGGTTGGGTGTCGGCGTGGAGACTGGTGTCGCTGTTGGCTTCGGAGTTGCAGTAGGAACAGGTGTTGCTGTGGGTGAAGGCGTTGCCGTTGGCTTCGGAGTCGGAGTGGGCGTTGGAGAGGAGATAACTTTTAGGGCGACAGCTTGTCCATTGATCGAAAAAGAGCTCGGTGCTTTTGGAGGTGTGCCATTGAAGGTAAAGCCAACCGTAACGCTTCCACCTTTTGCAGGAATGATCGAGTTCCAGCTTGCGGGAGTCAATGTGTAGACACTAGCAACAGGGCCAGTAACAGTGGCATTCCACACCGAGGTTTCCTGTTGCGTGGTTTTAAGTTTTGCCGTCCAGCCACTGATGGCATTCGTCCCGTTGTTCGTGATATTGAGATAAGCAGTGTAGCCTCCCGACCATGGAGAAACACTCCAGCTAGCCGAAACACTAGCTGCCCTTGCGGAGCCTCCTGCCGCTAAGCAGGTGCCGAACACAATAAATAATGCCACGGTTTTAATCCAATGGCGAAAAGAAGTTTTGTTTTTGAATCTTGATTGGGATTCGGGACGACGACGGGGGGGCAGGTATGTTTTCATGGATATCTAGTCAACCCAGTCGCACCATATGTTCGCTAAAGGGAGGGGAATTCGATGAATCGACTCAAATACTCGTTGAATCGGCGGGATCGCCACAAAACCTGCGTCGAGAACAATGATTTGACGCCAACCGGGGCACCCACAAGGATGCGCTGCAGAGAATGCGCACCATAAAATCCACGCTGGGAAAAAAACTCTTCATCTCCCTCTCCTTCTGGAAGCTGAATTTTTCCGCGTGGCTACTTTTTGGTCTGATCTGCCTCCCGACCAAGGTCTATTTCTACCCGAATCTTCCGGCGGGTCTGGCACTCATGCTGGTCAACCTTATCCTGGCGTTGGCGCTGAGCGCCCTTCTCAGGGAGGTCTATCGCAGGACACTCCTGCGAGATTTCTTTGAATTTAAAACAATGCTGATCGTGGTGCTCTGCAGCCTTGTCGCAGCCTTTGTGCAGACGGAAATAGCCCAGAATCTTGTCGACAGAATGGCCTGGGGAAACCCCGATCTGCCACGATGGATCGCCTTATCCCATCGTCTCGAATTTACTTGGCTTCTCTTCGTGGCATGGGGACTTGGTTACTACGGGCTGAGAGCGAAGTTAAGGGCTTACACGGAAATGCTGCGGAGGAGAGAATCCCGCGCAGAAGCTCGCAATCTGGAACTCCAACTCCTTCGTAACCGCATCGATCCTCATTTTCTCTTCAACTCCCTTAACGGCATTGCTGCAGAAATCGTTCCTCACCCTGCCACTGCCTCGGAACTCGTGCACGATGTCTCCGAATATCTTCGCTACCTCTTGGATCATCGGGAGATGGATACTTCTCCTCTCGCTGAGGAATTCGATGCCATGACCTCCTATCTGAAGATCGAGAAAGCCCGTTTTGGGAAGCATCTTCAGGTCTCCATGCAATCAACGAATGCCGCTCGCCGTACCCGGGTGCCCAGCTTTCTTCTCCAACCCCTGGTTGAAAACGCCGTCAAACATGCCGACTGGCAAGCCGATGTTCCACTCAAGATCGGCATCCGCGCAACGAAGGAAGGGAAGACTCTCCACATCTCCGTTACAAATACCGGAACAATAAATGATATCAGCCATGACGGCGTGGGACTCTCCACGCTGAGGCGCCTTCTGGAAATTCAATACCCCGGACGAAATCAGTTCACCCTCAGCCATCAAGATGGCAGTGTGTGTGCCGAACTTAAACTTCAAGGTCTCCCATGCTCCGCGTCCTGATCATTGATGACGAACCCCTGGCCCGCCAGCACTTAAGGCAATTGCTGACGGAATTCGATGACATACAGATCGTGGGAGAGGCGGATTCTGCTTCAAAAGCCCGTCGCCTAATTGAACAGGAAAAACCTGACGCCCTTTTTCTTGATGTCCAGATGCCGAAAGCCGGTGGCTTTTCCCTGCTCCAAAACTTGAAAAATCCGCCTCGGGTTGTTTTTGTCACAGCACATTCGGAATATGCAGTGGAGGCATTTGAGGTGGATGCCGTGGACTACCTGCTCAAACCGGTTAGGCCGGAACGGATGGCCCTGGCACTTGAGCGGTTGAAATCAAAGTCCCCCGCCGAGACCCCGTGGCAGAGCAAGGATCGCATCTGTTTCAAAACCCCCGAGCGCACCGTGATTGTCTCACTGGAGAAAATCGTGGCACTCGAGGCGGAGGGGGATTTTACCAGGATCTTCGTCGAAGATGATCGCCCCATTCTGATCTGCCATAACCTGAGTCATTACGAAAAAACTCTCCCCTCCCCCCCTTTCATAAGATTGGATCGATCCCTCATGATCAACGGGGATCGGATGGAAAAAATCGAGCCGATCGGACGGGACTATAAAAATATGATCCTTAAGGGCAGGGAAAAGCCCTTTGTGCTTGGGCGAGCCGCCCATCGCCGCCTGACAGAGGTATTGAGGGAAGAGTGAGTTTTGTTGCACGGAATGCTTGGCGTGGTAAGTTTTAGTCATGCACTTCATCGCTTCGTTCCCCGGCTTTCTTGCTTTTGGCATTCCAAGCGGCCCCGATCTGATCATTCTGCTGGTGATCGTGCTTGTTCTTTTTGGTGCCAAGAGGCTTCCGGAGTTGGCACGCGGACTCGGACAGAGTGTGAATGAGTTCAAAAAGGCCAAGGATGAATTTGATAAAGAGGTTGCCAAAACCCCTGAAACTCCAGCCTCTCCTGCTGCCACAACCATAGCGCCGCCCCAATCCTCCGCGCCGGAAACCATCAAGGACGAGCAAAAGCAGTCTTAAGTACTACGGACGAGCGTGTTATTTCGTCCGTCATTTTTTTGCGGTTATCTACTCCTGACCCTTCTTGCCGGAGGATCGCTGCGGGGTGATGACGCCATCCATCCATCGGATGAAATCAGGATCACCAGCTACAATGTAGAAAACTATCTGACGATGCCTCGCCGCATTGACGGCAAGCTTCGCCCCAATGTCGGCAAACCGGAATCCGAACGGATCGCCGTCACCCGGATGGTCGATACAATCCATCCCGATGTGCTGGGTCTTCAGGAAATCGGCGGCCCAGGACAACTCCAGGATCTTCAGCAGCGCCTTGAAAAGGTGGGCATCAAGTATCCTTACAGCGAATATCTCGAAGGTAGTGATACAACGCGCCATGTCGCCTTACTAAGTCGTTTTCCCATCATCGAACATCACTCCCGTGGTGACGTTCCCCTTTGGGTCAACGGCGTCACTCTCCATAGTCTGAGAGGCATTCTGGATGTTACCATCGAGCCATCCCCCGGATACCGCCTGCGCATTCTCTGTGTGCACCTTAAGGCAAAACTGGAGGTGGCGGAATATGACGAGGCTGCGTTGCGGATAGCCGAGGCTAAGGAGGTTCGCCGCAGCATCCGTGACATCCTGCGTTCCGATCCTGAAACACGCCTGATTCTGATGGGTGATTTCAACGACACCAAAAACGAAGAGTCATTCTGGCAGATCTGTGGAAAACCTGACTGGGCTGACAGTCTGCACCCGCTCCCACTGACCGATAATCGAGGGGAACTCTGGACGGAATATTGGGCTGCAGCTGATCTCTATTCCCGTATTGACTACATTCTCACGGCAAAGAAACTAGAGCCGGAAATCGACACGGCGAACTCCGGCATTGCACGACCCGCTTTTTGGAATGAAGCGAGCGACCATTGTCCGGTGACGCTAGCTCTGAAGCTCCCCCAACCAGCCACTCCATGAAACTGAGCCCTCCCCTTTACATCGCCGCGATCACTGCATTTTTTGGAACGGCAGTGCTCCATGCAGATTGGGCGACAGTAACGGCTCTAGATCTTCCTGTTACCAATCTCTCCCCCAATCCGCTTAAAGCAAAGGCTGCCATGAAGGAGCGTTTTGAGACCCAGATCGCGGTGAATGAGACGTTTCTCAGAGACTTTCCCGACGATCCCCATGCCTATGAGTCAAAATTAAGACTGGCCGTTGCGAAGGCAAGACTCGGATCGCTTGAGCAGGATCCGCGCATCGTCGACGTAGAATTGAACAAGTTAAAGGCTTTGGAAAAAGAGGCACCGGATGAGTCGCAGCACGCAGAAGCGATGTTTCGTAGAATTTCTCTGGAGTGGCAAAATCTCGGCGACGACCCTGATCAGCGTCGTGAGCGTGCCGTAGATAGCGCCAAGGAGTTTTCCTCGGAGTTTCCTGATGATCGCCGTTCCTCTCGACTGCTAGCGGAAGCCGCCACACTCTGTGATAACCACCCGGAGGAAAAACGTCTACTTGTCGAAAAGGCTCTTTCCCTCAGTAAGGATGAGGCACTGAATCAACGACTTCAGGACGACATCAAGCGTCTGGATCAACTCGGCAATACCGTGAATCTGTCATTCACGTCCATCAATGGGCAGACAATCGACCTTTCCTCGTATCGAGGGCAGGTAGTCGCCCTGGTTTTTTGGGCCGCTGAATCGGTGCCCAGCCTGCTCTGGATGAAAAACTTTTCCTCCTACGCATCGGCAGTACCGGGACTCAAAGTCATCGGCATCAGTCTTGATCAGGATCGCACGGATCTGGATGCCGCCATCAAGACTCTCGGGATTACTTGGCCGATGGGCTTTGACGGCAAGGGATGGAAAAACACTTCAGCCCGGCAACTCGGGATAAATGTGCTGCCAACACTCTGGCTCATCGATAAGCAGGGAAAGCTTCAATACCTTAACGCTCGCGATAATTATCAGTTCACCATCAACGAGTTACTTCATCATAATTGATTTTTAGAAGAGAATTTTTAGTTGGCTCAGTATTTGCTATTTCCTAAACACCCCTCCCCGAGTGGGAGACATTTCACATCCCCATCCCATGCTCCTTGACCAATACAAAACTGAAGACTTTTTTGACGAAATGTTCACTGAGGATGGGGGGATAAGGCCTCACTATCAAAAAATTGCTGACTGCCTGCGCTCACTCGATCCGGCGGAACACCGGGGCAAGCAAACAGCAGTTGATCTGGCATTCATGCGAAGCGGTGTGACGTTCACTGTTTATAATGATGATCAGGGAACCGAGCGCATTTTTCCGTTCGATCTTGTACCCCGTGTCATCCCCAACAACGAATGGGAAAAGATGGAACGCGGACTCATTCAGCGCATCACCGCGTTGAATCTGTTTCTGCACGATATTTATCATGATCAAAAGATTCTCAAGGATCGCATCATCCCCCCGCACTACATTCTTGGTGCCAAGCATTTCCGCCGGGAATTTATGGGATTTAATGTTCCCAAGGATATTTACATCCATATCTGCGGTACCGATCTGATCAGGGACCGTCAGGGTAATTACCTTGTTCTTGAGGATAACCTCCGGTGCCCATCCGGTGCCAGTTACATGCTTGAAAACCGGGCTGCCCTCAAACGCGCCTTTCCTGCACTTTACCGATCGGCTCGCGTGCAGCAGGTCGACGGTTACGGGGCAGAACTCCGCAAGGTGCTCCAGTATGTTTCCCCTCCCTCACTTGGTAGTACCACACAGCCGAACGTTGTACTTTTGACACCGGGTGTCTTCAACAGTGCTTACTTTGAACATGCTTTCTTGGCTCGTCAGATGGGTATTCCCATTGTGGAAGGGCGCGACCTTGTGGTGCGCGACGCACGCGTCTATATGCGCACTACCACGGGACTGGTTCCTGTTGATGTGATCTACCGTCGCATTGACGATGATTTCCTGGATCCCACCATTTTCCGTCCCGATTCGCTTTTGGGTGTGCCCGGACTCGTCCATGCCTACCGCTCTGGTAATGTCAGCCTTGCAAACAGCATTGGAACCGGTGTCGCCGATGACAAGGTCGTCTATTATTTTGTTCCGAAGATCATCAAATACTACCTCGGAGAGGAACCCATTCTGCAAAACGTTGACACCTTCCTTGCAAGCGAGGCTGATGATCGCGCCTACATCCTCGAGAACATGGAAAAACTCGTGGTGAAATCAGCCAACGAGGCAGGCGGTTACGGAATGCTCATGGGGCCATGGGCTCCCAAGGCTGAGGTTGATTCCTTCCGGGAGCAAGTTCGGGCAAACCCTCGCAACTTCATCGCCCAACACCCGATCTCTCTCTCACGCCACCCCACTTCGTGCGAAGATGGTCTTGAAGGGCGACACGTCGATCTTCGTCCCTATATTCTCTACGGAGAAAAGATCACCGTCACGCCGGGAGGCCTCACGCGCGTCGCCCTCAGAAAGGGATCACTCGTTGTGAACTCGTCTCAGGGAGGTGGCTCGAAAGACACCTGGGTTCTCCAAGGCGATTCCTAGGCGGAACAAGTAACCTGTAGCAGCAAGCCTCTCCCAGATTTTTAACACTAATTTTTTCAGACCATGAGCGACCTTTTTCAGCAGAAGCCAATCACCACACGACGCGATCATATGGTGATGCTTTCCAGAGTAGCCAACTCCCTCTACTGGATGAGCCGTTACATCGAACGCTCCGAAAATGTTGCGAGGTTGCTCGATGTCAACCTTCAGCTCATGCTTGATTTTGCTGATTTTAACGACCAGCAACTCAAGGAGCACTGGCTTCCCATTCTCTGCTCGGCAGGTGACGAGAAAACCTTCTTCAAACTCTACGACCGGGCGAACAGCGAAAACGTCACGGAGTTTCTGACCTTTCGTGAAGAGAATCCAAACTCGATCATCTCCTGTCTCTTTACAGCCCGCGAAAATGCACGCCAGGTCCGCGATCAGATCTCGCTGGAAATGTTCGAGGCGATCAACGAGTGCTACCTCTTTCTCAAATCAAAGAATGCGCATGAAGTCTGGAAGTTCGGTGCGCATGATTTCTTCGAGCAGATCAAGAAATACTCCCATCTTTTTCAGGGTCTCACGGACTCAACCTTCCTACGCACCGAGGGGTATGAATTCATTAACTTGGGAAAATTCCTCGAGCGTGCCGACAAGACCACGCGCATTCTTGATCTCAAGTATCATATCCTCCTTCCAAGCGTGGCTGATGTAGGCGGCGCCGTTGATGCCGCCCAATGGCAGGCGATTCTGCGCTCTGCCAGCGCCTTGGAGGCCTATCGCAGATTCCATGTAGAGGATATCATTCCCAACAAGGTTGCGGAGTTTCTGATTTTCTCCACCACCTTCCCCCGATCCATCCGATACTGCCTGCAGCGAATCGATGCGGAACTTCACCGTCTCAGCGGCAAGGAACGCAGGGAATACCGCAGCCAGGAGGAACGCGATTTCGGAAAACTACTCTCGGATCTCAATTTTATCACCATCGAACAAATTCTGGACACCGGACTCCATCAGTTTCTCCAGGGGGTACAGAAAACCCTCGATCAACTCGACGATCATATCTATCAGGAATTCATGTATCACCCCCCCGTTGATACCGAGGCTGAAATTTTTCTTCAGCAGCAGCAGATGCAGCAGCAACAGTGATGATTCTGCCCAACCAAGCCGCTGATACCATGAGTAACGATGCCCCGTGGACAGAACCCCTGCTTCTCTCGATTTCCCACCTAACCCGTTATTCATACGAAGGGAACGTTAAGGATAGCTTCAACGAGGCACGCCTTCAGCCGGTTACGGACTCACTCCAACAGTGTCTGGAGTTCAATCTGCACATCGATCCGGAGACCCCTATTCGGGACTATCCTGATTTTTATGCCAATTGTGTTCACTATTTCGATGTTCCCGAAGCCCATGACACACTCGAAGTGGAGGCAAAATCATTGGTTCAGACCAACCCCGAGGATCGCTGGGAAATCCCCTTGGTAGGCCAGGAGCGACTGGAATCCCCTTCCGTACAGGATCATTTCTTCGATTTTCTGCATAGCTCAGAGTTCGTTTCCCTCCAGGCTGAGGTATGGAGGGAGGCTATCGATGCCCTTCCGGGAGGCCTTACTGATGTCTGGAAAGACACCGTCACCATCGGCGAACATATTAATCGGAATTACAAATACACACCACTCTCGACCAACGTGAACACTCGAGCTGTCGAGGTGGTGAAGAAAAAACAAGGGGTTTGTCAGGACTTTGCCCACCTGATGCTGGGGCTTTGCCGCACGCATAAAATTCCAGCGCGTTATGTCAGCGGCTATTTCCTCAATCAGCACAAGATACCGGGGGAAATCGAAGCTAGTCACGCGTGGATCGAAGTGCTCATTCCCGGCTATGGCTGGAAGGGGTATGACCCGACCCACCGGCGTGTACCTGACACCCGTTATGTTAAGCTAGCCGTGGGTCGAGATTACGGCGATATTCGGCCTGTGGGAGGCACCTTCCGAGGAAAGGGTACCAGAAAGATGATTGTGGAAGTCTCGGTGCAGCGTCTTGGTTAATTTTAGGAGCGTAGAAGCCGTTTTAAGTGCGGAATGTAACGCGGTTTTACACGACATCATACTCTCCTGCGGCCATTACCCAGAGAGTCTTTTCCCAATTGAGAATTAGAATCATTATAAAATGCTCTTTGCATTTCTAGCGGCTAGGAGGAAATTACACTGGGAAGCTATAAAACTTATCGTGAGGCTCAATCTCTTCATACTATTCGGATTTGTTGCTCTCAGTATTCTCAGAGCGCAGGGAGGGGATGCGTTTACTTCGATTCCCAAGCCCCTCATTGAGTGGAAGTATGGATGGCAGGATGGGCTGAAGGCCAACACGGTCGGGAGCGCCAAAAATGGAGATCCTGTTCCCAAGGGATCCAGCTATCTCACCACCGGATATTCCCCGGATCAAATCGCCACCGCCTATGGAATCAATCTGATAGCTACGAATGGCAATGGAACCAATCAAAGCATTGCGATCGTCGTGGCCTATGGAAATACCAACATTCAACATGATCTGGACGTTTTCTGTACGAACTTCGGTATCCCTTCCACAACGATCCAAACTTACTATCCCAATGGCTACCCGACAGAATCACCAGTTAATAATACTAACTGGTCCGGATGGGCCTCGGAGACCTCACTTGACGTGGAATGGGCCCACGCCACGGCTCCTGCTGCAAAGATTCTGCTGGTTGTGGATGCCGATAGCAGCAGGACAGATCAATGCGTGGACTACGCCGTCACCAATCTGAATGCCAATGTCGTTTCCATGAGTTTTGGATCTGTGGAATACTTCGGGGAAAATAGTGAAGACACGTATTTTCAAGCCCCTGGCGTCGCTTATGTCGCCGCTGCCGGTGATAATTCTGGAGAAATCGACTATCCGGCTGCATCACCAAATGTGATCGGTGTCGGCGGGACCAGATTGCTCTTCAAAAATGGGGTTTACACAGAAAGTGTGTGGAAAGATACGGGCGGTGGACAAAGTATCTATGAACCTTTTCCCTCTTATCAGGCAGGTGTTAATACGAATACAAACGGTTTTGATACAATCACCATGGGCAGAGGCACTCCCGATGTCTGTGCAGATGCCGATGTTTATACGGGTATTTCCGTCTACTTCACCGATCCCACAGGATTAACAACAGACGGCTGGATCATTTCTGGCGGAACCAGTGCCTCCACTCCTATCTGGGCAGGAATCATGGCCAGAAGGGCAAGCCTGGGTTTTTCCAACGATCATTTTCTCGATCTCCTCTATTCCAAGCAGACCAATTTCTGGCCCTGCAAGGATATCACGAACGGACAAAGCGGCACCATCCGCGCAGTAAAAGGGTATGACCTCGCCACGGGACTTGGATCTCCGCGCGCTGATCAAATTGTTACTTTGGACTCCAACAGTCCTTACACTGGTATTTCCCAAACGATCATATTCTCCGCCATTCCGACGAAAACCTTCAAAAAAAGCCCTCCGTTCAAGCTTGCAGCATCTGCCTCCTCCAAACTCCCCGTGAACTACTCAATTCTCTCAGGTCCCGCCACAAACTCCGGAGCACTTGGGAACACAATCACCATTTTAGGAGGAGGAACTGTTGTGCTAGCCGCCAATCAAACGGGTGATCTCACCTATGCTCCGGCAGCACAAGTGACCACAAATTGCATCATTAATCCCGCCACACAATCCATCACCTTCCCGGCACTGGGAAGCAAACCGTATAGCACAAATCCCATCACCCTGAACGCGAGGGCCTCCTCCTTACTTCCGATCGGATACACGATCACAAACGGTCCCGCATTCCTTGTGGGGAGCAATTCAGTCGTCACCACAGGAATCGGCTCAGTGATCATCGACGCAATGCAATCTGGAAATTCTGATTATCTACCAACTAAAAAATTGATGAGTTTTAAGGTGATTCGTGCTCCTCAGAAAATCTCACCCTTTAGCCCCATTCCGAATCAAATCGTCAGCAATCCACCCCAGTCTTTCTCCATTCCCCTTCCTACAGCCAACTCGGGACTGACCGTATCAGTTGCGGTAAAATCTGGGCCAGCCACCATTACCGGAAACATGATTACCCTCAAGGGCACAGTCGGCACTGTGGTGCTCACAGCAAATCAGGGAGGAACTACAAATAATTACCTGCCTGCACCGCAAGTAACGACCAGTTTCAAAGTAACAGCCCACTGACCCTTCACCTAGGATCAACAATTTTCCTTTTCCGAAATCACCTCGTCAATCAGGGCAAGTGTTTCCTTCAGATTCCTCTCTAGGGTGAACTCCGATGCGAGGGCAGTGCAGTCCGAATGAATCCTTGAGGCAAGTTCCGAGTCATCAAGCTTCACAAGCCATTTGCCCACAGCCTCTGCAAAGGCACCTGCGTCAGAAGGGTTTTCAATAATTTCTCCGTGGATACCGCAAGACATCACTTCTGAGATCCCAGCAGCAGAACTCGTGATTACCGGAATTCCAGAACTAAGTGCTTCCAATGCAGCTAGAGAAAAGGGCTCATAGATCGTCGGCGTCACAAACACATCGCCTGCCGCATAAATTTTTTTCATCTCCTTGACCGGGCCCAAAAATTGAGCAACGGACGATCGGTAGCTTCGCTGCGACCCCTTGCCGGCAATCAATAACTTGATCTTTGGAATTTTGGTTTGCAGCAACTCAACCACCCGAATGGCCGTTCGCAACCCTTTTCGCTCCCAACCGGTACCCACGAATAGGATGATTTTCTCGTCCGGGCTGATGCCAAGTGATGCACGGGCACTCTCTCTTTCTTGTAGTGAGGGTAGCCCGAGGGAAGGGACGCCGTTCCGGATCAGGCTGATCTGTCCCTCCGGATAGCTGTAATAGGAAATGATGTCGCGAGTGATTTTTTCAGAAATGGAAATAACTCGACGCGTTGACTCAGGACGGAAAAGTTCCCTCTCCAAGGTCAGCTTTTCGCGGTGTTTTGGATTCCGCCATTGGAACCATTTCGCCCAGGGTGAGAGATGCCGGCTACGTTCTGTAAGCCATGCTAAATGCAGCCCTTCATCCGTTCGGTAGAGATCACACCCTGGCACCTTCTCCACCGATAAGATCAGATCGAAGTGAACACCACATTCTTTCCTTATACGTTCAAGATCAGAAATATAGGACATCAAGGTCACCCCTTGGCAACGCAGGATCTCCCCACCAGGCCAATCCTCGACTGGCCACGCCTCGGTTCCGAAAAGCACAACGCGGTGTCCCTGGCCTAATAGTCCTCCTGCCAACCCCTTTAAATAAATCTCCACACCGCCACTCGGGGAGTAGCCACGGCGCAGAAAACCAATGGTAAGTGGTCGGGATGAATGCGTCATTGCGGCAGCAAGCCTGCATGAAGGCCGTACCGAATACCAACACAGGAATTTGTTTTACCTTCTAAAAAAACATCCCGGTCATTTTCCTAGCTCGTGTTGATTCTCATTTAGCGGGATGCTTTACTTAACTCCTGATGAAAAAACCCAAGGCTCAAAGCAAGAGCAATGACGGGCCTCTGAATCAGGACGAATGCCTTCAAGGAGCTGATCCGCTTCGCGTGGAATTTTTCTCCTATCTGGAGAGTGGTAAAAACTACTCGCCCCAAACTCTACGCGCCTACCGGCAGGCCCTTGAGCAATTTCACGCCTTTCGTCCTTCATTGATCTGGATTGAGGCAAATGCGGATGACTTCAGAGCCTATCTCTTTGAACTGATGAAAAAAAAGAAATCAAGGGCTACCATCCGCCTCTCGTTTGCAGCCCTGAGGAGTTTCTACAATCACCTGACCGAACGAAATCTCGTCACCAGCAATGTGCTAAAGTTGATCTCTCTCCCGAAACTGGAGAAAAAGCTCCCAGAGTTTCTGACCGTTCCTCAAGTTTCGCAACTTCTTGACCAACCCGCCCAAAAGGAAAAATCAAAACAAGCTCCCGTCTGGATGAATGCCCGTGATGCCGCGATCCTTGAGCTTTTCTACTCCTCAGGCTTACGCTTGGCCGAGCTTGCATCACTCGATGTGCGGGATCTCGATCCCATAGGAGAAACGGTTCGCGTCATGGGCAAAGGTTCACGCGAGCGGATTGTTCCCGTTGGGTCACTTGCGCTTGAGGCGCTGTCCCGGTACCGCCATCACGCAGCGGTTCAACAGGGTGCTCTTTTCATCAACAAGAGCCGCGAGCGCCTGGGACATCGCTCCATTTGGCTGCTCCTGAAAAATCATGTTCGCAGTGCGGGCCTTCCTGCTTCTCTGAGTCCCCATAAGCTCCGCCACTCTTTTGCCACTCATTTACTCGACAATGGTGCCGATCTTCGCAGTGTTCAGTCGCTTCTCGGTCATGCCAGCCTTTCGACAACACAGATCTACACCCACGTGACAACAGAGCGGCTCAAGAAGGCTTATGACGCTGCTCATCCCAGGGCTTAAAAAGCCAACCATGCACGACCTTTTAGATCGTATTTAATCTAAAGAAATACTGTTTTTACTCGTCAATCAGACACCTTTTGATAAAATATTCGATTCCTTCTTAAAAAACTCACCCGAGTGATTTCAGATTCCAAATACAACTCTTTAAGAGTCAAAATAAAACGACTTTAAGGATCGCCATTAATCTCATGAGTACTGATTCCGACATTTCCACGCCCGCAGCTCCGAAACTTGCAGTCAATGAGGTGATGAAAATCAACTCCCGACATCTCCGTGGGGCGATTGCCTCAGATCTTGCCGACGCATCCACGGGAAATATTTCTGAGGAAAGCAACCAACTTTCCAAGTTTCACGGCCTCTACATGCAGGATGATCGCGATATTCGCAATATCCTCAAGAAAGAAGGAAAGGAAAAGGCATTCGCATTCATGCTCCGTGTGCGCCTCCCTGGTGGACGGGCCACGGCTAAGCAATGGATAGTTCTGGATAAGTTGGTGGATCAAATTGCCTCTCCCTCACTCCGACTTACCACCCGTCAGACCTTTCAGTTTCACGGTGTCCTCAAGGGAAATGTAAAAAAACTCATCAAAGGGATGCATGAAGTATTGCTCGATTCCATCGCTGCCTGCGGTGATGTGAATCGCAATGTCATGGCACCACCCAATCCTGAGCGTGATCCCGTCCAGCAGGAAGTGTACCAGCATGCGGTGGCCTGGAGTGAATACGCACTCCCCAAAACACGAGCCTATCACGAGATTTATCTGGATGAAGAATTGGTGGCCGGGGGCGAACCCGAAATCGAACCGATGTACGGTGACACGTATCTTCCCAGAAAATTCAAGACCGGCTTTGCCATCCCACCCTCCAATGATGTCGATGTCTTTTCCCAAGATCTCGGATTCATCGCGATTGCCGAAAATGGAAAGCTTGCCGGATACAATGTCACCGTTGGTGGCGGCCTTGGAATGAACCATGGAAATGCCGAAACCTTTCCCCGTCTTGCCGATGTGCTTGGTTTCATTCCCGCCGACAAAGTCAATCAAATCGCCGAGGCCGTCTTGACTACGCAGCGCGACTACGGCGATCGCACCAACCGCAAGCATGCCCGACTGAAATACACCATCCAGGATCGCGGTATTGAATGGTTCCGTGGAGAAGTGGAAAGCCGTTCCGGTATCATCTTTGCGCCCGCTCGCCCATTTGAGTTCACCACCATCGAGGATCCCCATGGATGGCATCGGAATGCCGACGGAAGCTGGTTTTACGGACTGCACATTCTAAGCGGTCGCATCAAGGACATCGAGGGTTGGCCGATGAAGACAGCTCTTCGGGAAATTGCCGAAATCCATGATGGAGATTTCCGTCTCACCCCTTCACAGAATGTCACGATCTCAGGCGTCTCCGATTCCAAGAAAGTCGAGATCGAGGCGATTCTTGCCAAGCATGGACTGACATCGGAAAACAACCGTTCCTCACTCCGGCTCAACGCTCTCTCCTGCGTTGCCTTGCCCACCTGCGGTTTGGCGCTTGCTGAAAGTGAACGCGCCCTACCAGATATCCTGAAAAAATTTGAATCCGTTCTGGATACGGCCGGACTTCACGACGACGCCATCAGCCTTCGTGTTACGGGTTGCCCGAACGGCTGCGCACGTCCCTATCTCGCCGAGATCGGTTTTGTGGGCAAGGCTCCCGGCAAGTACGCGCTCTATCTTGGAGCGAAGTACAACGGAACACGCCTGAACCGCCTCTTCTCGCCGAGCATTACTATCGATGATGCCGTGACCTTATTGACTCCCATCATCAAACGCTTTGCACTAGAGCGCCAGGAAGCGGAAGGATTTGGTGACTTCTGCGACCGGGCCATCCTCCCTGAGGATGCAACTTTCCACAGCGTCGGCACTCCAAGAACTGCGGTCTAAGCAGAACAAAACCATGTCTTCGGAAATCACCGCATCTCAGATCGCCGCCTGGAATAAGGAGCTACGCGGAAAATCCCCCTTGGAAATCACCGCCTGGGCAGTTTCTCAAGCGCGGGGCCGGGCGATTGTCTCAACGAATTTCCGTCCTTACGAAGCGGTTGTCCTTCATCTCGCAACACAGTCCCAGTCTGACATCCCCGTTCTCTGGGTTGATCATGGATATAATCGCCCGGCAACCTACAAACACGCCGAAGAACTCCGCAAGCACCTCGGATTGAACCTCAAGGCGTATCTTCCAAAAATCACCAGCGCCCATCGTGATGCCGTTGACGGTCCTATTCCCTCCCCTGATAACGAGGAGGGTCTGAAAAAATTCAGCGCTCTCATGAAACTGGAACCATTCCAACGAGGCATGCGCGAACTTGCCCCAACAATCTGGATCACGGCTCTTCGCAAGGTTCAAAACCCAAACCGTGCCGAACTCGACATCGTTTCAGCTGACGCCAACTTCAATTCACTGAAAATCAGCCCGGTTTTTTATCTTAGCGATGCTGAAATGGAAGCCTATCTTGCCGAGCATCATCTCCCCAACGAATGGGATTATTTTGATCCGGCCAAGGCTGATGAAAAGCGCGAATGCGGGCTCCATGCTACGTGGGGTGGCACGGCAGCTACTGCCGCTGCCTAGTCTAAACGTTTCGTCTCATCCCTCTTTATTTCATGCCAAGTTATCATCTTGATCATCTGAATTATCTCGAAACCGAGGCTATCCACATCATGCGCGAGGTCGCGGCTGAATTTGAACGCCCTGCACTTCTCTTCTCGGGCGGCAAGGATTCAATCTGCCTCCTCCGCCTCGCGGAAAAAGCTTTCCGCCCTTCGGACATCCCGATGCCTTTTCTGAATGTCGCAACGGGACACGAATTTCCCGAGCTTCTTGAGTTCCGTGATCGCCGCGCCGGGGAATTAAACGCCAAACTGATCATTCGTACCGTCGATGAAGCCCTTGAAAAAGGGATCGCCGTCCAAGCCCCCGGACAGATCAGCCGTAACCAGCTTCAGATTCCCGTCCTGCTGGCCGCCATTGAGGAGTTTCGCTTTGACTGCTGCATCGGTGGAGCCCGTCGCGATGAGGAAAAGGCACGCGCCAAGGAACGATTTTTCAGTTTCCGCGATAGTTTCGGACAATGGGATCCAAAGATCCAACGTCCCGAGATTTGGAATCTCTACAACGGTCGACTCAATCCTGGTGAGAACATGCGTGTTTTTCCCCTCTCCAACTGGACCGAGATGGATGTCTGGGAATATATCCGCAGGGAAAAGCTTGAGGTTCCATCGATCTACTTCAGCCACAAACGCCGCTGTGTCCGCCGTCAGGGTCAATGGGTTCCCGATACCGATTTGATCCCGGCCAAAGCGAACGAGGAAGTTCGGGAAATGATCGTCCGTGTGCGCACCATCGGCGATATCATCAGCACCGGATGCGTCGAATCACCGGCGAACAGTTACGATGATATCATTGAGGAAATCGCTGTCGCTCGAGTAACCGAACGCGGTTCCCGAGCTGACGATCGCGTCTCGGAAGCGGCCATGGAAGACCGCAAAAAGGCAGGCTACTTTTAACCATCACTTTGTATGACGACCGCCACGACACCTCATCTTGTCGACCTTCTCCGCTTTAATACCTGCGGCTCGGTCGACGACGGAAAATCGACACTCATTGGACGGCTTCTCTATGACTCCAAGTCCCTGATGGAGGATCAAATCGAGGCTCTTGAACGCTCTGCGGACATTACCGGAGGAGGTCAGATCAATCTCGCCAACCTGACGGACGGACTTCGTGCCGAACGAGAGCAAGGCATCACCATTGATGTCGCCTACCGCTATTTTGCAACCCCTCACCGCAAGTTCATCATCGCTGATACGCCGGGGCATGTGCAATACACCCGCAACATGGTGACAGGAGCTTCCACGGCCAACCTCTCCATCATCCTCATTGATGCCCGACTTGGCGTGATCGAACAGTCCCGTCGTCATTCCTGCATCGCATCACTTTTGCGCATCCCTCACCTTGTGGTGGCGATCAACAAGATGGATCTGGTTGATTGGAGCGAGGAACGATTTCTGGAAATTAAGGATCAGTTTGATGAGTTTCTACCCCGTCTCGACATCAAGGATGTGAAGTTCATTCCGGTCAGCGCACTTAAAGGTGACAATATCGTCTTCCCCTCCCCACAGACGCCGTGGTATCCCGGCCCGACACTGCTCGGGCATCTGGAAACTGTCCATATTGCCAGCGATTCGAACCTGAGCAATTTTCGCTTTCCCGTGCAGTGGGTAAATAGACCCAACAACCCCACCGATCACTCGTTGCACGATTTCCGTGGCCTAAGCGGCCAGATTGCGGGTGGTGTTGTCCGTATCGGGCAAAAAGTCATGGTGCTTCCCTCCGGCTTCAAGAGCACCATCAAACAAATCTGGACGCTGGATGGTCCTCTCCAGGAAGCTTTCAGTCCTCAATCTGTCACCCTTGTGCTGGAACATGATCTCGATGTCAGCCGTGGCGACATGATCGTCGATGCCGAGGATTTGCCCGGAGCCTCGTCCGATCTGCATGCAAAGATCTGCTGGATGAACCCCAGACCCTTGGTGGCTGGAAAACAGTATCTCCTCAAACATACCAACCAGACCGTCAAGTCAGTGATCACTTCCATTGAGCACAAGATCAATATCACCACGCTCGACAAGGAGGATGGCATCACGGAACTCGCAATGAATGACCTAGGTGAAATTCGCATCAAAACGGCAAAACCTTTGATTTACGACGGTTATGCCACCAATCGCCTAACCGGTTCCTTTATTCTCATCGAACCTGGTACCAATTCCACGGTTGCGGCTGGAATGCTGATGCAACCGATTGATGTCGCCCATCCTGAATATCGGGATTTTGCCATCTGACCGTTTGCAAAACTAAGCACTGATTCCGGGTTTAGTTTGCCCGGTTTCGCACATAACTGCTGAAATCCCCCTCTTCCAGGATTCTCTTTCTGCTAGCATAGAGTATAAGTGCAGCAGAACCAACGATCGTCACCACAAAGGTCGAGGCGGTGATCCACGCGGGCAGGTGTCCCAGCGACATCGCCTTGTAAAAAGACTCCAGAGAGTTGATTGGCTCCGTGGCATGTATGAAGATCTTCACTGTCCACGCAACAAGGATAATGGCGATGATGAATGCGTAATTCCGTTTGAGCCTCCGTCCGAGCGCCTCCCATCGCGTGATCTTGAAGGTGGGGATCAGGAGATCCTCGCAGAGTTCTTCCCTCCATCGTCCTTCAAGATGTTTTTCCGATTGGGAAATCATTGAGATCATGAAATGAGCCTCAAGGAGTCGCACCCGACTACGAAAAGCATCATAAAAACGATAACGACGGGCCTCTATCCAGAGCATCGCAAGCACGATGACCAAGTTGAAAAAGAAGATGAGATGAGGCATCTCTTTAAATCCAAACGATACGGAAACAATGGTCGTCGTTGTTGTAATCGCCCAGTTGCTGGTGATATCCAACCTCTGCCTCCAGATCATGATTCGCCCAAGCTCACCTCGATACAGGTGGCTCATGGCATTCACATAACAAGGGTCCTTAATGCTCGGATTTGGCAGTATGGTGCTCTGCGAAGGTATCATGTCTTCCATAGTCATACACCAAAGAGACAGAATCTTCTCCAAGAAAACACCAGACTTTAACAAACAGTTAGAACGGACCTGAACACAGCAACGTCCAATTGTTGACGCGATTTAAAATACCATGATCCAGTTCCACACCAAGCGCTGCTGAAAACCACTCACCCCGGCAGGTGGGCGGCGATCCTTGTTAGCTTTGTGTGGAAGAGCAGGATGCAGCCTTGCCTAAAACAGATTTATTCCAGGGCATTTTAGCGAGCAAGAGAGCTAGTCCGCAGAAACCGGTGATCCCAGCGAAAAGGAGTCCGCATCCCGTCAGAAGAGGAATGAAGGCAAAGCTGGGGTTGATGGTAAGGGCAAGTGCCGCGCCCAAGGCGGAAATGAAACCGATTGTGATCTGAACCTGGCGCATTAGAGGAATGATCCGACTTTCCCCGCGAGTCACAGGAAGTCCGGCATCGATCCACGCCTGGGTTCCCCCTTCCACAAGCACACATCCCTCGACTCCGGCATGTTGCAGTTTTTTAATGGCCTGACGCGCACGTCCACCTGACTGACAGAGGACATAGAGGGGTATGGAGCCCTCTCCCCGTTCGCGAAAAATGGATGCAGGATCCAGCTCATCTAGCGGCATCAGACGTGCCCCCGGAACATGGACACAGGCAAATTCAGCGGGTGAGCGGACATCCAGAAGTTCGGCGGAGGAACCAGACAAAAGGCGGCTCTGCAACTGTATTGGCGTAATGGTGGATTCGGTTTGCATGGTGCAAAAAATTACTTATGTATAGATGTATAACTATATAGCGATATGTCAAAGCCGAAAAGCCCCCCGCGATTGAGTGAAGCTGAATTATCCCACCTTGCAGCCCGCTTCAAACTTCTGGGTGAAGCAATGAGACTCAGGATCCTGGAGTCCGTGTGCCATGAATCCCATACCGTGAGTGAGATTGTTGAAATGACAGGATCAACTCAGGCAAACGTTTCCAAGCATCTTGCCCTCTTGGCAAATGCCAACATACTGGAGCGTCATAAAGAGGGGCAGTTTGTCTATTACGGATTGAAAGACAAATTGGTTTTGCAGCTTTGCGCTCTTGTCAGAACCCAACTCCAATGATGAGAAAAGAACCTATTCTCTCTCAGCCTAGGTGGCCTGCTAATGCTGGCACCAATTGCGAAATCACGTTAGCCTTCCGCGAATGAGTCAGCGCACGCACCTTCTTGGTCCAATCCTTGATTCCTATAGGAATACCGGAGGGATTAATCACATGGATCGATCCAATCTTCCTTCCAAACAGGCGATCGCAATACTCTGCAACGATTTCCTCCACCTGCTCTTTCCTGGGTTCTTTTCTGAAGAGGCAGTTTCCTCCGAAGAACTTCCTATCGCCGCCCAGGAAATTATCGACCAGATCGCAGATCAGTTAGAATCGGTAATTGCTGTTAGTCTGAAGATCCGGGGAGAGGACCAAAAGAACCAAGAGACCTTGGAGAAGGAAGCTATTGCCATCACCGACCGACTTTTTTCAGGCATTCCTGCCGTGCGGGCCTTGCTAAAAACCGACGTGGAGGCGGCGTATGCCGGAGACCCTGCCGCTAGGAGCTTGGAGGAAATCGTGCTGGCCTATCCGGGACTAGAAGCCATCGCCATCCAGCGTGTGGCTCACCTTTTATACCTGGAGGAAGTTCCTCTTCTTCCTCGCATGATGACCGAGTGGGCTCATAGCCGAACGGGCATCGATATTCATCCCGGGGCAACGATCGGATCACACTTCTTCATCGATCATGGCACAGGAGTGGTCATTGGTGAGACCTGCTTGATTGGCGACCGTGTGAAGCTTTATCATGGAGTGACTCTCGGTGCGCGCAGTTTTCAGAAAGATGAGCATGGGGAGATCATCAAGGGGCTCAAGCGCCATCCTGAGGTGCAGGATGATGTCGTCATCTATCCGAACGGCATTATTTTGGGTGGTGACACCGTGATTGGTGCCCGAAGCACGATCGGAGCCAATGTCTTTCTGATGAAGAGTATTCCTCCCGACACCCTTCTGGTACGAGGGGAGCAGGTTCAAACAAAACTCGATAAAAAAGGATCTAAAAAAACCTCGGTCACCGTGCAGCTTCACGAGGACGAGATAGACTTTATCATCTGATCGGGAAGCCGGTCATCAGATGATGAGAAACCACCCACTTAGTGTTTCCTATCCTGGAAGTGCTCTTTGAGCCAGTGGAGCCAATGGTTCAGGGTTAATTTTGGCCAGACGACCTCCTCCACAGTGACTGGAGATTCCGTACTAATGGATGTCTTCTCCTTTTTGCTTGGTTCGGTCAGGAAATAGGCTGCGACGACACCGATGGCGGCGATAATCGGGAGGATGAGGATTGCCTTGTGATACGCACTCGTGGAGTAAGAGGTGTGGTGCCCACCACCTGAGAAGAGATCAAGGAGCAACCCGAACATCCATTCACCAGCCCCGCCAAGCAACATGATCATCATGTTGGTTGCTGCGATCGCCGTGCCCGAGACCGAAGCTGGATTGTGCTCCACGGCAGTAGCAAAACAGACCACCTGGGATGTTGATGCAAATCCAAGCATCAACATCAGGATAAAGGCTCCTGGCACAGAGAGCGAATGAATGGAGACCACGCAGATCGTCGTGATCAGCGTGGCCACTCCTGCCCCAAGCAGCAGATTTCGGCGCATACCGGTCTTGTCCGAAACAAATCCTGCAATCGGCCCACCAATCAGCCAACCCACATAGAGCATGGTGGCTGCACCTGCAGCGGCCACTTTATTCCCTCCGGTCACCGAACTGATGTATTCAATTCCCCAGAGAGCCCCAAGAATGGAAAGAGGCATGTAAAGCGCCGTTCCCACAATTCCCGTGAACCAACTCTGAGGATTAGAATAAACGATGAATAAGGACTTGAAGATTCCAGGCCTTTTCGCATACGCAGGCAACGCAGCTTGTTCTTTCTGATGGCGGCTTTTACCCGGAATCACAAGATACATCAGCCCTGTGATCACCAAACCAATGAATCCCGCAGCAATGAGGGAGACATGCCATCCAAGTTTCTCCACAAGATGTGCAATTCCCGAATTTCCCATGATGCCCCCGATCATTCCCAATGAAGTTGTCAGTCCGGAAAGCATGGCCAGCCTAGATCTTGGAAACCATTCCGCCGCCAGATACATGGTTCCCACAAAGGCAAATGCAGACCCAAGTCCCTGAGAGAAACGGGCCGCACTCAACCAGAAGGCATTATGCCCCAGGATCTCCAGAAAACAGCCCAGCGTGCAGATCAGAGAAGCTGGAACCAAGATTGTCTTTGCCCCGAAGCGATCCAGCAAACTTCCCGCCAATAATTGTGAAGGAGAGTAAATAACATAATAAACACCGATAGCAGCCCCCAGTTCAGAAGCCGAAAGTTTAAAGGGNNGAGTAAATGAGATAATAGACACCGATGGCAGCTCCCAGCTCGGCAGCATTAAGCTTAAAGGAGTGCTGTAACTCTGGTGCCATCGCCGCAGGAGCCACACGGACAAAAAATTCGTAGAAATAGAATAGCGCCGCAACGCCCCAGATAACCCAACCCTTCCAGGTTATTTTAATGTTCTCGTTTGCTCCGCTTCCTAAGGAGTCATCAGCAATGATCATTTGATGAAACGTGAGGAAAAAATTCTGGTTTGAAAAGAATGGAAAGTGAAGGAGGGCGATATTTTTCCACAATGTGACATGAATCATTTTCCAGCAAACCCAATGCCAATCCCTCCCCTTTGCGAAAACTTAGAGCGCTTTAAATAATAGTGTGTCCATCGATTTGCGGGTGCCATGGGGTTGGTTGGCAANNAATGGCTAGAGAATTACTTAAATCGCTCTAGAACTGCGCAGCCACTTGCAAACCGACCACCAGTGAATTGGCAGCGCCACTGTAACCACCCGGTTGAATGATCCATTGAAGATCAGGCTGAATCTGAAAATGATCCGTCAGTTGCACGATATAGCTTAGCTCAATGACATTCTCCTGTGTTGCCTTGGCAGAAGAAGGACTCTGCGGTGCAGAGTCGCCAGAGATGGCTCCCGTGTAAAAATTGAGCATCGAGATATCGCGCTCTCGGGTCTGAATGAGTCCCTGATAGTAGATGCCTCCGTATCCCATGATCGGCAGCAGTGCAACTTGTGTCTGCGGGGAGTAGGTGACGCCACCCCAGAGGCTCAGATTTTGTCTGGGATGATCGCGCTGACGCCAGATCAGTTGCTGCCCCTGCCAGTAAAAACCATAAACCTCGTTGCACGTCTGTCCATTAAACTGAGTCTGGGGATAATTCTCCAGATAGGCCCCAGCCATATAAATGCCAGGATAGCCGCGATCAGCAGGCTTTGTATCCTTCACATACGTTGAAGAACCTTCGAACTTGGGTGTCCATCCCCATTCGGTAAGGAGAAGAGTGCCATCACGAGAGTTCATCCCCATATCAAAGCCATGATAATTGACATCGTTTGCCTGAGGGTTGACTTCCAGGATCGCAGCTTTCAGGTAAGTCGCCGTGGTTGGTTCGACTTTGGCATAGGCTGCCCAGGAGGGTTTTCCATTGGAATGCCATCCCTTGAGATTGGTGAAAAGAGAGGTCGGTGTCCCATTGACCGCTCCGCTCACAGGAAGTGCCCCCATTGCTGGTAACGAGGCAAAAACACTGGCGCTGGAAAATCTACCAAATCGAAATTCCAATTTTTCGCCCAGGAATACCTGCCTCAGGTAGAGGGCGTTGGAGGCAAATGTGGGAAAACTCAGTGCCTGGGAGGGATTGAAGATATTCCCGGTGCTTTGCGAGAGACTGTTGCCGGCAGAATCCGAAAAGGAGACCACCAGAGTTCCCCCT
This sequence comes from Spartobacteria bacterium UBA6821, assembly GCA_002452515.1. Taxonomy (GTDB): domain Bacteria; phylum Verrucomicrobiota; class Verrucomicrobiia; order Chthoniobacterales; family UBA6821; genus UBA6821. The sequence goes on along the minus strand of DKEN01000033.1, from coordinate 7,554 downwards.
TCCCATCCGAAGAGCCTGTCCAAATGAATCTTGGCTCCGACAACGAGCAGTTGATCCCACACTGTTGACTGTTTTGATCCACCAAACGGATTCCCAAGTAAATCCCCCCAGTAGTAGAGGAATGGCGTCATCCCAAGTCCCTTGATATCGTCCTGCGTCTCCGAAAGATAGCGATCGGTATTTTGCATGATGGTACCCGGATACAGATCCTGAATTTTTTTCGGCCGATAATAGTCAGCATTCAGCAAAAGTGCATCCGGGTAGTAACTTTTCAGGTTGAGAGGATAAGTCCCAGGATCGGCATCACTGGCTAAAAGCAGGCTGTGCGTCGAAATAAAAAGAACCACTATCAGTAAAAAAATCACCCGCGGCTTCCAGGAGTGGATCATGCCATTCATCGTGGATGCGAGAAATTGAGCAGTGGTGAAATCACGAGTAAAATGCCGGTGATAATAATGAGGATGAGTGCCGGATTGCGATAGGAAGCCAACGAAGGAACTCGAAGCACAAGCCATGCCGGGATCAAAACTGCAAGTTGTTCGTTAGGAAGTTATGGAGTTATTCCTAACCGTTTACGGTGTATCACTGAAACACAAAAGCATCACAGAGTATTATTCGGACTTTTCCCAACCTGATTGATCGTGTATGTTATGTCTATGCAACTTTCAATGAGGACAGACTATGCCCTACGTGCTCTCTTCACCTTGGTGGAGCATCAGGGGGGGCCGCCTATCCCCATTCTCGAACTCGCCAGGCGAAATGATGTCCCAAAAAGATTCCTCGAGCACATCATGCTCGATCTCAAGGAAAAGGGATGGGTAGTCAGCACAGCTGGCAAACGCGGCGGCTATCAGCTTGCCAAAGCACCGACCAAAATCACCATGGGCGAGGTCGTACGCCATTTTGATGGCTATCTTGCGCCCATTGCCTGCGTTTCAGTGACTGATTACAAACGCTGCACCCAGGAAACCACCTGCCGTTTTCGTCGAGTCATGCTCACCGCTCGTAATCTTGTGGCAAACCTCATGGATCGCACAACCCTTGCCGATGTCATGAAGTCTCCCGTCGTGGGACCCAAGGAACTCGTGAAAATACAGGGTATCGACGGCGACGGTATTTAGACGCAGAACAGGTTCGAAAGTAAAAAAGTGCGAAGGTAGAAATGTTAAGGCGTGGATCCCTTGCCACGCAAGATTTCCTGTGTCTCATGTGATATAAATAATGAAAGAATCCTACCCCAAAAGGGAGCTTTGCTTTCGACCTTTTTGAACATGATCGCATTCAACTCCTCATCCTGTTAAATCCCGTTCATCATGTCCAAAGATCTCCTCTCTCATCACTGCATTCAGACAGGATGAACAAGATTCACAGGATGCCAATAAAGAGAACAATTCTTCACTTGCGGCTCTGTACCCTTTTTTCACTGAAGCCTTTTATAACGACTTCTTTAATCGTCTTTATATTGACTCGTTGATTTTCTTGATTAAAGTCCAGCACATCCTTCTATGATTTTTCGCAAAACGATCCTCTTCCTTCTCGCATTGCAGGGGGTTGCACTACTCAAGGCCGAATCAGATCTCCTGAATGTCAGCTATGATCCGACCCGCGAGCTGTATTCTGAATACAACAAGGCATTTGCTTCCTATTGGAAAACAAAGACGGGCGAGGATGTCAAAATCAGCAATTCCCATGATGGCTCCGGCAAGCAATCCCGGGCCATCCAAGATGGCACTCCGGCCGATGTCGCCACGCTGGGCTTGGCCTACGACATTGATGCGATTTACGAAAAAGGAGGGGTGAACGCAGCTGGACAACATCTGATTCCGAAGGATTGGCAAAGCCGCCTCCCCCACAACAGTTCCCCCTATACCTCAACCATCGTCTTCCTCGTTCGCAAAGGAAATCCCAAGAACATCAAGGATTGGGACGATCTGATCCGGGACGATGTCTCCATCATCACTCCGAATCCAAAAACCGGCGGTGGAGCGCGCTGGAACTATCTTGCAGCCTGGTCCTATGCCGACAAGAAATTCAACGGTGATAAGTCAAAAGTGCTCGAGTTTGTCTCTAAGATTTACAAAAACGCTTTAAAGAATGGCTTGGCTGCAGGTGCTCGTGCAGGAACCATCAGCTTCACAGAACGCAATTTGGGCGATGTCTCGATCACCTGGGAAAACGAGGCGCTCTTGATCAAGAAACTAAACGGGGATAACTACGAAATCGTGACACCATCACTCAGCATCCTAGCGGAACCCCCCGTCACGGTGATCGATGCCAATGTGGATGAGCACAATACCCGGAAACAGGCTACTGCTTATCTGGAGTATCTTTACAGCCCCGAAGGACAGGACATTATCGGAAAAAATTTCTATCGTCCCATTGATCCGGCAGCAGCTGCAAAATACGCCAACCAGTTTAAGCCACTCCAACTGACGACCATCGCTGACTTTGGTGGCTGGGCCGAAGCCCAGAAAACTCATTTCGACGATGGGGGTATTTTTGACCAGATTCTCAAGGGGAACAGATAATACTCTCTCCGCTACCACGAACTCCTTGCTCTCCCGAAAAGCACCATGGCAGCCAACCAAAAGGAGTTTCTATCGTCCCGAAATCGACGGGAAGTGACCCCTCTTCCACAGGGGAACGGGATTCATTCCGATGCAGTGGCTTCAAGCGGTCGGACGGAATCGATTCGCAGCTACGGCGATCAACTGGCCGGACGCAGTCGCTACATCACGGCGCAGCATGTACGTCATGGAACGGATGTCCCCCATCTGCTGCGTTATCGGTGGGCTGACCCGGAAGGTTCACCGTTTTACCGAATCGGAATTTTTGCGGGCATCCATGGTGATGAACAATCGGGCGTGATCGCCACGATGCAGTTGATTCACTCTTTGGAAAAGGAGCCTTCCCTAGCTGAGTTCTACGAACTCTTCATTTATCCCGTTTGCAATCCCTGGGGATTCGAACAGGGACAGCGGGAGGGGCTCGCGGGAAAAGATCTCAATCGTTGCTTTTGGTGCGATGAGGAGGATGCCGAGGTGCGGCTTCTTGAGCAGGATTTGCGAGCCAAACAGTTCGACGGTATCATTGCCCTTCACACCGATGATACGAGTGAGGGAATTTACGGGTATGCCAATGGCAGCACCCTGACCCGCCATCTTCTCGAGCCGGCCCTTCAAACCGCATCCCAGGTGATTCCACGCGATATCCGGCCCGAGATCGATTCTCACCCTGCAAGTGATTCTATCATCTGCGGCGGGTATAACGGCATCTTGTCCGCCCCTCAGGAACAGCATCCGCAACCCTTTTCGATTGTCTTCGAAACCCCTCATCATCCTCCGATCGGCAAACAGGTTGAAGCCCACCTCGTGGCCATCAAGGAGATCCTTCGTCTCTATCGTGAAATCAGCTCCGAAGGGCGAGACATCTAGCGGCAAGTTGGCTATAAGATCCTTCCTCTCCATTTTTCTGATGTCCCGTAAACGCCATATTCTGCCTGGTTTTAACCTGAGTCTCGGGTGGAGTGTGACCTGGCTTTCCCTCATCGTCCTGCTTCCTTTTGTGGCATTGATTGGAAAAACCTTCTCCGGGGGCTGGAGTCACTATTGGGAAACCGTCTCAGATCCGCAGGTACTGGCTTCCTATCGGGTCAGTTTTGGCATCTCCATGATCGCAGCGCTCATCAATGGGTTTTTTGGGCTGCTGGCCGCTTGGATTTTTGCGCGGTATGATTTTCCGGGACGGCGTCTCATGGAGGCGGCAACAGACCTCCCCTTTGCCCTGCCAACAGCGGTCGCCGGCATAGCGCTCTGCGCTCTCTACTCCCCGAATGAATGGCTTGGAAAACTATTCGCACCTTTAGGCATCAAGATCGCCTTTACCCCGCTTGGCGTCCTGATCGCCATGATATTCATCGGATTTCCCTTTGTGGTCCGTGCCGTCCAGCCGGTCATCAGTGAACTTTCAGCTGATGTGGAGGAAGCTGCTGCATGCCTCGGAGCAAGTCGCTGGCAAACATTACGGCACGTCGTTTTCCCTCCCTTACTCCCCTCTCTCCTCACCGGCATCATCATGGCCTACGGTCGGGCCGTCGGAGAATATGGCTCCATTATTTTCATCTCCGGGAACATCCCGTTTAAAACCGAGATCACCCCGCTCATGATCGTTTCCAAACTGGATCAGTACGATTACACCGGGGCCGCTGCGATTGGATTTACCATGCTGGCAGCCTCCCTAGTCATCGTCATAATCGGAAATTCCCTCCAGTCCTGGAGCAATCGCTTCCGCAACCGCGTTTAAGAAATACTGACTCATGGCTAGCTTTATTGATTTTCGAAATCCTCCCGGGAGTGATCGCCGTGCGGACACCCTGGTAAAATCGACTTCCGAACCCCGTTGGGTACGGCGACTCCTCATTGGTATCGTTCTTCTCTTCTTCATCCTTTTTCTAGGACTGCCATTACTTGTTGTTTTCCAGGGAGCTCTGTCCAAAGGGCTCAATACATTCCTAAGCACATTCACCGATCACGACATTCTCCACTCCGTCCAGATCACACTCCTCGTCGCCATGGTAGCCGTCCCATCCAATGCCCTTTTCGGCATTTCTGCAGCGTGGGCCATCACGCGCTACAACTTCCGAGGGAGAGCTCTTCTGCTGGCCCTCATTGATCTCCCGCTCTGGGTTTCTCCGGTCATCGGCGGCCTCATCTATGTCCTACTCTACGGTCGCCGCGGTTACTTGGGTCCCTGGCTCCAGGCGCATGACATCCGAATTATCTTCGCCCTTCCAGGCGTCGTACTGGCGACCACCTTTGTGACTTTTCCCTTCGTGGCTCGAAGCCTGATCCCCTTAATGCAAGCCCAAGGTTTCGAGGAGGAGGAAGCCGCCCTAACGCTCGGGGCATCGGGCTTTCAGATTTTGCGCCACATCACCCTGCCAAAAATTCGCTGGGGATTTTTTTATGGTCTGATTCTCTGCAATGCCCGTGCCATGGGTGAATTCGGAGCTGTCAGTGTTGTCTCCGCCAAAATCAGCGGGAAGACCAACACGATGCCCCTGGAGATCGAACGTCTCTACAATGATTACCTGTTTGCGGCTGGTTTTGCACTGGCCTCCGCCCTGGCACTCCTCGCACTTGTCACCCTATGCCTCAAGACCCTCGCAGAATGGGAGAATGCACGGCAGATCGCCGAGAGTCAGAGATCTACTCTCGAAAACACCCTTTAGACCGTTACCAGTCTCTACCACCCGAAGCGCTTGCCCACAGTCCAATTTTATGAGCATTGAAATCACCTCCCTTTCCAAAAACTTTGGTGCCTTCCCAGCCGTCAGCAATGTAAATCTGAAGGTTGAGACGGGTGAAATGGTTGCCTTTCTCGGCCCAAGTGGCTCTGGAAAGACAACGCTGCTGCGCATCATCGCAGGACTTGAATTTTCCGACAGCGGGGAGATTTTCTTCTCAGGTGAGAACGTCAGTCAGAAAAATGCGAACGAACGTAAGGCAGGCTTTGTCTTTCAAAGTTACGCGCTTTTCAACCACATGACGATTTTCGACAATATTGCCTTCGGATTGCGGGTAGCTCCCCGACATAAACGCCTCTCCCGGCAAAAAATCCGCGAACGTGTTCTCTCCTTGTTGAACACCATCCAGCTTTCCGGACTTGAAAACCGTTTTCCCGTCCAACTCTCCGGTGGACAACGTCAACGCGTCGCTTTTGCCAGGGCCTTGGCCGTCGAACCTAGGGTCCTCCTGTTGGATGAGCCTTTCGGTGCACTAGATGCCAAAGTCCGCAGGGAGTTACGCTCCTGGCTGACGGAGTTTCACAACACCACGCACCTTACCAGCCTCTTCGTGACACACGACCAGGAGGAAGCCTTCGAGGTCGCCAACCGTGTGGTCATCATCAACAAGGGAACCATCCAGCAGATTGCTTCTCCAGACGAAGTACGCTCCAATCCTGCAAACGAATTTGTGCGCGACTTCCTGGCTCTGGAGTAGAGCTTGGGGAGAAGAGGCTGTTACATCGAACGTCCGAGAGGCGAAAAGGCGCGTTGGGAACGCGGCTTAGTCATGCGAGGCATTGGCCGAGCAGTCCGAGATCAGCAGATCCGAGAATCAAGCCTCTGGGATGAGGTGCGATGAAGCATGCCAAAGGCATGATCCCGAAGGGACGGCACCGCTTTGCGGGAGCAAAGTGCCGTTCAATGCCTGATCCGGGAGGATCGGCAGCCAAAAGTCGAAGGTCAGAGGTCGGCTTTTTCGACAGGATGAACAGGATTTACAGGATGGGGATAGAAAAGGGTTGATGCTCCAGCAATCCCCCATTGCAATTCAGGTCAAAAACCTGGAATTTATATTCACCATGGCCGATGCACTTTGGTCTTCTGAACAACGCTGCGCTTTGAGTGAACTTATTATTCTAGGCCCCATCGCCCTTGGCCATTCCTCCCACCTCGGTTCCGGTCTCCTTGTTCCCGTTTCCGAATTATGAGGCTCTCTAGTTTCGAGACGATTGTCCGGGCACTGAACGGGGCTGATGTCCGTTATCTCGTCGTGGGTGGCGTGGCGGTAAATGCCTACGGTTATGGGAGGAGCACCTATGATGTGGATATGGTGCTCTCTCTAGATCGTGAGAATATCGCACGCGCTTTTACCGTCCTGAGGGAGTCTGGGTATGAACCAATTCTGCCGGTCACGGCAGAGCAGTTTATGGATCGTGAGACGAGGGAACGCTGGCACCGGGAGAAAGGGATGATCGTGTTGCAACTCGGCGGGGATCTTCACCGCGACACACCGCTCGATCTCTTTGTCCAGGAACCATTCGATTTCGCGGAGGAGTACGCCGCCGCCGTCTGGCAGGAGGTGGCTCCGGGAGTTGAGGTTCCGCTGATCCGTCTGGAAACGCTTCTGGCCATGAAGCGGGCCTCGGGTCGCCCCAAGGATCTTGCCGATCTCGACGAACTGAGCCTACTCTACGGGAAACCTTCCAGCTATGATGAGCCATCCTGATGATCAGATTGATTGGAGTTTGACGACTTGGAAAGGAAGCCGTCTCCGACAGCACCGCGAGTATCTGACCCTACCCTTCCGTCGCAAGCTGGAACTGATCGAGGAAATGTGCGAGAGAAGCCGTTATCTTCAGAAAATGCGTCTGCCACAGCCCCCCTCTTCCGACGATAAGCAAGCATCCATCCAGGCGAGTTCTTGAAAACTGCGGCTCAGGTTTCAAGTCTCAAATTTCATCCTTCGTTTTCCCGTCTCAGATTCTTGAAAGCTGCGATGCAAGGTGTCACTACTCCCTCGAACCTATGCGCCCGACATCTACAAGAAGAAGTGCGGCGTTGTCTTTGAGCATGTCTTTGAAGCCTTCCCGAACGAATGGCGGGAGGAGCAGAAGAGCGCCGTGGGGTAATACTCCCTCGCCGCATCGACCTCTTTCTCCCGGAAGCTCAGTTATTGAACCTACTTCCATCAGGTTATGAGCCTGATGGGATTCTGCCTGAACAATCAGGAGGCCCCTCTGAAAACTCTGGTACAGGTTCAAGACATA
>DKEN01000013.1 GCA_002452515.1 Spartobacteria bacterium UBA6821 | reverse complement strand
AGATAAATCAAAATTGCTCTAAGGGCTTTTTAAGACTAGCCCCGCAGGGCTGAAATTTCCGCCGCGCGATCGGGTGCTTTGAATACTGAGGTTCCCGCCACCATCACCTCGGCCCCGGCCTCACTGCAGAGTGCAGCGGTTTCAGCAGTAATGCCGCCGTCGACTTCTATCAGGAAATCAAGCCCCAGTTCCCTCCTCAATCGGGCGGCCTCGCGGATCTTCTCCAGCATCTCGGGCATGAAGGACTGTCCACCGAATCCCGGCTCCACCGTCATGATCAGGAGAAGATCAAACCGGCCAAAGAGAACACGTGCCTGATCGAGAGGGGTGCCCGGTTTGACCGAGAGACCCGCCTTCTTTCCCTCGGCCCGGATCAGATCGAGGGAAACACCGGCATCATGATTGGCCTCCAGATGGGAGGTAATCGAGGCCACCCCCTTGATTTTAAGAAACTGCTCCAGATAACGGTCCGGCCTCTGGATCATCAGATGGACATCCAGCGGCAACGCCGTGTGACGGCCCGCCGCTTCGACAATGACCGAACCAAAGGAGATGTTCGGGACAAAATCACCATCCATCACATCGCAATGAATCCAGTCTGCGCCCGCTGCCGTGACGCTGGCAACCTCCTCCCCAAGGCGAGAAAAATCACTGGCGAGAATCGAAGGGGCGATGAGGGTTGGCATGGGAAAGAGAAAAAGCTGAAATTTTGAAACTTGAAAGCTGAATCAAGCCCTTGGGAAGGGCGAGCCACTCGGGAGAGTGCGAGTTCAAAGCTGAAAATCAAAAGCGGAAGGCGTTACCGATCTCCTGACCCACGCCCGTGTTTTTCAATTACTTCAAGTTTCAGGTTTCAAGTTTCAGGTTTCGTATGCTTACGCTACAGGAATATGGAGATCAATCCGCACGAGATGACATCCGATGAGGGTCCTCTCATCGACCTGAGCAGCGACGACTATTTCATGAGTCAGGCATTGCGCCAGGCCCTGAAGGCCTACGAGGCAGAGGAGGTTCCGGTTGGAGCCGTGGTGGTGCGCGAGGGACGGATCATTGCTAGGGCTTCCAATCAGGTGGAGACACTCAAGGATGCGACAGCCCATGCCGAAATGCTGGCGATCACCCAGGCGGAGAATGCCATCGGCGACTGGCGCCTCAACGACTGCGATCTCTATGTGACCAAGGAGCCGTGCCCAATGTGTGCCGGAGCCCTTGTCCATGCGCGGCTGCGGCGGGTCATTTTCGGGTGTGGAGATCCCGTTGGAGGGGCTGCCGGAGGGCGGATCAATATCCTCCAGATGCCCGGGCTTAACCACCAGTGTGAGATCACCCCGGGCGTGCGGGGCGAGGAGGCCCTGCGGTTGCTCAAAAGCTTTTTCGCTGAGAGAAGGTGACGTAGTAAAACTGGAAAAAAAGCTCCGGTTTTTAAGAATCCGCTTGAACTCGGAGCGGAAAAAGGGTTTTTCGCGGGAAAACAGAATTTCCGTAAACCCAGAACGAACCCGACAAAACCATGGATTCCAATTTTCGCTCACGTCGCAATCAAATTTTATCTTACCTGTTTCTGGGGATGCTACTCGCCAGTGCCAGAGTCCAAGCTACGGGCAATCCTTATTTCCAAGTCATCTCCGGAGCCTGGACGAGCGGTGCCTCCTGGAGCAACGGCGTCCCAAACGGAGGAAGCCTTGCGACCATCGACAACGCTGGAACCGCCATCCTCACTACCAACGGGGGGACCTATAATTTAGTCCTCGGCAGCAATACAGCCGCAAACGCTCTGCTGATTACCAACGGGGGAAACCTACAAGTCGGGTATACGACCTCAATCGGCTTTAATGCCGCCTCGTCAAATAACTATGTTCTAGTTAACGGTGCCGGGAGCGGGGCGACCTGGGCTAGTGGCGAGGGACTTGCTCTCGGTGTATCTGGTGCCTCCAACACCATCATCGTCACCAACGGTGGCATCGTGACGAACGAGTTCACTTATGAGGGACAGAATAGCACCTCCTCCAACAACTCGGTCGTGGTCACCGGAAGCAACTCCCTGGTTGCAAACCTAGGGTTTTTCTACGTCGGATACGGCGGCGGCGGAAACCAGCTTGTGATCAGCAATGGCGGCAAAGTCACCACCGGAGCATTGACTGTTGGAGGTCCTGCGGGTGGTGTCGTCGGAGCCGGAAGCTCCGGCAACAGTGCCATCGTCACTGGCAGCAACTCTCTCTGGAGCAACAGCGCGAATCTCACGGTCGGTAACGGGGGTTCCAGCAATACCCTGACCATCAGCGCGGGTGGTAGCGTCGTGGACTCCAATGCCACGGTGGGTATCTTGGGTACCGGAAACTCGGCGCTGATTACTGGTAGCAACTCAATCTGGCGCAATTCGGGAACGTTCACGCTCGGCGGCACCTACAGCTCTTCTAGTAGCAATTTACTCACGATCTCCAACGGAGGGGTGCTCATTGATAGCAACGGAGAGATTGGTAATGGCGGTAATTTCAACACGGTCGTCGTCACCGGCAGCAACTCCCTCTGGAGCAACACCGGGACACTCACCATCGGCGATAATGGGGGCATCAGCAATTCCCTCATCGTGAATAGCAATGGAGCTCTCTCTGCCTCCAGTATCGTGTTGGGGGGATCTAACTCTTCTTTCAACACCCTGGCCATCAGCGGCTCCGGTAACTTGACGAATTTGACGAGTCTCACGATCGGTGGGGGAGGCTACAACAACACCCTGACGGTGACAAACGCCCTGGCACTAGCACCTCCGGGTTCGAGCATTTCTGTCGGCACCGGCAGTGGTACCTCAAACTCCCTGGTCGTCACTGGTCCCGGTGCGACAGTCTCGGGAGGCTCAGGACTCCAACTCACTGTAGGCAATGGTGGCAATGCCAACTCGCTCGTGATCAGCAATGGAGCCTCGGTCACTGGCACAACCGGATATGTCGGCTTTGGAGGCTACAGCATCAACCCCATTGGCAGCAGCAATACCGCCATTGTCACTGGGAGCAACGGGACCAGCTCAAGCTGGACTCTCTCTGGTCAACTTGAGGTAGGCTATGAGGGATTTAGTAATTCCCTGATCATTTCCAATGGGGCGACGGTCTCGGCAAACGGAATAATGATCGGCCAGGGAGATGCCAACTCCAGTGCGAATGCTAACAACAACTCGATTCTGGTGACCGGTTCCAATTCGGTCCTGACCGCCTCGGGCAGCTCGACCATTACAATCGGTACGAACGTAGCGAACACGAATAGTCTGGTGATCAGCAATGGTGGCAAGGTCTTTGGCGGTACCGGCGTGATCGGCAGTGATGCGTCTTATGGCAATTTCGCGTTGGTGACCGGTCCCGGCTCCCTCTGGAGCAACAGTGGCAGTATCTATGTCGGGGATAAAATCTATAGTGGGAATGGCACCCTGACTGTCGCCGCGAACGGTACGGTCACGACAACCAATCTCTACGTGGCTTACGGGACAGGCTCTTCCGGCACGGTGAACTACGGCACCTATGGCGGCAGCGACACGAACTTCACCATCAATACCCCTCTCTTCACTTTCGGAAACGGAGCAGGCACGGTGAACTTCAACCAGGCCAACACGATGACCAACTCCACCCCCTTCGTCGGGAGTAATGCATTGGCCGTCGATGTCATCGCTCAGTTGGGGTCGGGCACCACAGTGCTGACCTCACAGGGAAGCACCAACAACGCCACGTTGGTGGTGGATGGAGGCCAGCTGATCCTCAATGGCGCTCGATTTACCACAACGTCTAATAGTGCTCCTTTGAGTGGTAATGTCTATGTGGGGTTTCAGGGCCAAGGCGCTCTCCCAAATTACAGCAACAACACGCCGGTCTCGCTGGTAATCACCAATGCAACCCAGCTGGGAGCCAATGAAGTCATCGTCGGACAGGGTGTGTTCAATGTCGCGAGTGACGGCAACTCGCTGCTGCTCGGTAATGGCACCATCTCCAGCGCGGGTGGGGCCATTGGTTATTTTGGCAACGGCAACTCCGCGCTCATCACCGGCAGCAACTCTCTCTGGAGCAATAGCGCGAATCTTCCGGTCGGTAACGGGGGTTCCAGCAATACCCTGACCATCAGCGCGGGTGGTAGGGTCGTGGACTCCAATAGCACGGTGGGTAATGCGGGTTCCGGGAACTCCGCGCTGATCACGGGCTCGGGATCACTCTGGAGCAACACAGGTGCTATTGGTGTCGGATACGCGGGCGGTTCAAATAACAGCTTGGTGATCAGCAACGGGGCCACTGTTGACAGCGTGAATGTGGCCATTGGGTATGATGGTAATAGCAACAGCGCCATCGTCACCGGTAGTAATTCTCTCTGGAGCAACCCAGGCGATTTTAAAATCGGCTATGAAGGATTAAGCAACAGCTTGGTGATCTCCAACGGGGCCACAGTTAGTAATGGCTTTTTGTACCTTGGTTACAACTCCAGCATCAACGCCAACAACACGGTCGTGGTGACCGGTCCCGGATCGACCTTAAGCAACAATGAAGGCATCGATCTGGGCTACTACGACAACGGGGACAGTATCACCGTGACCAACGGAGCCAAACTCTATGGTGCCGGTGACGTCATCGGCCTTGGTGGCAACAACAACACCCTCCTGGTGACCGGCAGCAACTCCCTCTACAGCAATGCATCCTATCTGGACATCGGTAACAATGGTCAGAATAATTCTCTGATCGTGACCAACGGAGCCACTGTCCTCACCGGTAGTGGCAATATTGGCTATGGAGGCGGAAGTGGCAATTTCGCGTTGGTGACCGGTTCCGGCTCTCTCTGGAGCAACAGTGGCAGTCTCTATGTCGGTGGTAGTGATGCCCTCGGTGGCAATGGCACCCTGACCGTCAGCGCTAACGGGACGGTCGTGACCACCAATCTCTACGTGGCTTTCGGGAGTAACTCTTCCGGCACGGTGAACTACGGCGCCTATGGCGGCAGCGACACGAACTTCAACATCAACACACCAGTCATCACCTTCGGCAATGGAACAGGCACGGTGAACTTCAACCAAGCCAACACGCTGACCAACGCCACCATCTTCACCGGCACGAACGCCCAGACATTCGATATCATCGCCCAGTTGGGATCGGGCACCACGGTGCTGACCGGACAGGGAGGCACCAACAGCGCCAGCTTGGTGGTGAATGGAGGCCAACTGATCCTCAATGGCGCGCGATTTACCACAACGGCCAACAACGCCAGTAGTTATAGTGGTAATGTTTATGTAGGGTTGCAGGGAGCAAGCGGCACTCCTCTCGCAGGCTACAGCAACAACTCGCCGGTCTCGCTGGTAATCACCAATGGAGCCCAGCTGGGGGCCTATACTGTCTTCGTCGGAGAGGGTGTGTACTCTGGCGCGACCAGTGACGGCAACTCGCTGCTGCTCAGTAATGGCACCATCTCCAGCGCGTATGCTACCCTTGGGGACTCAGGTAACGGCAACTCCGCGCTCATCACCGGCAGCAATTCTCTCTGGAGCAACACAGTCGATTTTAAAGTCGGACAGAGCTCCGGAAACAGTGACGGTTTAAGCAACAGTTTGGTGATCAGCAACGGGGCCACGGTTGATAGTTCCACGATGACCCTTGGTTACGCCTCCTTCACCAACGCCGGCAACACTGTCGTGGTGACCGGTCCCGGATCGACCTTAAGCAACTCGGCAGAAATCACGATTGGCTACTACGACAGCGGGAACAGCATCACCGTGACCAACGGGGCCAAACTCTATGGGAGCAATGACACCATCGGCAATGGTGGCAACGGGAACAGCCTCTTGGTGACGGGCAGCAACTCCCTCTACAGCAACGCTGGATCGCTCACGATCGGCTATTACCTAAGCAGCACCTTCACGGCCTCGAATAACTCGTTGGTTATCACGAACGGAGCGCAGGCCCTAGTGAAAGGGAGTACCTACATCGGCTACGAAAGCGACACGAATGGAAATAACACGGTTCTGGTGACCGGTTCCGGATCGATCTTCAGCAATACAACCGGCTTCTATCTGGGCTACTACGAGAACGGTGACAGCCTCACCGTGACCAACGGAGGCCAGCTCTATGGGAGCAATGACTCTATCGGTTATACTGGCAGTAACAACACACTCCTGATAACCGGCAGCAACTCCCTCTACAGCAACGCTGGCACGCTCTTGATCGGCATCAGTAACGCAACTGGCAATAGCCTGGTGATCAGCAACGGAGCTACCGCAAGGGTGGCTGGTCTCACCACGATTGGCAACAACTCCTCCAACACTGGCGATAACACGATCCTGGTGACCGGAACCAACTCAACTCTTACCATGGCGGGCGGAGCCATCATCGGCAAGGGAGAGAATGGGGACAGCATCACCGTGACCAACGGGGCTACGCTCTATGGTATCGGGGACATCATCGGTTCGAATGGCAGCAGCGACAGCCTCTTGGTGACGGGCAGCAACTCCCTCTACAGCAACTCTAGCATTCTCACGATCGGTGAGGTGACAAGTGGCAGCAATACGGCCACGAATAACTCGCTAATAGTGACGGGGGGTGCTCACGCTTTCGTGCACGGGATAACGTTCATCGGCGATTCTTCTTCTACCAACGGAAATAACACGGTGTTGGTGAGCGGCCCCGGATCGATCTTCACCGCCGGCGGCATCGATCTGGGCTACTCCGAGAACGGTGACAGCATCACCGTGACCAATGGGGCTAAACTTTATAGTGCTTATGACCAGATCGGCGTTTATGGCAGTAACAACACGCTCTTGGTGACAGGGAGCAACTCCCTCTACAGCAATTCCAGCAGTCTCTTCATCGCTGGTGGGACGAGTAACTCTCTGCAAGTCCTGGGAGGAGCGCAGGCCCTGGTCAGTGGGCCTACCTACATCGGCTACGAAAGCGGCACAAATGGAAATAACACGGTACTGGTGAGCGGGCCCGGATCGATCTTCAGCAATACAACCGGCTTCTATCTGGGCTACTACGAGAACGGTGACAGCATCGCCGTGACCAATGGGGCCAAACTCTATGGTAGCGACGACCAGATCGGCGTTGATGGCAGTAACAACACGCTCTTGGTGACTGGTAGCAACTCCCTCTACAGCAATACAGACAGTCTCTACATCGCTTACGGTGGAGCAAGTAACTCGCTGCAAGTCCTGGGAGGGGCGCATGCCCTGGTCAGTGGGACTACCTACATCGGCTACGAAACCGGCACAAATGGAAATAACACGGTGCTGGTGAGCGGTTCCGGATCGGTCTTCAGCAACACGCTAGGCTTCTATCTGGGCTACTACGAGAACGGAGACTCAATCACCGTGACCAACGGGGCCAAACTCTATGGTAACGATGACACGATCGGCTACGGATCTTCTACGAATGGTGGCAACAACAACACGCTCCTCGTCACCGGACCCGGCTCTCTCTATAGCAACTCTGAAGGTCTTACTATCGGCAACAATACTAATGGCAACGGCACTAACAATAGCCTGGTGATCAGCAACGGAGCCAAGGCCATTTTGGGAGCGGATGGCCTCAGTCTCGGCAACTACTCCGGTACGAATGGGAACAACACAGTGCTCGTGACCGGAACAAACTCAACGCTCGACAGCTCGGCGGGCGGAATCTCCATTGGCGCAGGCGAGAACGGGGACTCAATCACCGTGACCAACGGGGCCAAACTCTATGGTAACGATGACACGATCGGGTACATAAACACTGTCGGTGGCAACAGCAACACGCTCCTGGTGACCGATACGAACTCGCTCTATAGCAACTCTAGCGATCTCAATATCGGCCAAGGGGCAAATGGCAATACCTTGATCGTGACCAATGGGGCGCACGCCTTGGTTGCTGGAGATACCTCCATTGGAACGAGCGGCGGCTCGAGTAACTCCATCACGGTCACCGGACCCGGATCCAGCCTGATCGTCGCGGGCAATATCATGGTCGGAACGAGCAGTGGCAACGCCAACTACCTGACCCTGGACAATGGAGCCTTCGTTTCGGCTGCCACGCTCACGGTGTACAGCAACAGTGTTCTCAGCGGCAACGGCACGATCACGACGACGGCCGACCCGACCATCAACGGCGGTACCCTCGCCCCGACCGGGACCAATGCCCTGGTGATCAATGGCAACACGACCTTCACCAACAACGGCACCTTTGTCTGGAACCTCTTCAATAACAGCACGAACAATCCCTCCAGCGGAACGAACTTTACGGTGCCAGTGATCCTCAACGGCAACCTGAATGTCACCAACAGCACCCTGGATGTGGTCTTGAACAACCTGGTCTCCGCGACCAACAGCTTCTGGCGGACGCCTGGAGTGACCAACAGTTGGGTGATTATCCAGGGAACCAATGCGAGCATCGGAAACGGGCTGAATTTCAACGTGAACTTCCTCGGCCAGACCACCGACTTCGCACTCACCGACTTCAGCCTTGTCACCAATCGAGCTGACCAGCTCGTGCTCAACTATTTCTATAACACCAATGACGTTGACACGATCGTGACCAACAATGGGACCACGAACGTGGCGGTCTCTCCGGGAGTCAACAACAACGTCACCCAGAATGGTTCCGGCACCACCTCGCTCGGGGGCAGCGGCGCAGCATCGCTCGCCATTGTGGTCAACAACGGAACGCTCAACACCACTAACACCACGGGAGTCCTCTCGCCCCTCGTCAACGTCACGGTCAACGGCGGCGTCTTCGGCATCCAGGCCCCCGGTACCAACGTGGTCAACAACTTCACCGTCAATGGTGGTACGGTCCTCTCACCCTCCAATGTCATTGTGACCGTCACCAACCCCAGCGGCATGAATATCACCGGGGGCAATCTCTCCGGAGGCACCTTCCAAGCCGCGGACTACATCTTCAGCCCAGC
The DNA here is from genome assembly GCA_002452515.1 of Spartobacteria bacterium UBA6821. GTDB lineage: Bacteria > Verrucomicrobiota > Verrucomicrobiia > Chthoniobacterales > UBA6821 > UBA6821. The sequence goes on along the minus strand of DKEN01000013.1, from coordinate 27,701 downwards.
CACGACCTCCTCCGTCTCGGCAACACTCGAAAACTTGAACACTAACTCCTGGGCTGTGATCACTAATAACTCAGGCGGAACATCCGGCACCACCGTGTTCACTACCAACATGGCCTACACCGGAGACACCTTGATCACCAACGCCACACTACAGCTTGGAAGCGGATCATCTACCGGCTCCGTCCTTGGCGTCATCACGAACTACGGAGTTCTGGACTTCGGCTACAACGGCAACACCAATACCCCGAGCAACGTTGTTCTCGGAAACGGAGTGATCGGCCAGGTCGGAACCGGCACGCTCACGATCGGGACAAATGGCATCGGCACCAGCTTTACCGGCTCCTTTGCGGTAGCAAACGGCACCCTGGCGATCACCACCAACTCAGCCCTCGGCAACTCCACCAACTTCTATCTGGCGAATAACGGAACCCTCCAGGCGACCACCGGAGTCACCAACATCACCAACGCCAACGTCACCAACGGCACCGGCATCATCGACAACGCCTCGGGAAGTACCCTGACGCTCAACGGCACCCTGAAAAAGAGTGGCACCACCCTGATCCTCACTGGCGGCAACTTCTCCGTGCAAGGCCAAATCACCGGCAGCGGAACCCCCGGATCCTTCGACTCCGATCTGATCATCAGCAATGCCACCGCCACGCTCAACGCGGGAAACAATAACTACGTGGGCCCTACCACCATTGAAGCCGGATCGGGTCTGAGCAACGGCATCGTCAACGCGCTTCCCACAAACACCCTTCTGAACGTTGGAGCGCTTACCGACGCAGCCGTGACCAATACCTACAATCTGGCCGGATACAACCAGACCCTCGCCGGTCTCGCCTCGCCAACGACGGCTTCCTCCACAAACCAAGTCACCAATAGTGGGGCCGCGGCCATCCTGAAGATCAACGGAGCCACCAACACCGTGTATGCGGGAACCATCTCCGGCAATCTGAGCATGGTTCGCCAAGGCCTTGGCAGCACCCTGCTTAGCGGCAACAACAGCTACACCGGAGGAACCACCATCAACTCCGGCAAGCTGATCACCGCCAACAACAACGCCCTGGGAACCGGTAATGTCACCCTTGCTGGAGGCACCCTTCAGCTCAACAACATCCTGACTATCAGCTCGTTCATCTGGAATAGCAGCACAAGCACCAACTCCCAGGTTGCCCTCCCCAATGCGAGTGGCGCCAACGATTATCTCAACGTGACGAGCACGATCACCCGGGGATCCTCCATCAGCTACTTCAACCTGACGGGAGTCACCCTTAACAACACCCCGACAGAACTCCTCTACTTCGGCACCAACCTTCTTACCACCGGCGAGTTCAAGGTTGTGGGTCTCACCACACACTACAAGCTCTTCATCGAAAATGGAGACTCCCTCTGGATTAATCTGAATGGCACCAATAATCCCACCAATGGCCTGACCGTCTATCCGACCACCACCACCGTCGGCAACACAGCCACCTACTCCTCGGCCACCTTCCTCAACAACGGCATCCTGAACATCACCCCCACAGGCAACCTGACCCTCACCACCAATGTGGCCGTGAACAACAACAGCACCGTCATCTTGAATGGTGTCTTGAACGTGAGCAACACCCTGACGATTGACCCAGGCAGCACCCTCACCGGTGCGGGCACCCTGAATGGGAACCTTATCAACAGCGGCTTCGTCGGAGGCCCCGGCAACCTGACAGTGACCCGCAACTTCATCCAGAACCCAACGGGTACCTTCATCCTGAATCCCAACGGCCCGAGCACTTCCAACAAACTCAAAGCCGGGGGAAGCATCAGCCTGGCCGGCAACCTACAGGTCAAGCCTGCCAATGGGTACGTCATCCAAATCGGCAACAGCTACAACTTCCTCTCCGCTCCCGGAGGCATCAGCGGAAACTTTGCCGCAATCGACATGCCAAGCGGCTATCGTGGACGCTTCCTGAAAAGCGACAACAACACCCTGGGAACCCTCCTCATTGCTCCTCAGAGCTACACCCAGATGGCAGCCAACCGAAATCAGCTCAACGTGGCCTCCGCGCTCAATAGCTTTATTTCCGCCACCTCGGGCGACCAGCTGGTCGTCTCTACCTCTCTGGACAGTCTGAACGCTTCCCAGTACCAAGAGGCCCTCAACGGCATCTTGCCCAACTTCTACCAGTCGCTGGCGACCATCGCCTTCAACAGCGCCAACGCTCAGAACAGCGAGCTCCTCCAGAGACTCTGGGGCCTGAGGGTGGCCGAGGGTGGGGGCTTCAGCATGAGCGGTCTGCCCGACAACACCGCGGTGATTGAAGGCCAGGGAGATGGAGAGAGTCCCGGCAAGGGAGTCCTCGATAGCAAGAAAGATATCCTCCGCCCCGGCCTGGATAATCATTGGGGTATGTTCCTGGATGGCAACGGCATTTTCGCCCAGGCCAACAGCGCCAACATGCTCCCCGGCTACACTGCCGAGAGCGGCGGCGTCACCACCGGACTCACCTACAAATGGAACGATAACTTCGGCACCGGTCTCTACTGCGGCTATGAAGGCACTTACGCCAAGTATGGAACGGCCGGGAGCGGTCTGGGAGTTGGCAGCTCCCTTATTGACAACGCGGTGCGATTCGGAGTTTTCGGCACTTACGGACAGAAGAACGCCAAGGGAGAAGCCGTCGGCTTCTATGCCAATGCCCTGGCGGGAGGAGGCTACAACAACTACCAAGCCACCCGTGTCATCCAGTATGGAACTTATGGTTCTCCCACAAGCATCAACCGCACGGCGAGCAGTTCCCCTGGAGCCGGGGAGCTGGATACCATGCTGGCAGGAGGTTACGATCTGAAGAGAGGCCATTGGACCTACGGTCCCACCGCTTCGCTTCAGTACACCTACCTGGGAGTCAACCCCGTGAATGAAACCGGAGCCCAGAGCTTGGACTTTAACTCCCAGAGCTGGAACAGCCAAAGCCTGCTTTCAAGCGTAGGGGCCCACGCAGCCTATACCTGGCAGGCCAACAATGATATCGTTGTGGTGCCCCAGATCAGTCTCGCCTGGCAGCATGAGTTCATGCAGAATCCCTATGCGATCAACGGCACGCTCGGAGGAGCCTCGCCCAACTTCTCGAACTGGAGCTCAGCTCCGATCCGGGACTTTCTCTACACGGGAGTTGGCGTCACGGTGGAGTTCTACAAACGCTGGAATGCTTCGCTCTTCTACAATGCCTCGGTGGGCAACACAGATCTGACCAGCGAGAATATCTTCCTGAGTGCTGGGGTGAAGTTTTAAGGGTTAACAAACCTTGAACGATACCGGGCGTAACGCGGGTGCTGCCGTGGTCGATGGAATGACCACGGGGCAACTGCAGGACGCTATCTGCGCGGCCATTGGGAGCAGTTCAAGGCGGAACTACTGGCCGGGGACGATCGCCCACAAGTCGTGAGGCGGGACGAGGATGCTGGGAATCCCTAGGGTCATCGCCCGATTAATCCAGCTGTGGTGTAATCTCTGGGATCCCACGGCGGCCTTTCCTGCGTCAGTTCTTGCAGCAGGAGGCCCTATCAGATTTAGTCAACACCTGCCAAAAAGGGGCTTTTTTCATGTTTAACTGGATTCTCAAAAAAATCATCGGTTCCAAAAACCAGCGCGAAGTGCGCCGGATGTTTCCGACCGTGGCCAAGATCAACGAATTGGAAGTTGCCCTTCAGTCCCAATCCGTCGACGTGCTCCGGGAAAAGACAGCGGCTTGGAAAGCAGAGCTTTCCCAGATCCAGGATCCCGATCTTCTAAAACTACGACTCGAGGAAATACTACCCGAGGCTTTCGCCGTGGTGAAGAATGCCGCACGACGCATGTGCGGGATGCAGTTCACGGTCTGTGACTACCCCTACACTTGGAACATGGTGCACTTCGATGTGCAGCTCATCGGCGGCATGGTCTTGCACAAGGGACGTATTGCTGAAATGGCCACCGGTGAGGGAAAGACCCTCGTCGCCACACTGCCTGTCTATCTAAACGCCCTGACAGGACGCGGAGTTCACGTCGTCACCGTCAATGATTACCTCGCCCGCCGCGATGCCGAGTGCATGGGACAGCTCTACGCATTTCTCGGACTCACGACAGGCATCATCCAGAACGATCAGGCCCCCGAAGAGCGTCGCGCGCAGTACGAGTGCGACATCGCATACGGAACCAACAGCGAATTCGGTTTTGACTACCTCCGTGACAATGGTATGGCGACAAGCCGCGAGCAGCAGGTGCAGCGCGGGCATTACTTTGCGATCGTCGACGAAGTCGACTCTATCCTGATCGACGAGGCGCGCACACCGCTCATCATCAGCGGCCCGGCCACGGTCTCGACCCATCAGTTCGACCGTTTCAAGCCGCTGGTCGAGCAGCTTGTACGCAAACAGACCGCCCTTATTAACCGGCTGATCGCCGAGTCCAAGGAGCTGCTCGAGAAGGGAGAAAAGGATACCGCCGGACTCTCCCTCTTCAAGGTGAAGCTGGGTCAGCCCCGCAATAAGGGTCTGCTCCGCGCCATGGAGGATCCCGAACTTCGCCGCCTGACTGACAAGGCCGAGCTATCGTTCTATCAGGACACCTCCAAGGATGCCCTCGTGGCACTTAAGGAGGAACTCTACTTCACCATTGAGGAAAAGCAGCAGGAAGCCGATCTCACCGAACTGGGACGCACGTTCCTCAACCCCGACGATCCGAACGCCTTCGTCCTGCCCGATCTCCTCACCGAGTTCGCGGACATCGAAGCAGATCCCGCGTTGAGCCCTGCCGAGAAGGCCGCTAAGAAGGCCGCCGCGCAACAGCACTGTGACACCTCCGCAGAACGGATGCACAACATCGCCCAACTCCTCAAGGCTTACTGCCTCTACGACAAGGATGTTGAATATGTCGTCGAGGAAAACAAAGTCGTCATCGTTGATACCTTCACCGGACGCAAGATGGCGGGTCGCCGCTGGAGCGATGGACTACACCAGGCCGTCGAGGCCAAGGAGGGAGTTCAGATCGACCGCGAGACTCAGACGATGGCCACGATCACCATCCAGAATTACTTCCGTCTCTACGAGAAACTGGCGGGCATGACCGGCACGGCGGAGACCGAGGCCAATGAGTTCCACGATATCTACGGACTGGAAGTTACCGTCATCCCGACCAACCGCCCCGTGGCACGCCTCGACGAAAACGACCGCATTTACAAAACCCGCCGCGAGAAACTCGCCGCCGCCATTGATGAAATCAAGGCCTCCCACGGCCGAGGCCAGCCGATTCTGGTCGGCACAGCCAGCGTCGAGTCCTCCGAGGTGCTGAGCCGGATGCTCAAGCGGGAACACATTCCACACACCGTGCTCAACGCCAAGTTCCACATGCAGGAAGCCGAGATCGTCTCGCGCGCAGGACTGCCAGGAGCTGTGACCATTTCCACCAACATGGCCGGTCGTGGCACCGACATCAAACTCGGCCAGGGGGTCTCCGAAGTCGGCGGCCTCTTTGTGCTCGGTACCGAGCGTCATGAATCGCGCCGCATTGATCGTCAGCTTCGAGGGCGCTGCGCCCGTCAGGGAGATCCCGGCCGCTCCCGTTTCTATATCAGCTTCGAGGATGACCTCATGCGCAACTTCGGCGCCAGCGATCGCATGACGAAAATCATGGAGACCTTTGGCATGAAGGAGGGTGAGGAACTGGAGCATCCCTGGCTCAATAGGAGCGTGGAGACCGCGCAGAAGCGGGTTGAGCAACGGAACTACCTCATGCGCCGCCGTACGTTGGAGTTCGACGATGTCATGAACCAGCAGCGGGAAGTCATCTACGGCTATCGCAACGAAGTCATGGATGTGGAGAACCCGCGCGCCCTTATCCATGAGGTCATCACCGAGGCGGTGCCGAAGAAAGTCGCAGAGTTTCTCACGACCGAGAATGATTCTGAACCTGATGTCACCGGACTCCTGCAATGGCTCAACACCACCTTTCCGCTCGGACTCACGGCGGAGAAATGTGCCTTTGAGAGTCGTTCCATCGAGGAGAACGGACGGTTCGTGCAGGAAGCCATCATCGAGGCTTACGACCGCAAAGCCGCCATCGAGGATGCCGCAGCGCGTAGCGGCTTGGAAAAATATGTCATTCTCAACGCAGTGGACCGCCTCTGGCAGGAACACCTCTACGCCATGGACAGTCTGCGTGAAGCCGTGTATCTCCGTGCCTACGGTCAGAAGGATCCGCTCACCGAGTATAAGACTGAGGCCTACGCGATTTTCGTCGAGCTGATGGAGAGCATCAAGAACGAGGTGCTCAACAACCTCTTCCGCAGCACAACGAATCTCCAGGCCTTTGAGCAACTCCTTGCCTCACTCCCGCAGCACCTCATGCAGCGCGATCTCCTCGAACCATCCCAAGGTGGACTTGCTGCTCAGAGCCAGAATCAGCTTCCACCAAGCGCCCCATCAGCACCTGGTTCAGTTGCTTCCGCTGAAATGGATCGCGCCTTCGCCGCTCCGCAGCCGAAAAAGGAAGCTCCGAGGGTTGGACGGAATGATCCGTGTGTTTGCGGGTCGGGGAAGAAGTATAAGAGCTGCTGCGGCCGCACGGCCTAGCAGCAGGAAGACTTGGGATTTTGACGTGGTGCGGCGTCACTGCTCGCTTGCTGTAGATACACTACAGCAGCGCTCGCGTTCCTGACCCCACATCCAAACTTCCAAGCCTTTAACGAAGGGCCTTCTGAATCCGAGCGACAAGCTGCCTGCGGCATTTTTTCTTAAGCGAGTGTTCCCAGATGCGGAGCACTTTCCACCCTCGTTTGCGGAGTTCCTATGCAGCAACTTCGCGGATCAAAACCTCTGCGGGAATCCCCAGCCCATGGTGAAGGGCGCGTATCATCCCGATACTCAGGGAACGCTTATGATTGAGGATCTCCGAGACGCGGCTCTTGCCGGGGAAGTATTTTTCCAAATCCTTTTGTCGTAGCCCCTCCTGCTCCATCCGGAATTTGATGGCCTCCACAGGGTCGGGAATATCCATCGGGAAGTTCTCTATCTCATAGCGCTCCACAAGAAGAGCCCAGAGCTCCAGCTCCTCCTCTTGGGAGGAGTTTGGCTTGGCATCCATCAGCTCCTCCACCCGCGCTAGGGCTTTCGTGTACTCTTTTCCCGATTTGATGATCTTAAGTTTCATGGGATGGATCAGATGCTCTCCGCGTCGATCTTGTCGTAGTCGGCATGGGTACCGATATGGCGGATGAAAACGATCGAGGTGTTATAGTGGATTTTCACAATGACCCGGTAAGAGTTTCCCTTGATGTTGAAGACGACCCGATTGCCCGGGAGCACATCGGCAGAGGGATAGCGCAGCTTGATGTCGGTGGGTGATGTCCACTTTGCGGCGACTGCTTCATGGAACCACGCCTCCAAGGGAGCTTTGGAATCCGAATGCTTTTCATAGAAGTCACGGAGTGTTTTTCGGGAGATGATTCTCATGAGAAGGGTAAATCAGCATCAGCCACCGTCAAGCACTTTGTTCCCGTATTGGGAACTCAATGTGGCCAGTCTGTATAATTGCTTCCTTCGAGAGTTAACCGCTTGGCCAAGCAGCCAAAAGCCTCTCTGTTTGGCTTCATCCCAAGGGACAGATCAATAAAACATCGGTCCGTAGAAGGGTCCGCCCATCGGGCCATAGTAGCCGCCCCAATCCGCCCAGTCGGCCTGTTCGAGTTTGATGGCTTTTTCGTTGGCAATGTCCGGCTCGACTTCCTTGGTGTAGAGGATGTGCTGGTATTTCTCGTACTGAGAGTTGCTCCCGACGAGCAGCAGGTTCTTTTTGGAGTCGGCGAGCAGGAAGAGTTGCTTTCCCTTGTGGGTAACCTGGGTGATGTGGCCTTGCGGAAGGGAGTGGAGATGGGCGATCTGCGCCGGTGTCGACGGGGTCACGGCGCGGAATCCGGCCTCAGTGAGGAATTGTTCTTTCCGTTGCAGATGGGTGGTGCAGGCAGGCAGCAGGAGAAGAGTGAGTAGAATCGGGAGATGGCGTTTCATGGGAGATGGTGGTTTTTCTAGTCGTCGCTGGAGTTCGGTAATAAGACAACCACGAATAAGCTTCATGGTGCCACCTGTGAAGCCGATCAGCCCTGCTGCGCGGACAGAACTTCGGCGATGACCCTGGCAAAGTCGGCGAAGCCCGAATCAGGAACGATCACCGTGTTGCGGCGCCCCTGATTCTCCTCGGTGATGCGCAGGAAGCGACCGCGATCATTTTCGCGGACTTCGAAGCGGAAGAATTTCCGCTCCACCTGGAGTTCGCGGCTATCCAGCACCTGATCGTGGGAATACTGGCGGTAGGCATTCGAGTAGGAGGAATCGCGGTCGTCGCCGCCTTGGTTGTCGTAGTGCATGAAGAGGGGATTCTAAAAAATGCCGCGATGGAAAATCAAATCGAATATCTGGTATTGTTATACTAGAAAACCGCGCAAAAGGGCCATTGCCTCGACATCTTCGGCGAGATCTTTGCCCTTGGGTGTTTCGAGAATCTTGGGCAGATCTTTGAGTGCGGGTGCATTCATGATCCAGCGAAAGGCCTCGAGCCCGATCAACCCGTTGCCAAGATTGTCATGGCGGTCGACACGCGAACCGAGAGCGACCTTGGAGTCGTTGAGGTGGAGCACAGAGAGTCGGGAGAGACCGATGACACGATCAAAGTCGGCAAAGACTTTCTCCGCACCCTTGGGGGCGGCGAGATCGTATCCCGCAGCAAAGGCATGGGCGGTATCGAAGCAGACGTGCAGGCGCTCGGAAGCGGTGACACCGCTGAGAATCTCCGCGATCTCCTCGAACTTCGCCCCGAGGCACGCTCCCTGTCCCGCCGTGATTTCCAGCGTGATCCGCACCTTGAGTGATGGATGTTCAGCATGAAGTCGGTCGAGGTTGCGCACGACGCAGCCGATGCCTGCTTCGACACCTGCGCCCAAGTGGGAGCCAGGATGCAGGACAAGGGAGCGGATCCCGAGTTGCTCGCAACGGAGCAGTTCATCCGAGAGCGATTTCAATGATTTCTCGTGGTTCTCGGTACCCTCGACACCGAGGTTGATGAGATAGCCAGCGTGGGCCACCACGCAGCCGAGTTTGGAACGCAGCGGATGTTCGTTGAAGGCGAGAACCTCCGCTTCCGGTAACGGTTTCGCAAACCACTGCATGTTGTTTTTCACAAAGATCTGGATGGCGGTACAGCCGATGCCGACTCCGCGATCGATGGCGGTGGACACCCCGCCGATTGTCGGCACATGGGAGCCTAGAAGCGGCAGGAGATCGGCAGAAATGTCAGGACGGCGGGGCATGGTTCGATAATAGCGCGAGAGCGACTGGAAGAAGAAACCCTTTTCCCTCCGAGGGAGGAACTGCTACCCAAGACCGATGTCCAAGGCCCGAGTCGATTTCATCCCAAAGGATCTCCTTGCCTACACGCTCCCGTTCCTTCTGTTCATGGCTGGCCTGATGGCTGTCTCGGGAGCAAAAGCGCTCGGATGGACCAGTTTCGGAGGCATCACGATCGATCCGATGTACTGGATCTATCCACTTCAGACAGCCGTGAGTGCCGCCGCGCTGCTCTGGTTCTGGAAGAATTATGATTTCACCAACACCACCCCTGCGAAGCTGCTGCTAGGGGTCGGCATCGGCACGCTGATCTTTGTGCTCTGGGTGGCACCGCAAGAACTCTTTCATCAGCCACACAGGCTCGATGGATTCGATCCCTACGTCGTTCCGGGGCTAACTCCTTGGATGCTCGCGACCCGGTTCACGCGACTCGTTCTGGTGGTGCCGCTTGTGGAGGAAATTTTCTGGCGCGGGTTCCTCCTCCGCTACCTTGTGCGCGAGGATTTCACCGCGCTCCCCTTCGGCGGCGCCAATCGCTTCAGCTTCTGGGCCGTGGTGGTTGCCTTCACGCTGGTGCATTCACCCGGTGACTGGCCCGCGGCATTCATCACCGGCATCCTGCTGAACCTGGTGGCCACACGCACACGGAGCCTCGCGGCCTGTGTTGCTGCTCATGCGACCGCAAATCTTCTGCTTGGCAGCTATATTTGTGCCACACGACAGTGGGGTTTCTGGTAGGATTCTGTCTATGCGCATCGGACTGGCTCAGATCAACACAACAGTTGGGGATCTCACCGGGAATGCCGGATTGATTCTCGACGCCTACCACGATCTCGTGGTGCAGGGGGCTGAGCTGGTGGTTACACCGGAACTGGCCCTGACCGGTTATCCGCCACTCGACCTGATATTTGCCGGGGAGTTCGTTGAGAGGAATCTTGCGCTCCTGGCCGATTTGCATGATGCGGTCGGTGAGGTGCCGCTCGTGGTCGGATTTATCGACCGTAATGAGAGTGGTCATGGAAAGCCCTTTTACAACGCAGCCGCGCTGCTGCGCAAAGGAGCGGTGCCGGTGATCGTGCACAAACGGTTGCTGCCTAGTTACGATGTCTTTGACGAAGCGCGCTACTTTGAACCAGGCAGCGCCTCGTCCCCAGTCGAAGTTGCGGGGAAAAGTATCGGCATTACCGTCTGCGAGGATCTCTGGACGCCCGAGTATCTCCCGGGCCCGCTGTACCGCGCCGATCCTCCGGCCGAGCTTGCGGAAGCCGGGGCAGAAATCTTGATCAACCTGAGCGCTTCCCCCTTTCAGCTTGGTAAACCGGCGTTACGTTTGCAGATGTTACGCTTTCAAGCAGAGCGACTTAAGAAACCAATCATCTATTGCAATGCCGTGGGAGGTAACGATCAGTTGGTCTTTGATGGGCACTCCCTGGTGTTCACGGCGACAGGAGACATCTGCAAGGAATTCAAGGGATTTGCCGAGGAGTTGGGCGTGGTGGATCTGGAACAACCACAGCACAACGCTGTTCCCCCGCGAGAAAAGCTTGGCGAACTTTACCAGGCGCTTGTGCTCGGCTTGCGGGATTATTTCAAAAAGTGCGGGTTCAAGAGTGCCGTGCTCGGCTTGAGCGGCGGGGTCGATTCAGCGCTGACGGCTGTCTTGGCAGTGGAAGCCCTTGGCAAAGAGCATGTAACGGGTGCAGCAATGCCCGGACCCTTTTCCTCGGAAGGAAGCGTTCTTGACGCAAATATCCTTGCGCAAAACCTTGGCATCCAGTGCCTTAATCTTCCTATTACACAGACATACGAGATTCTGAAAGCTGGACTCAAGGAGGCTTTTAGTGAGCGCCCTGAGGATGCTACAGAGGAGAATCTTCAGGCGCGCCTCCGTGGAATCACGCTGATGGCGCTTTCCAATAAGTTTGGCAGCCTGCTTCTGACCACTGGCAACAAGAGCGAGTTGGCTGTCGGATATTGCACACTCTACGGCGATATGTGTGGCGGCCTTGCGGTGATTTCTGATCTGCCCAAAACGCTCGTCTATGACCTTTCCCGTTGGATCAACAGAAACGGTGAGATCATCCCCGCGTCCACGATTGAAAAACCCCCGAGCGCGGAGCTGCGACCCGACCAGACGGACCAAGACACCCTTCCTCCCTACGATCTCTTGGATGCTGTGCTGGCTCTCTATGTGGAAGCGAATCTTCCCATCCATGAGATTGTGGCCCGTGGATACGAAGAAAGTCTGGTGCGCCGAATCACCGGATTGGTGGATCGCAACGAGTATAAGCGCAAGCAAGCCGCGCCGGGACTAAAGGTCACAGGCCGAGCCTTTGGTATGGGCCGCCGTCTGCCGCTAGCGCAGCGATACACGCCTTGACCCTGAAGCGGTCACGCATCATTCTCCGCCATTATGGATCAACCTTCGCTGAAAGCGGTGCTCGGACAGGCGCAGGCGTTCTTCGCCTCCAAGGGACTCCGCTTCACGAAGCAGCGTGAGGCGGTGACGACACTGATCTTCCGGACGCATGAGCATTTCCGGCCCGAGGAGCTCTGTGAGCGGCTCCGCAAAAGCGACTCCTCCGCATCCCGCGCGACAATCTATCGGACGATCCTGCATCTGGTGGAGAGTGGGATGCTGCGCGAAATTTCCCTTGGCGGCGGCGAGCGGCTGTACGACCCGAATTTTCTCCAGAGCCCTCATCATAATCACCTGATCTGTGTCGATTGTCGCGAGATCGTGGAGTTTGAAGATCCGAATCTCGACATCATGCAGAACTGCATCACCCGGAGGATGGGTTTCTCCCCGACGGAGAAGGCCCTGAGGATTGAAGGGCGCTGTGACAGACTGAGACTGCTAGGAACCTGCAAGAACATGAAGTCGGGAAAGCCAAAGAAGCGGATTGGATCGAAGAGAGTGTAGTCAAGCTGGACATCCTTGCTGCCAGCGCTTCCCTAGCTTGATTTTGCCCCCTGAATGATATTGCATCTCAATCTCGTGAAGTGTTGCGGACATGATGCCGAGTCCACCTTCAGGAATACTTTTTTTAAATGACACGGCTCTCCTCACTTCGGCCCGGCGAAAGCGCCGTCATCACCTCGCTTCCTTCCGACGTGAAGCTGGCTTCCCGACTGCGAGAGCTGGGCCTGCTCATCGGCACACGCATCGCTTTTGTCCGATGCGCGCCGATGGGTGATCCGCTGGAGTTCCGCTTGAGGGGCTTTGAACTAAGCATCCGGCGGGAGGATGCCTCCCGGGTGCTCATTGATGAGACGACGCGCTCGCTTGGAACGGTGGAGACGCTGGCCCGCGGAGCAGCACCCCGGCCGATGTTACCATCACATCCCGCATCGCTTGCCTTACCGGAACATCTCCCGGGTGAGGTCACGGCAAAGTCTTACGCCGTCGTTGGCAATCCCAACTGCGGCAAGACCACACTCTTCAACGCCCTCACCGGAATGCGTCAAAAAGTTGGGAATTACCCCGGCGTTACGGTGGAAAAAAAGTCGGGCCAATTCATCGGACAACACGGCGAGCGGGTTGAGCTGCTCGACTTGCCTGGCAGTTATAGCCTGAGTGCACACGCACCGGACGAACGTGTCACCCGAGATGTGCTGCTGGGGCTGCGTCAGGACACGCCCCGGCCCGAGCGCATTCTCTGTGTGGTCGATGCCTCGCATCTCGAGAGGAATCTCTATTTTGTCACCCAGGTACTGGAACTCGGCCTGCCGACCATCATCGCACTCAACATGATCGATGTAGCCGAGGCGCAGGGGATGCCGATCAATACGCACAAACTCTCCGAGGAACTCGGCGTGCCGGTCATTCCGCTTCAGGCGACCAGAAAAGAATCGCTGCTTCCGCTCCGGCTTGCGCTCAGCCGGGCGGAAATTCCCAGAAGCAGTTGGCGGCCGGAGCTACCTGCTCTCTGGACCCGTGCCAATGATGCCGTGGCCGCACGCTGGGGAGGAGTTCACCCCATTGATCCTCGCACTCCCCGTGATCCGCTTGCCCGCATGAAGGCCGCTCTTTTGCTTGTCGCTCCGGACGCGGAGACTTCCCCGCTGGCGGAAGAGCTTGGAGCCGGCGAGGCCGTTATTCTTGCCGTTGCCCAGCGGGCGATGCTGGAGAGGGAGCTGCCCGAATGGCGTGAGAAACTGGTCTCCGCCCGCTACGCCCGCATTGCCGAACTTTGTCACGCCACGCAGGGGGGACACTACATCAGCGATGCCTTCACCCACCGCCTTGATGATCTGCTCACTCACTCAGTCTGGGGGTGGGTCAGTTTTGTTGGAATGATGACCCTGATGTTCGTCTCCATTTTCACGATCGCCCAGTATCCGATGGATTGGATCAATACGGGCTTCGACAAGCTCGCCGGCCTTGTGCAGGCCGTGCTAGCGCCAGGCGATCTGCGCGATCTGCTGACGGATGGCGTGATTGCAGGAGTCGGCGGAGTCGTGGTTTTCCTGCCGCAGATCCTGATCCTTTTCTTTTTCATCGGCCTGCTGGAGGACACCGGCTACATGGCACGCGCGGCATTTCTGATGGACCGCGTGATGAACAAGGTGGGATTGCATGGCAAATCCTTTATCCCGCTGCTCAGTTCCTATGCCTGCGCGATCCCCGGCATCATGTCCACGCGGACCATCGAGAACCCCAAAGACCGACTCGTTACCATCCTCGTGGCACCGCTCATGAGCTGTTCGGCACGTCTCCCTGTCTACGCCCTGATGATTGCCGCCCTGATGCCGACGAGGACGGTCTGGACAAAGGGAGCCCTCATGATGGGACTCTATCTTCTGGGCACCCTGGCAGCGCTACTCTTTGCGTGGCTTTTTAAGAAAACCATTCTTAAAGGAGAGACGCCCCTCTTTCTCATGGAGCTTCCACCCTATCGGCTCCCCGCGCTTCACCAGATCATCTCCCAGATGTTTCAGCGTGCGGGGATTTTCCTCAAGCGCGCAGGGACGGTCATCTTGGCCATTTCGATCATCCTTTGGTTCCTTGCTAGCTTTCCCAAGATGACGGTTGCTCCCGGAGCACCGGAACCGACCAAGACGGAAGAACTTCAACACAGTTTTGCAGGCCGTCTCGGGCACGTGATCGAACCGGCCATTGCACCGCTTGGCATGGACTGGAAGATCGGTATCGGCCTCATTGCCGCACAGGCCGCCCGGGAAGTTTTTGTCGGCACCATGTCGGTCGTTTACAATGTGGAGAGGAAAGAAGGGGATTCTCCCGACACGCTTGGCGAAACGCTGCGCCACCAGCAACGCCCTGATGCCTCACCGGTCTACACGTCGCTTACCTGCCTCTCGATCCTTGTCTTCTTTGTCCTCTCCATGCAGTGCGTGAGCACGCTGGCCGTCGTGCGGCGAGAGACCAACAGCTTCCGCTGGCCGATCTTTCAGTTCTTTTACATGACGGGAACGGCCTACGTGGCTGCCCTGATCGTTTATCAGGGTGGCCGGTTGCTTGGATTTCACTAAGGGATGGCAGAATGAATTAGGACAAGAAGAACCGAGTTCTGTGCTACCTTGAAACCATGAGCCCAACAGTCCAGTCTGTGATCGCCCTCGCGCTGGTAGTGGCGGCGGCGCTTTATTTTATCCTTGGCTGGCTCAAGAAGCGGAAAAATCCGGGATGTGGTGGCGGCTGCGGTTGTTCAGGTTCCTCAAAAACGAAGCTTGGGAAGTGAAAAGTGAGCCCGTACCGCGCGGTATCGGGAAATTGTTTTGTTAATACAAAGAGAAAGAAATGATGTTTCGGCACCTGACGCGGAATGGCTGAACGCATCCATCCAGCATTCAACAGTTCAGCTGAGGCGATTTCCTAGAGGTTGCATGCAAAGCTCTTTACCCCGGTGCGTGCATTGCATGACATCCTTCGTAACTCCACTACCAAGAGGTGTTCTATTAATAGTAAATAGTGGATGGCTCGTATGATATGTACCAACTTTGTCCGAAAACACCCACCTGCGGACTTCCCATACCCGTGGCGAGGTCATAGGCAGCAGTCGCAGGATAGACACCATTACTTCCAACGGTAATGTCTGTTGTTGCGCCAAAATAGAAATTATAAGCATCCCAAATAAAATTTAATTTCCCTGCTTTTGGAGTACTCCAATTGCACACAGCAACGATGGCCGCCCACTGAGGAGGACCGGCACTTGTACCCGCTGTCACAACCCATCCCCCAGTGGAACTTCCTGGAGCAGTGAAATAGATGGCAAATCCTGTGTAGGGATCAGCATTATAGGAAACATCAGGAATAGTTTTGAAATTATTAGTATATCCCGTGTAGCCATTTTGATATTGAGGCTGCTTTTCATATTGGCTGAATCCACCACCACCACCTTCTCCTGGCCCTATAATGCTTAAATCATTCAGGCCATTCCATCCGGTCTCGGAGATAATGGCACTCGTATTTGTATCTAATGTCAATGTGGTTCCACCGACGGACAAAACATAAGGAGAAGTTGAAGGCCAATTGGTATCCTGGTTATCACCGGCTGAAGCGATAAATGTTACCGTCTGGTTCGTGAAATGAGAATCATAGCTTTTTTCGGTGGAAAACTCATCCAATCCCCAACTCATCGAGACAACGGATGCCTTCACTGTTTTAACCGCATAATCGACAGCTGTTAACAAACTAGCTAATGTATTATCGGGTGCAGCGATAACCCAAATCGTTGCTCCAGGTGCCATGGCATGAGCCCACTCCACATCCAGGGAGGTTTCTTCAGCCCAACTAGCATCTGTAGAGGTTGGTGTTCCTCCAGGATAAGCGATATGGACCGTTGCTGCTGGGATGCCATAGTGCGCATCAAACGTATTCAAATCCGATTGAATATTCGTATTTCCGTAAGACTCGATCACAGCGATAATTTTTCCAGCTCCCGTATCACCAGCAGGGAGATTAGTAAACCCATAGGCAATGGATATCTGTTGGGGAGAATACCCAGTAGACAGATAATAGGTTGACTTGGGGAGAGGATCTCCAGCAGCAGCGCTCCCAATGGTATTGGCGCGTTGACCATCAGCCCAGCCATACTTCCATTTTAGAGGAAGTGTTACTTGTTTTGATAGTACAGGATCTAATGCCAGTGTGGACGGAATAAGATCGGGTTGCGTATTATTAGTTGTTACTTTCAGGGGAGGTATAACGGGCAGATAAAATGCCGGATTGTTATATTGGGAAAAAAGTTGTGTTGAAACAACGCAGCTTAACGCGAAACCCCAGAGAAGCACATTGGAGCGCAGTGGAGATTTTTTAACCATGATGATGTTGGGGATGGGGGCCCAGAATTCAACAGCTTGTGATTTTTGTCAAAATATAACGAGCGATAAAACTGGCCGCATTGCGCCAAAAAATGCACATCGACGTAATGATCGCAGGAAAACAAAAATAATCCGGGGGATTTTCTTCAAAGTGGTGAATCACTTTGTGGAATGGGAAATTAATCCTGCGCCGAACCACCAAAAAAGAATGAAATCAATCACAACCCTCATCAAGGCAGGTGCCCTGCTCGCTGTCATTGCCGGATTCGGTCTCGCGACGGCCTCGGCTGCTGACGCCTGCAAGAGCTGTTGCAAGACCTCCTGCAGCTCCTGTGCGAAGTGCGCTGACGGCAAGTGCTCCACCTGCTGCAAGTAATATGAATGGGCGGCGGGATCGGTCGATAAAGACTGCTCCCGCCCGCCGATTCTGTTAAGATCCAACCGTCACCATGAATTCCACAGACAATCTCTCCAACCTGCTCCAAAGCTGGCAGCCGGAAGTAGCTGGCAGTCGTGATTTCAACCGCGCTGTCTGGATGCGCCTTGAATCGGAGGAGAATCGTAAGGGGGTCACAGCCGCAGCGATTTTCTCCTGGATTCAGCTCTTAGCTCGACCCCGAATTGCCATTACTGCCGCGTCCATTGCCCTGTTCTGCGGCATCTTCCTCGGTACCCTTGAGGCCCGATCCACCGGGGAGGATCGTTATCTTCAATCTCTGAATCCCTACACGCTCCATCGTCAGGATCACTAAGTGGGATGAAACGCGGACTGTTCATCCTGCTTGGGATATTACTGCTGGGAGTGATCGCCGAACAGGCGGCCACCCGGTTTTTTCGAAGCGCTCCCTCGGAATGGCTCTGTCACGAATATAGTCTGATGCCTGCACAGACAGAGCGCATCAAGGCGCTGGAAAAGGAATACGGATCCCGATGCGGCCCCTTCTGCACGCAGATGTGCGAGGCGAATGCCAATCTGGAAACCGTGACGCTCGGCTCATCCAGCATCACCCCCGAGATCAAAGCCGCAATTGCGGAAACAGATCGAATCCGCTCGGAAACCCGCATCCTCATGTTGGAGCATTTTTATGGCGTGGCGGCAGAATTACCCCCGGAGAAACGCCGCGACTATCTGTTGAAAGTTCTACCGCTCGTGATTGAGTCCTGCGGTTCCCGCTGATGGCTGATAANNGATCGCGCCCTGACCGGCATTATGGAACGGTGGAAGAGTCGGCTGATCGCCTATCTCCTGCGCTTTACGGGAAGCGAAGCAGTCGCCGTGGATCTGGCCCAGGAAACTTTCGTGCGACTCTACCAGTCACGTAACCGTTACCGCCCCAATCCTGCCGCCCGGTGTTTTTCTAACTGGCTTTTTGGCATTGCGGCAAATCTCGGGCGCAATCATCTCCGCTGGCAGGGCCGTCATCTAACACTTTCCCTTGATGAGGCGGACGATCCCATGGCTGAAGGCGATCCCGCCGGTTCCGCTCAGCAAGATGAGCAAAGCAGGGCGGTGCAAAAGGCAATCGCCGCACTCTCCCCGGATCTCCGCGAGGCGCTGATCCTGAGTGAGTACGAAGGCCTCGCCCATGCTGAGATCGCCGTGGTGGCGGCTTGTTCCGTGAAAGCCGTGGAGCGTCGACTCAGCCATGCAAGGGAGCAACTTCGCAAGAGTCTCTCCCAGTATTTGAAGGGCACCTAGCTGTTCGGTCTCACCGTGGATGTGGTGTTTGCAGATACTCCCAACCAATCACTATTCTCCGGGAAGGAAATGGCAGCCTACTTTTCAGGAGTTTCTTTCAAAGCCTCCTGCATGACCTGGGCAAGTTGAGAGGGAGTCCAACTGTTGTCATTAAACTGGTGGAAAATACGGCCGTTCTTATCCAATACCACGGTACGCAGATTGTGAGCCATACTACTTCCCTGATTCATGATCATGAGCCCTAAGGGTGCACCGACCTCGGCGAGAGTTTTGGCTGAAGCAGTGCCGAAGATCCAATGATCGGCAGTGTCGTTCCGGTAGTTTTTGGCATAGGCGGAGAGGACTTCAGGATGATCAAATCCGCTATCGAACGAGAGGGAAAGCAGTTCCCATTTGGAAGCTCCGGGAGAGGAGGAAAGAAGGATCTCACGGGTTTTTTCGAAGTTTCGATTCATGAGGGGACAGTAATCCGGGAGTGGGCAGCGGGTGAAAAAAAAGGTGAACGCCACCACTTTCCCATGGAAATCCGAGAAATGCATCGTGGCACCATTTTCTGTTACGAAATCACCATTCGGCAGTTTGTCACCAAGTTTGAGTGTGAAAAGGTGGGCAACCGGCGGCGCCACATCACTTGACTGAGTCTTGAGGGAAAGTCCCTCGTTATGGAGGTGATCAATCCATTCGGTTTCCTTCGCGATATTGAGGGTGAAAGTGATCTTGTCTCCGACATTGATGCCAGCCAACTCCGCCGGATTCTTTACAGGAAAATCCATGGTCATTTCCATCATGTAGCCAGGGATGGCTTGATGGTGGATGGTCGCCAACTGATGGTCGGGAGCGATCTTTTCAACCACTCCATGGACGGGATAGGTTGTTACCGTACCTTCACCGACAGGTGGAGAAGGACTTGAAAAAAGGACGCCGCGGGCAGTCACGAGCAGCAGGGCACTACAAAGGAGTGTCATGCGAGAAAACTGGTATTTCATGGGATGGATTTCCTGAGCTTTCGTATTTCTTGAACCACGGCGTGCGCCGCATTCAGATTCAATCCGTCAAAATAGTTGACGATCTGGCCATTCGTATCAACCAGAACAATGCGCTGCGAGTTGGCAAAATTTCCCGGCATAAAGCTGACATTGGTGTTGGTGTCGTGTGACAGAAAACTGGTGCAGACGAGATTTTGCATGACCGCTTCCTCTCCGGTGACAAAAGACCAGCGGGCCGGATCAGCCCCGACTTTTTGGGCATACTTAGCCAGGACGGGAATCGTGTCGTCTACCGGATCGACGGTCAACGAGAGCAGGCTGACATCCGGATCGTTGGTGGTCAGGCGCTGTATTTCGCCCATCTGTTCACTGACATAGGGACAAACGACGGAACAACTCGCGAAGAGGAAACTCACGACCAGTATCTTGTGCTTGAAGCTCTGCCTCGTCACCGCGTTGCCGTTTTGATCGACCAGGGAGAAGTTAATCAAGTGACGGGGATGATCGGGCGGAATGATCAAAGAATCCGCGGCTGGCGCAGTGGAAGAACTCTGCGGCTCCAGGTACAGTTCAACCACGACCGCCGTGATGACAAGCCCGATGATGATCAGGGCGATGGTAATGATTCGCTTGTCTGCAGGGTGGAGTTGAGGTGACACGAGTTTGGGGGCTGGATCAAAGGTGAATCCTATGCTGATAGGATGATAGTTCTAATTGGTATTAAGGGGGGCTTTCGCCCCCCTCGTTCAAAACTCAACCGACAATTTTCAAAATTTGGAAAACTAGAACATGTAGCTGACATTCACCTTCACGAGGCACTGTGAGATGAGCTGCTGTCCGACTACATCATTGATCACGGGGAGCTCGGCATCGGCGTAGATACGGATCGGATGAATGTCGATTTGTATGCCGGGCGAGAGCATGACCCGCTGGTAGCCGGAATCCTGTGGATCGGCAGCGGGGCCATTGTCTGAAGCACGGTTGGAGACAAGCATCTGGGCGATCGGCTGAATCTGCACTCGGCCGATTTTCAGACCGTTGTAATAAACGCCCGCAGCGGAATCAACTTCGACACCTGGATGATACCCTCCCTGACCATACACAGGAAGATCAAGAAGAGACTGGGCAAACCAGTTCCATGGGCTGAATTTGGCGAAGGGGTGGTGGGTATAAAAGCCCAGCAGAATATCGGTACTTCCCGTGCCGATCTGTGTATCGCGATCCACATTCGGTTCCGTCCAGGTGCCGGTGGGCAGTTTCAGGCCAAACTGCAGACCGGTGGACATATCAGGCGAAAAGCCGGTGTAATATCCCATCAAGCGAATATCCCCCAAGGTATACCACCCCGTATTGGACAGGGTTCCATCATCCTGGCCTGCTACAAAGAGGCGGTTTGCCGTCGGCACCTGAAGCTCCACACCCCATTTGTTGTTAAAGAAGTATTGAACTCCTGCCGTGAGCCATGAGGTCTGGATAATCCTGTCTCCGTTGTTAGCGGCAGCCGAGGGCCCCAAGTTATGCCAATTGTGGCTTTGCAGGGAGAAGTTGTATTCCGTATAGACCATGCCGCCGGGGCCATTGGGGAGATTCCAAAGGGTACCGACATCGAAGACGCCGCAGCCGCAAGCACATGCTTGGGCAGAACGTGTCGTAAAGAGTAATGTGATTGCAAAAAGAGTGACAAGAAGGCTCATCGAAAGGGATTTCGAGAGCCGCAAAAGAGTGGTTTTCATAAAATTAGAGAAGAAATGGATTGGGTAAATTGTTGATAAAACGGTAGTAGCCGCGACGATTGCAGGAGTGTTCTCAAAACCGCGCAGCATCGGAATTAACGCCCCGAAGTCACATGACTCGGGCGGACATCAGAGAAACCTAGGAAACCAAGGCTCTGGGCACCGGCACCGGCGGAGCATCAACGCGCTCCGGCATCACTACAAAGGGGGCTGGTTTGAAAACCATCGGGGAGCTAACTGGAAAAGGAAGCGAGGAAGAGGTTTGTGCAAGAAAGACCTCGGATTTCTTTTCCGCTTTCACGGAGGCGGGAGCTTTTTCCTCAGCAGCACGGGCCGCCGCAATTTTTTTGCACATTGGGCAGAGATGCTCTCCGTCAAAGGTCTTGCTCACGGCCTCCGTGAGTGAACCTGTGCGGGAAAAATCATGGACCATCGTTGTCCAGGCAACAGTTTGTAGAAGGGCCAGGTGTCCGCCGGCCACAAGAAACAAGGCCACGCCCATCAGCGCGCAGGCGATTTTCCTGAACAATGGACGTGATGTGGGCATGAGCTACCTTGCATAATCGAGGGGATCCGCAAGTGTCGAGCGATTTAAGAATCACTACACTAGCATCTCCCGCCGGATGGAGTTAGATTACCCGCCATGAAGTTTCTTTCACTTCTTGCAACTCTCCTGCTAATCGCATCCGCCGGGGCTGCCGATGCGCCGACCAACAAACAACCTTATCCCCTCACCACCTGCGTGGTCTCCGGAGACAAGCTTGGCGCGATGAATAGCCCAGTCATCATTGACTATCATGGCACGGAGGTTCGTTTTTGCTGCCACGACTGCGTTGCAACCTTCAATGAAAACCCGGCCAAGTATCTTGCCAAATTGAAGGCAGCGGCCCAGAAATAATTCCTTATGTCCGATCCCCGTTTTGATTCTCTTGCCAAGGTTCTCGTCGGTCACTCCACCAAGCTGAAGGCCGGTGAAAAAGTATTAATTGATGTTTCCGAGACGCCGGAGGAATTTGTCATCGCCCTGATCCGTGCCGTGCGCACGGCCAAGGCGGAGCCGTTTGTCGTGCTGCACACCAACCGCATCACCCGCGAACTGGCGCTCGGCATTACCGGACCGCAGGCGGAGACGATGGCAGCGATCGATCTGGCCCGGCTCAAGAAAGTAGAGGCCTACATCGCCGTACGCGGCTCGCACAATATCTCCGAGACCGCCGATGTGCCGCAGGAGAAGGCTGCCCTACTCTCCTCCAAGCTTCGACCCGCTCTCGACTACCGGATCAACAAGACCCGCTGGGTCGTACTGCGCTGGCCAACCCCATCGATGGCACAGCAGGCTCAGATGAGCACGGAGGCCTTCGCGGAATTTTTCTTCCGGGTCTGCACGCTCGATTACTCAAAAATGATTCCCGGAATGAAGGCGCTCAAGGCACTCATGGATCGCACCGACCGCGTGCAACTCAAAGGGCCCGGCACCGATCTGCGATTCAGCATCAAGGGGATCGGTTCAGTCATCTGCGGCGGCGAGCACAATATTCCAGACGGCGAAGTGTTTTCCTGCCCGGTCAAGGATTCCGTCGAAGGGCATGTCACCTTCAACGCTCCGACGCTCAACCGTGGCATCGCCTTTGATCAGGTTCATCTGGAGTTTTCCAAAGGACGCATCGTGAAGGCGACGGCAAATCATACCAAGGAGCTCAACGAGATCCTGGATACGGATGCCGGAGCGCGCTTCATCGGCGAGTTTTCGCTCGGTTTCAATCCCCACATTCTCCATCCGATGCGCGACATTCTCTTCGACGAGAAGATCGCCGGATCGTTTCATTTCACGCCCGGACAGGCCTATGAGGTGGCAGGAAATGGCAACAAGAGTGCCATTCACTGGGATATGGTCTGCATCCAGCGCAAGGACTACGGCGGCGGTGAGGTCTGGTTTGATGGCAAGCTCATCCGCAAGGACGGACTGTTCATTCCTCCGGCGCTTCAGGCGCTCAACCCCGACCGCTTGCTTGGGAAGAAGGCCAAGCCAACAGCCAAGCGCTAGCGCATCGGGTATTTTCCGGTTGCTTCCCTCCCCATGATCCGTCGTTATCTCCATGGCTATCTCATCAAGTTTCACGAGTTACTTGATGCCCGTGATGCCCCGCATTCGATTGCAGGAGGAACGGCGATCGGAGTCTTCTTTGGCTTCATCCCCGTTTTTGGTATCAAGACCCTCTGTGCCGTTGGTATCTCCATGCTGACACGATGCAGCGTGGTGGCCTCGGTCATCGGAGTATCCCTGCACGATGTCCTCCTCCCCATCTGGCCGTTGATCCTGCGGTATCAATTTCAAGTGGGATTTTGGATACTGAGTCACCCCCACCACTTTGCCCCGAAGCTTACGCGGAATGATTTCAAACTTTCCGAACTCCTCCAGTGGGACAACTTCGTCGATATCGGTCTCCCGCTGACCGTGGGAGGAATTGTTTTTGCCATCCCTGCCGCCCTGATCACTTATGGCGTGATACTCTTTGTCGTGAAGCTTCGGAGCGCCCGGAGACTGAAAGAGAAGTCCGCTCCCATACCGTAGAGCAAATTACTCGCCGGCCCGATAGTCTGCCCACCAGATACATTTGTGGAATCGGGCGATGGTGGCCGGCTCTTCGATCCTGATATCGCCGATGATGCTGGAGAGTTGCTGGCCGCATTGTAACCAGTAGATGACGAGCAACGCCATCGTGCAACGCCGGTAGCGCCAGAGAGTGAAGGAGCAGGCAGGCAGCAGGAGCATGTACCAGTTCATGACCCAGGCGGCACTTTTGATCAGGGCCCAAAAACCGATCGAGGGAAGTGCTTGGGGAAACTTGCGACGAAAATGTCCCCGAGCCAGAAAGAGCGCCAGCAAGGCGAGAGGCGTGAAGGAGACGATAACATTCCAGAGTGCCCGGAAAGTGGAGCACTCGTCAAAGTGGGCGATGGAGGTATTGCTGCAAAAAAAGGGCCAGTAATAGGGGTTGAGCATGTTTTCCTGATTTTGAAGCGCGAGAAACCAGAGCCCGGGACGCCAGTAGTAAAAAGGAAGAAATGGAAGAAAGGCTGCACCAAAGCCGGTCAGGAACCCTTTGACTGCGCGAAGCTGCTTGGGGCGGATCCGATGAAAAATCTCAAAGAGCAGATAAGGCGCGATCAGGATGGCCAACTGCTTGGTCTGGAGGGCGAGCATGAAGGCTGCTCCAGCCAGCTTCCAGCGGCCTTGACGGACAAAATAGATGGAGGAGACCATCAGGAGCGTCACCATGCTCTCGTACTGACCCTCGTGTGATGTGTACCAGACACTGACCGGCGCGGAAAAAACCAGCAACGCCGCCCACCAGGAAAAAGAGCGACCAATCAACCAGGCTGTGACGCAATCGCAGAGCGTCAATACCAGCTTCACCCAGAAAAGCCCGATGCCGAGCGTGCCAAAAAAGGCAAAGAACAGCAGTGCCACCGGAGGATAAATGTAGGGCACATCACTCCAGAAATCTGACCAAAACTCATCGGGAAATTCGGAAGGTAGCAACCCGTAAAAGCCGGTTGGGTTTTCCAAAAAATGAGAGGTAAAGCCCAGATGCCGGTAAAGATCGGTTGTTTCTATCGGAGCCTGAGCGCAAAACCATATCCTGAGTGCCAGAATAAGGAGGAGAGCCACCAGCATCAGTCTCGATGGCAGCGGTGCGCGGTCGTTTAGAAATAGTCGGGAAAACTCCATGAGAAATGGCGGGACGAGAAAATGGGCTTAAAGGAATCGCTGATTAAATCGCATTTAGGCCGTTGCGGAAAGAATTGGCTGCAGGCAAGACGGTTTCTCCGCGCATCCGCATGCGGGCTGTAAGCGAGAAGCCAACACAGCCTCCGGCTCTATTATCTCTGCAACCCCTTTGGGCTGTGAGTATTTGGCTGTTTTTCTGTGTTGCTGGCTTGGGCAAGACCGCAAGGGTATGGACTCGCCCTGACGAGTTTGCCTGTCGGTAAATCTACCCAGCCGTTCCCGCGGCACTGTGTTGCCACTGCGCTTCACGCCTTGGAAAACCTCCAAATACTCTTCAGCTGCCATCATGGGATTTGTTCAGCGGTTCCTAAAGCCCAAAACAACAAGCATAAACCAAGCCAGTGTCTGTGAAAGGCGTGCTCAAAACAGGGTGTGAATGTTTTTTTGACTTGTTCAGGTAGGGGGTAAGGGGTCTATAGTCCGCCCCCCACAATTACTATGGCGGATCCTATACTCACTTTTGGCCTACCCTCCGGCAGCCTGATGGAGGCGACACTCTCGCTGTTCCAGCGGGCTGGCTATTCCATTTCCGGAACAAGCCGTTCCTACCGTCCCACCGTGGATGATCCCGAGCTGCGGCTGCGCATGCTTCGGGCCCAGGAAATCAGCCGTTATGTGGAGGGTGGATTCCTTGACTGTGGTATCACCGGTCGCGACTGGGTGGAGGAAAACGGGTCTGATGTCGAGATTCTCGCGGAGCTTCCTTATAGCAAGGCGACAGCCAATCCGACCCGCTGGGTCATCGCGGTGCCTGAAGACTCACCCTTCCAGTCGGTGAAGGATCTGGAAGGAAAGCGTGTTGCCACCGAGGCCGTGGGACTCACGCGACGCTACTTTGAGAGCAAGGGCGTGAAAGCCGAACTGGAATTCTCCTGGGGAGCCACCGAAGTGAAGGTTCCCGATCTCGTTGATGCCATCGTGGATATCACCGAGACAGGCTCCTCGCTGCGCGCCAACAAACTCCGCATTCTCGAAACCATCATCGAATCGTATCCCGTCTTTGTTGCAGGGAAGACCGCCTACGCTGATAAATGGAAGCGCGAGAAGATGGAACGTATCGCCCTGCTCCTTGTCGGAGCCCTGACAGCGCGTGACAAGGTCGGTCTGAAAATGAACCTTCCGCGCACAAAATTGCAAAATCTTCTTGAGGCGTTGCCTGCTCTCCGCAATCCTACAGTTTCGCCTTTGGCCCAAAACGACTGGGTGGCTGTGGAAACCGTCATCGACGAGAAAATCGTCCGGGAGATCATACCACAACTAAAGTCACTCGGAGCCGAAGGAATTATTGAATACCCCCTCAACAAAGTCGTCTATTAAAGACTCCGCAAAGTCGTCTCTAAATTCAGACTTCTCTTAACCAGCACCGCACGAACAAAGACCCGATGGGATCCATTAAAAAGAAACGCAAAGCCAAAATTGCCAAGCACAAGCGCCGCAAGCGCATGAAGCTGAATCGGCACAAGAAGCGCTTGCGTTATAAGTCGTAAGAGAGGGCTAGTCCCTCTCTGCGCATTCAACGCGAGCCGCTGCACATGCAGCGCATCATTCACAAGCAAAGCTCCCTTGCAGTTCCTGCGGGGAGCTTTCTCTGTTTGTCCGGCCAGAGTGTCAGATCAGGTATGCTATCGACCGCAGGGTAAGCTATCTCTTACAGCTGACGGCCTAGGCCCCGATGTCCCTGCGGAACTGTTTTCCCTCGAAGGAGATTTTGTCAACGGCGGCNNACGACATCGGGATCATTGAAGAGTGTTTCAAGACCGCTGATGACCTTACCCTTCTCGATTGCTCCCGGATAGCCTCCTGAGGCGAGCACCACGCAGACCGCCGAACGTTCGTCCCACTCTGGCTGCACTTCCGAAAGTTTGCCATCCACCGTGGCCTCAATCAGATCAAGGAGATCGGATTTCAAACGACGCATCAGGACCTGGGTTTCGGGATCACCGAAGCGGCAGTTGAACTCCAGCACCTTCGGTCCCTGTAGGGTCATCATGAGGCCGGGAAAGAGCATTCCCTGAAATGGGAGCCCGTCCGCAGCCAGCCCTTTCACAAACGGTTCCAGGATCTCCTTTCGGATGCGCTCCTGCATTGCGGTGTCGATGACGCGCGAAGGGCTGATCGTCCCCATGCCGCCCGTGTTAGGACCTCGGTCATTCTCTAGGGCGCGTTTGTGATCCTTGGCATCCGGAAAAAGCAAATAATTAGTTCCATCCACCAGCGCGTGCAGTGAGCACTCGGGGCCGGAGAGAAACTCCTCAAGGACAACCGTCAGACCGGCGTCACCAAAAACCTTATCCACCATTGACTGACGGATGGCCGTTTCGGCTTCGGCCTGATCCTGCGCGATGACGACCCCCTTGCCGAGGGCAAGCCCATCGGCTTTCACCACCAGCGGGTAAGTAGCCGTGCGGCAAAATTCCAGCGCATCCTCGCTATGATCGAAGGTGGAGGATTCCGCTGTCGGAATGCCATGGTGCACCATGAACCCTTTGGCAAATGATTTGGAGGACTCCAGACGGGCTGCTGCCGCGCGCGGGCCGAAGACGCGGAGCCCTTCCTGATCGAAGAGGTCGACGATGCCTGCTGCCAGCGGATCATCTGGCCCGACGATGGTCAGATCAACGGCCTGGGATCTTGCGAGTGCCACGAGCCCGGGAAGATCGGCGGCGGCGACGGGGTGATTGGATGCGAGCGACGCAGTACCGGCATTGCCGGGAGCACAGAGCAGCTTGGAGACACGCGGACTTTTGGAAAGTTTCCAGAGAAGGGCATGTTCACGACCGCCAGAACCAATCACGAGAATTTTCATTGGGAGAGAATGAGGGATGAAAGTTGAAAGCTGAAGGCTGAAAGCT
>DKEN01000006.1 GCA_002452515.1 Spartobacteria bacterium UBA6821 | reverse complement strand
TTCGTTGCCGATCTCACCCAGCAGGAAGATAAGATCACCCGCTTTTTTGAAGGCCTGCGTCGTGATGTGTGAAGCCTCATCGATGATCCCCACCATTGAAATCGTCGGGGTTGGATCAATGGCTCCCGCCGGGCTTTCATTGTAGAGGCTGACATTGCCACCGGTGACGGGAACATTAAAGGCGATGCAACCCTCGGAGATTCCTTCCACGGCTGCCCGCAGTTGGTAGAAATTCTCCGGCTTGTGGGGATTCCCAAAATTCAGGTTGTCGGTGACACCGATCGGTACGGCACCGGAGCAGGCGAGATTTCGGGCGGCTTCCGCCACGGCGATACGGGCACCCTGCTTGGGGTCCAGACGGCAGTACACAGCGTTGCAGTCAGTGGCTGCGGCGAGGATTTTATTGGCTTCACGCACAATGAAAACTGCGGCATCGGAACCGGGCAGCACAGCTGTTCCGGTGCGAACCATGTGGTCGTATTGACGCCACACCCATCGCTTGCTGGCTATGCTCGGATGCGCAAGAAGTCGGGGGAGAACTTCCACGGGATCGACATAGGGCACCGTGGAGAGATCCAGAGGCGCGGGCGGGGTGAAAGGAGCCGCCTCCCGATAATAAACAGGGCCGTCATCAGCCAAAGATCGCGCGGGAATTTCCACGACGACATCATCCCCGTTGCGCACGCGCATCATGCCGTCATCGGTCACGACACCGATCTCGGCATAGGGGAGATCCCATTTTTCAAAAATCTCAGTGACCTGTGATTCCTGCCCCTTGTTCACGATGACCAGCATGCGTTCCTGGGATTCGCTCAGGAGCACCTCGTAGGGTGTCTGCCCCTTCGCTCGTTGCGGAACAAGCTGGATATCGATCTCCACTCCCGTACCACCGCGACTGGCGGTCTCGCAGGTGGAACAGGTGAGACCAGCAGCCCCCATGTCCTGAATGCCGGCCACGGCGTCGGTGGCGAGCAGTTCAAGGCAGGCTTCAAGAAGCAGTTTTTCACGGAAGGGATCACCCACCTGCACAGCCGGACGGTCAGCCTTTGACTCCTCGGTCAGTTCGCGCGAGGCAAAAGCAGCTCCGGCCAATCCATCGCGACCGGTTTCGGCTCCCACGTAAAAAACGGGATTGCCGACACCCTTAGCGGCGCCGCGGGCGATCTGTTCGTGACGAAGAATGCCGAGGCAGAAGGCATTGACGAGTGGGTTTCCATTGTAACTGTCGTCGAAATAGACCTCACCGGCGATGGTGGGCAGTCCGATGCAATTGCCGTAGTGGGCAATACCGGCGACAACTCCCGCGAAGAGTCGGCGATTGGTCTTCGCCTGCTCCGTCTCTCCCTCGATGGAGCCGAAACGCAGGGAATCCATAAGAAAAACCGGCCGCGCTCCCATGGTAAAGATGTCACGAATGATACCACCGACTCCCGTGGCCGCTCCTTGGAACGGCTCGACGGCGCTGGGGTGATTGTGGCTCTCAATCTTAAAGGCGACAGCCCAGCCGTCACCGATATCGATGACGCCAGCATTCTCCTCACCCGCCTTGACCAGAACGCTAGGCCCCGTGGTGGGAAACTTGCGCAGCTCGGGACGGGAGTTTTTGTACGAGCAATGCTCGCTCCACATGACGGAAAAGACTCCCAGTTCCTCAAAGCTCGGTTCACGCCCCAGAATGGCGAGAACCTTTTCGTATTCCTCCGGGGAGAGTCCGTGCTTGGCGATCAGTTCGGGTGTGATGGGGGGTTGGTCGGGCTTTGCGGGAGAAGTGGCCATGAGAGAAAATATTAGACGCGGGCAGCGCAGGTTTTGGAGATCGAGTCGAGGATCGACTGGAAAATAGCGCGGCCATCTGTCCCGCCGAGCAGGGCATCACAGACACGCTCCGGGTGAGGCATGAGACCGAACACATTCCGTCCATGACTGCAAATTCCGGCGATATTCTCGAGCGAACCATTGGGATTGGCTTCATCTGAGGTCACACCATCAGCATCAGCATAGCGCAGAAGCACCTGATTATTGGCATTGAGTTCGCGAAGCGTGGCCTCATCGGCAAAGTAGGATCCCTCTCCATGGGCGATCGGGATATCGAGCACCTGCCCCTTGTTCAGGCCGGAAGTGAACGGTGTGCCGGTATATTCAACGCGGAGATGCTGATGCTCGCAACGAAAGAGCAGACCGCGATTGCGCATCAGCGTGCCGGGTAGCAGTCCCGCCTCACAGAGGATCTGAAACCCGTTGCAGATGCCGAGAACCAACACGCCTGTCGAGGCAGCGAGGCGCACAGCTCCCATGATCGGCGAGAAACGGGCAATGGAACCGCAGCGCAGATAGTCGCCGTAGGAAAATCCGCCGGGCAGAACGATCAGATCGTAACCGGCCAGGGAAGTCTCTTTGTGCCAGACGATCTCAGCCTGAACACCGGGGAAGGAATTCAGGGCTGCCTGACAGTCGGTATCGCAGTTGGAACCAGGAAATTGAATGACCGCGCAACGTATCACGGTAGTAACCTTGGGCATGATGGCCATTCCCTTAGGAAAGAATCGTTAACTTGTAATCCTCGACCACGGGATTGGAGAGCAGGTCGTGGGCGATCTCGTGGAGTTGTGCCTCGCTGGCCCCATCCACCTCGATCTCAATCGACTTGCCGATGCGGACGGAAAGAACTCCCTTGAGGCCCAGATGCTCCATGGCGCGGCCAGCGGCGACACCGGCAGGATCGAGAATGGCGGGTTTGGGCATGACGGTGACAACAGCTTTCATGAGGAATGGAAAATCGGGCGAGCGAGGGAAATGGACAAGGGCAAAATGCCCAAAAGGATGAAAATCTCGCGCAGAGATGCCATGGCACAAAGAGTGAGTCTGGAAAAATTTCTGATTTCACCACAAAGATGGAACAAAGGAAAATCCAAGGCCTCCCCCTCTCTGCCGCTTTGCCTTGATTCCAATTCACAGGCTGAGAAACTGCTTTCTGACAAGGGTGAGAAATTCGCCAGCTTTGCCTTGATTCCAATTCACAGGCTGAGAAACTCATAAGCCAGAGCTTGTGCGTCGGCATAAAGCTTTGCCTTGATTCCAATTCACAGGCTGAGAAACT
>DKEN01000053.1 GCA_002452515.1 Spartobacteria bacterium UBA6821 | reverse complement strand
CCCCAAGCAACGCCCCAAGCTAAACCCAAATCAAAACCGAAACAGCAGGGGGGAGTCGTGACTCCAGAAGTCCTTAAGGACGCGAAGACGCAACCCCTGGCCATTCATGTCTGTTTGGGTACTCAGCGGGTTTACCTGCTGGTCGGAGGAAAAGTTGCCGTTGATTCACCGATTTCATCGGGAAAACGAACCGGCTGGACCCCAAAAGGAGAATTCACAATTCTGGAAAAGGATCCGAATCATCAGTCCAATGTGTATGGTTCCTTCATTGATGCTCATGGAAAAACCATAAAATCCAGCGTTTGCACCAGGACCGATGCCGTCCCGGGCGGGGGAAGTTTCCGAGGTGCCCCGATGAAGTACTTCATGCGCCTCACTCCCGAAGGCGTCGGGATGCATGCTGGAATCCTACCCGGATATCCTGCTTCCCACGGGTGTATTCGATTGCCACTCGATATGGCAAAAATCATCTACACAACAGTGGTGGTCTCAACCCCGGTGAGTATTACTGACTGACAAGATAATCCTGCGTGGAATCGCTCGAGGTCAGCATCTCAATGTGCTGTTCAAAGTCGGATTCCGAGGAAGTAAAGACCCGGGAAGTTGAGGAAAGGTGCTGCGTCAGGAGAAGCGCCATTGCGGCGAAACCTGCCAGCGGAAGAGGCAGCAACCAGCGAAGTCGGGGTGTGATGAGAGCAAAGAAATGAGCTTTCCCTTGCTGGGGAAGTTCACGGGCCATGGCTGCGGTACGCGATGCAAACCAAGGAGAGTCCTGAACAGGATAAAGCTCGGCATCTTTGGCAAGAAGTCGATCGAATTCCTCACCTTCAGGAGAAGGGGAATGACTGTTGGCTTGCATACTCATGGTGTTGATACTGATTACAACACCTCAAAAACCGGAAAGTTACAAAACAATCCGGTTTTTTATGAGTTTGAGGGGTTCCCTAGAGATCCTTTGGTTCCAGGAACCCTTCCAATTGCCGCAGACGGGTGGGATGACGCATCTTGCGAAGTGCCTTGGCCTCAATCTGACGGATGCGCTCACGGGTTACCTTGAACTGCTTGCCGACCTCTTCGAGAGTGCGGGAGTAGCCATCCACAAGACCAAAGCGCTGTTCCAGGACCTGGCGTTCACGTTCGGTGAGAGATTCCAGAACATCCTTGATCTTGTCCTTAAGAAGGACGATGGCCGCCATGTCGGCGGGGTTTTCAGCAGACTTATCCTCAATGAAGTCACCGAAGCTTGTATCGTCGCTATCGCCGACGGGTGCCTGAAGGGAGATGGGCTGTTGGGCCATCTTGAGAACTGCTTGGACACGACCAACGGGAAGCTGAATTTCATCGGCAATTTCCTCCGCGGAGGGTTCACGGCCATATTCCTGCACAAGCTGCTTCTGCACGCGGATCAGCTTATTGATCGTCTCGATCATGTGAACCGGGATACGGATGGTGCGAGCCTGGTCGGCAATCGAGCGTGTGATTGCCTGACGGATCCACCACGTCGCATAGGTNNCGGCGATATTCAAATTTCTCAACCGCTTTCATCAGGCCCATGTTTCCTTCCTGAATCAGATCAAGAAACGAGAGACCACGATTGGTATATTTCTTGGCGATTGAAATAACGAGTCGCAGATTGGCCTCAACCATTTCGGTTTTGGCTCGAAGTGCCGCACGGAAATGTTTCTTCAGGTCGCGATGGCGGTTCTGAAACTGCTCGATGCTCATCCAATTTTTGCGATGGGCTTCGTCAATCTGCGCGGTCAGCGATCCTAGATGGCGTTTCTGTTGCGGATCGGGGAGTTTGTTGGCGGCGTTTTTCTGATGTTCGGCGCTGAGAGACTGGAGATTCTTGATGTGTTCGTCGGCATGGGTGACAAAATCTTCCACAATCTTCGATTTGAAGAAGAACTTAGGATAAATCTTCACTACTTCCTCGATCAGCTTCTCATGCTGCTCCTGATCCTGCGGAGTGGGAGCCTTTTTCAGAGGTGCGATCTTGGCAACATAATGTTCGGAGACATTGTCGGCAAGGCGCTGAAGTTGCTGGCTGAGTCGGGGCAGAAGTTTCAGGTATCGCTCGCGGCTCTCGATTTTCTTGTCCTGAATGACACGGTCAAAACGTTCGCGGGAATCAAGCAGGCGTTGCGCCATATCGAGGTGGGCATAGGCAATAAAGCCAAAACGGTAGAGCACATCCTGCATTTGGACTTCTGCTTCCTCGATTCGTTTTGAGATCTCCACTTCCTGTTCGCGGGTAAGGAGGGGAACCTGTCCCATTTGTTTGAGATACATCCGGACTGGATCGTCAAGAATATCGAGGCGGCCGTCGACTTTCTCCTCCTTTTCATCTTTCTCCTTGTCGTCGTCGTCGTCTTTCTTGACCTCCTTCACACGGTCGACTTCGGAGGCATCGATAATGTCGATTTCAACGGCCCGAAGCTGTGCAAGGATTGCATCGATCGTCTCAGGGTCGTTCATCCCTTCTGGGAGATGTTCGTCGAGATCCTCAAAGGTGATGTAGCCTTGTTCCTTGGCCAGCTTCAGAAGTTCGCGGATTTTTTCCTGAAGAAGCTTTTGCGCCTCGGCAGCATTGGTCGGGGCTAGACCTGAAATAGAGAGACTGAGTCCTGTTTTTTCCTTTGGAGGTGTCTTGGAAGACTCTTTTACTGCTTTGGAAGCAGTGGCGGTTTTGGAAGCTGCGGGAGCTGTGACGGCTTTGGGAGCTGTCTTGACGACAGCCTTTGCCGGGGGAGTTTTTGAAACTGGAACTTTTATCGGGGCTTTAGTCGTAGCCTTTGCCTTTGCCGGGGCCTTCTTGGCAGGAGCTGCTTTTTTGACGCTCTTGGCAGGTTGCTTGACGCTTGTGGTTCTCTTCTGCGGAGGAGCTACTTTTTTCGCAATTTTCGGAGCTGCCTTGGTAGGACTCTTGGTCGGCGCGGCCTTTGCCGGGGCCTTCTTGGCTCCGGTGGAGGACTTGACAGGTTTTCCGGAGGTTTTCCGGGACGGGGTAGGTTTGGAGATTTTTTTCAACGGAACGCAGTTAAAGCCTAAGTCGCGGGCGTGGAAAGTTCGTCGATCTTTGCCCTCAGGTCAAGTTTCTCCTTACTAATAGCTAAAATTCGTTCCAAGGGAAGTCCCTGAATTTTTAGAGAAGCCTCCTCTTTTTGAAGTTTTTGAAGCTTGAGATTGAGGATCGCTTCTTGAACTGCTTTGAGCGGATTTCTAGGCATGAAGGATTGCAGATGTTGTTTAAACCGTGATTGCAGGATGGAGATGGCATTCTCTTGAAGGCCAGCCGGAGAGAGTAAAATCTCATCCAGGATGGCCAGCTCCGGATCGAGTTCGACAGGTGTGGGTGATGTCACCGTGGCAAGCCATTCTCTCACTTCCTTCGAATGAAGCGCGAGACGGCAAATGAGCTGCGTTGATTCCGAAATTGGGGAGATAGATGAGGGAAGGGGATTTGTCGGTTCATCTGGAATGATGATCGGGTTTTTGCTCCCTGCAGCTTGAAGAGCCTGAATCGAAAGTCCCAATCTGGAGGCAACATGGGCCGTTGTCGCTTCCCTGAGGGCTGCCTCAGGCAGGAGCTCTAGGTAGCCCCCAAGCCTTCTGGCAACACTGGCTTTTTCCCGGGGACCAAAGCCTTCTTGGGTTTTTTGGGATTCAAACATCGAACGATCAATCGTGTGGTCGAAGAAATCCTTGGCAGCGGAGAGACATTGCTGGAAGGCCTCCACTCCTTGTTCCCGAATCAGAGAATCAGGGTCAGTTCCATCAGGCAGGGTTGCCACACGGACATCGATCCCAGCAGTCAGTAGGGCAGGGAGTGATTTTTCCACAGCATTCTGCCCGGCGGTATCGGAATCAAAACAAAGGATGACCTGTTCCACAAATCTCCGCAGTAGACGCGCCTGTTCCATCGTAAAGGCGGTTCCCTGGGGGGCTGCCACATTTTTCACACCATGTTCATAAGCCGAGATCAGATCGATCTGTCCCTCCATCACCACGGCACTGCCAGCGGTAATGAGGGAGCGTTTGCTTTTATCGAGGCCGAAGAGGACGCGTCCTTTCGAGAAAATCGGCGTTTCCGGTGAGTTCACATACTTTGCCTCCCGATCGGAATCATTGAGAATGCGCCCGCTGAAAGCGATGACTTCGCCGTAATCATTGCGTATCGGGAACATCAATCTGTCCCGGAATCGATCATAGCCACCGGTCTCATCTCCCTCCTTGGCTGTCAGGAGTCCTCCTTGCAGCAGTTCATCACGGGTAAATCCCTTGGTCACTCCCCAGGTGCGGAATACCTCCCATCCGGCAGGGGCATAACCGAGTTGCCATTCGACTGCTATCTCCTTGCTGAGGCTGCGCTTTCTGAGATAAGCCCGCGCATGTTCCGCTTCTGGGGACCGTAGCAATTGGAGATGGAACCATGTTGCCGCCTCCTTGTGGAGTTCCAGCAACCTGCTGCGCTGATCGCGCCGGGATTGTTCCTGAGGATCATGATCTTCTACCAGCGTGATAGTTGCCCTCTGGGCAAGTCTGCGTACCGCCGTGGGGAAATCGACATGCTCGTAGTCCATCACAAATCGGAAAACCCCGCCACCGGCACCGCATCCGAAGCAATGAAATGATTGCCGTGATGGATTCACATTGAAGGAGGGACTCTTTTCCTTATGGAAGGGGCAGAGTGCACGGTAATTCGTTCCGGCCTTCTTTAACGGGAAATAACTGCCGATGACGTCGACGATGTCGCTTGCTTCAGCGACTCGTTGAATACTCTCTTCGGCAATGCGTGGCATGGGAAAAGAGGATGAAGGATCCCGCGGGAAGGATGAAGAAAAATGCGTCCAACCGCTAAAACTAAACCAGGATCAACTTCAGGGCTGAAGCGGTGGCCATTACGATGAGCAGCCATTCAAACGGGCCCTGAGGGACTTTCCCCAAAAAGTACTTACCCAGAAGCATCCCAGCGGCGATGGCTGGGAGCAGAAAAAGGTTCAGTAAAAGGGATTTTGAAGTAATGAGCCCCAGACTCCAACTCATGGGGAGTTTTACAAGATTGGTGACAAAAAAGAACCAGGCGCACGTCCCGACAAAGGCCATTTTGTCCAACCCGCGAGCAAGGAGATAAAAAGTCATCGCCGGGCCGCCGGCGTTTGCCAGCATTGTGCTGATGCCCGCCAAAAAACCTGAGCCAGTTGCTAGCAACGGATGGTGGGTGATGGATGCCAACACCCGCCGGTCAAAGCGCTGCCAGAGCACAAGCGCCATCATCGCCAGCACCATCCATCCGAGCACGTGGCCGAATATCGCCGCAGGAATGTGCCCCATCAGAAACCATCCTGCTAGAAGGCCAAGAAATGTTGTCGGGAGCAGTTTCCAAAAATCCTTCCACGCCACATGTCTGTGGAAACTCCCGACCGCCATGAGATCTGCGGCAATCAACATCGGAAGCACAGCTCCGGTTGATTCCCTTGCGGGCATGATCCCGGCCATCAGCAAAACAGCAATGATTCCAAACCCTCCGAAGCCCGCCTTGCTCAGTCCGATGCAAAGAGCCGCGATGATCGCGATGATCCAGATGGTCATCGTCAACTGCGGCCAAGGTAACGATGTAAAAAAAGTCACCTCAGGGCGCGCTAGTGCGAGATAGGAAGATCGGCTGTCATTTTCTGAAGTTGCTGATCGAGAAGCTGTGGGCTGGACTGGATTTCCATTTCTATCTGTCGGACGAGGGCTTTGACACTTTCGACAACCTGATCGCTGGCTTGTCCACGAAGCAGCGAGGCAATGCTGCTGCCCGGTCTCACAAGATTGGTGTAGCGGATCAGCGATCCATCACCATGTGACTCGATACGGATATTTCCTATGCTTTCCTTGATGTAACGGGCATGCAGGACATTCCAGGAGATCTCGTAGATCCCAGGTGCAGGAACCTTCAGTTCATTGCGGGAGACATAGACCTCATCAGGCAGGAACATCGGCATCTTCAAGCTGTACTCCCTGTCATGAATCCAAGGTTCCGGAGAAGAGACCATGTGGACGGAGAGGCAGTTGGGAACATACTTGGAATCGAGTTCGCAGTCCCAGAAAACAGCCGCTGCCTGCGCAGGTGAACTCCTGACCAGATGGTAGACCGTGAAACGAGGCCAAGCGTTGTCGGCGATCTCTTCCTCCAACAGGAGCGGTTTTCCTGCGGAGAGTTGTTCCTGCTGCTGAGGAGTGAGTGCATTCCAGACTGGGCTTTCAGCGGCCAAGAGCGAAGCCGGGAGCATGCAAAGGAGCGCAAGAGAGAAGAACAGGCGAGGCATCCCGTAGAGTTACAGATCCTGCCTTCTCGGGTCAATCCAGAGGCACCAAGGTTTCTGAAGCAGGAGAGATTTCCTTGCGGGCATCGGGCGAAGATTTTAGATTCGCAGCGCATCTAATGTCTGGGGGTATAGCTCAGTTGGTAGNNCGCTCCCGCTCGTCTCGCCCTATCGGGCTATGTTGATGCATAGCCTATCCAGGCCGCTCCCACGGCCATGTATTTCCATGCCGCGATTAGCGGTATAATGATTATCGCGAAGCCATTCTGCAGAGCCTTTGCTTCAGCAAAGGATAATCCCCTTACCTCCACCAAACAAGGGGATGAAGAACGGGGCATTCATCAAAGTTTGGAGGCGAGGTGACTAATCCAAGAGCACGGCGATTTTCATGCCTTTCAAGTCATGAACCGTTACAGCAAAAGGCTTCAACAATGATTTTGTAAGCGATCTGCTCATAGCGTACGACGCAGGACAAGAGATGATTACGTAGTCTCTTATTAAGGACTCAAGAAGAGACATGTTACAAAATTGCCACATGACGAAATCGTAACAATTCGTTCATTGGCGGGGNNGTTTTCAAGGATGCATGGTCTGCCGCTGATGTGGATTAGAAATTCTTATCCGCAATTCCAAAAAACCATACCATGAAGAAACTATCCTACAGCGCCGCAGCGATCGCCTTCTCGCTTCTCACTTTGGCGGGTGCCAATGCCCAGACAACCATCGCAGGATGGACATTTGACAACCAGGCGACGAATGCCCCCGTCTATAACCCGGCTCCGAGCACGGACAATAGTGCAGGCACTGTATCAGCTGCCTCCATTGGCATGGGTATTTACGCAACTCCAGCGGTCGGCAGTAACGCCCCCGATGTTCTTCTCGGCGTGACCGCCGACACAGGATCTAACAGTGTCGCCGACACGAGCAATGCCTGGCGCATTCGGGCTGTCGGAGGCAGTGGAACCAATGCGGCGAACGGTTGGTCGAGCGCGGCACCGATTGGCACGCAGGGCGCCCAGTTCAATGTCGATACCACGGGATTCACCAATATAAATATCAGCTTTGATTGGTACACGACGACCAAGGGTGAAGCGAATCTCCAGTTGGAATATACGCTCAATGCGGATGCCACAAATCCTGTATGGAACAATGTTCAGCTCACGCTTTCCGGGTCAGACGGCGGGGCGACGATTGTTAACAACATTAGTGGTACTTTGCCCAATTCTGTTCAGGGATACTATGTCAACGCCGGAACACAGGGACAGGACTGGTTTACCGATTTAACGGCTTCTATTAGCAATCCCGCTGCGGCTAATGATCCTAATTTCGCCTTTGAAGTAGTGAACGCAACAACGGGTTCAGCGGACCTGGGCGCAAATGGGAGTGCCTTGAACAATACTTCCGGAAACTGGCGTTTTGACAATGTCGACGTGAGTGGGATCTCTGCAGTTCCCGAGCCCTCGACCTATCTGCTTCTGGGTGTTGGTGGGCTTGCCCTTGTGGTCGGCTATCGCCGCAGGATGGCCACCAAGAGCTAATTTCAAAACTCCAAACCCAAACATTTCCATCACAATGAAAGAGTGTTTTGCATTACGCC
Organism: Spartobacteria bacterium UBA6821; assembly: GCA_002452515.1. GTDB lineage: Bacteria > Verrucomicrobiota > Verrucomicrobiia > Chthoniobacterales > UBA6821 > UBA6821. Next base: position 6,304 of record DKEN01000053.1, on the reverse strand, counting down.
TCGCTGGCTTTCTAGCATTGGCTGGCCTGTTGAGCGCTGGGTCTGAAAAGGCTTCCGCTCAATCCTTCACGCAGGGAGACCTCGTTGTCCTTACCGATGTCGGCCTCAATTCGCTGGTCCCGTCCTCGTCGGGATTGCTCGACAGCACGGCAACGCTGATCACCCTCGACGAGTTTACGACGTCTGGTTTGCTGGTGACGAGCAACACGCTCAGCAACAATAATATCGTCACCGAATACGGCTCCTCCTCCGAGGGAAACATCCAGCTTTCAGGCAACGGGCAATACCTGACATTTGGCGCCTACAACGAGTCTGAAACACTGGCCGGAATCCAGCCGACCACCGTGACAGATTACGATGCTGCCGGCAGCGGCCTCACCGCCACCTACACCAACGGAACTCCGTTTGGCCTCAACAACAGTCAGGGAGGAGAAATCAACGGCGCCGGGATCGGTCTTGCCCAATCCTCTTCGGCTGATGTGCAGCGGATGGCAGTTCAGATCGACGCCAGTGGAAATGTCACGACGGTTGCACAGTCGACGATCCTTTACAACGGGGACAATCCCCGGAGCGTCTACACGGCGACCGGTCTCGCTAGCGGCTACTACATCTCCGGACAGTCTGAGGACAAGGTGAAGAGCGGGGCGGGAGCTGATCAGGGAACCTTCTACAGTTCCTCGGCAACGGCTGCCACAAATGCCATTTACACGGCGAAAAACACCCGGTTGGTGACACAGTATAACGGAAACCTCTACTTTTCCTCGGATACGAGTGGTGGCACAACCGGCATCTACAAGTTCTCGGGTTCGCCGACATCGAGTGCGAGCGCAACGCTGATCACCGCAGCGAGTGGTACCAATAATAGCGGCCAGGCGGTCAATTTCAGTCCCGAAGGTTTATGGTTCGCCAATGCTGATACACTCTATGTCGCCGACACCGGGGTTCCGAAGCAAGGTGGCACTCCTGATGGAGGCATCCAGAAGTGGGTTGAGAACACCAACAACGACCTATGGAGTCTGGACTACACGCTCGCCCCCACAAACTTCTTTGTGAATGCTACCAACAATCAGGCCATTATTAATAATACCAACAACACAACCGGCCTCACTGGCTCGGGTGAAACCGGTTTCGAGTCCATTACCGGCGAAACCAACAGCAATGGCACGGTCAGCCTCTACGCAATTTCCTTCACGGCCGGGGATGACAATCCCGATGGTCTCTACGCGATTACCGATAATCTCTCCTCGACCAACATTAATACCAATGGCGGGCTCGATTCTTTCACCGAACTGGCCACAGCCCCCGGTGATGGCGGTGCTGTCTTCAAAGGTGTTGTATTCGCTCCTCAGGCTGTTCCCGAGCCCTCAACTTGGGCTCTCGTCGCCCTGAGCAGTGTTGCGGGAATCGTCCTGATCCGCAGACGCAAGCAGGCCCAGGGCTAAAATTCATTCCAAACAGCTCAATCAAAAGCCCGCTCCTTTCATTCGGGGCGGGCTTTTTTGTTTGTTCTATTTTGATAAAATTGTGACCACAAAAAATAGGGGAAGGGAGAAAGAACCAATTACCACAAAGGACTGAAAAGGAGATTCAAAGAGGTTAACAGAAAATTTGTGATCCGCCTTCTTCCTGATCATCATCTCGCTTCTTGCTGGATCCACCCTGGCTATTTTTTTGTGGTAAACCCCTCATTCGGCTACGGCATCTTTAAAAAGCGCTAACTGAATCACCGCACAAAAAAAGCCGTGCTCTTATCGAGCACGGCTTTTTCGTGAATTGTCTTTTTGTCTTAGGCGTTCTTACAGAGCCATCTTGATCCCTGCGGCCATCGCTGCGTGCTGCTCGTCGGAGCAGGGGGCATTCAGTGGCACATCGGTTCCCACGGAGTTTTCCGTAACAAGTTTCTGTGCCAGCAGGTAGGCCTCCACTTCCTCGCCGCTGATGTCAGGGAGCATGGTGCCGTTGATCTCCACGCAAGGTGAGAGGGGCTGGCCGCTGCGCTGTTCCATCTCAAACCGGAAGGCCGGATTCTGGATGATGTCCTTCTCGGTGTAGTGCAGGGAGTACTTCGCCAGGACGGCGCGCACTCCCTTGCTCCATCCGCAGGAGGTCTTGAGATAGGCGGTGATTTCAGGTTGTGACATGGGATGTAGTATAGCTCTTTTTTGGAAAGTTGCAGACTATTTCTTTCCTTCGCCGGGACGATACTCTTCCTCGGCTGCAAGCAGTGCTGCGCCGAAGCTGACCATATCCTCGCCGCTGCGGACGGATTCGAGCGCCTCGCTCTCCTTGCGGAGTGCTTCCTCGCTGTAACCGGTAGCCTTGATGGAAAGTCCGAGACGACGCTCGGTCTTGTCGATCTTGATGACGCGTGCCTCGACTTCCTGGCCGGGTTTGAGAACATCTTTGACCTTCTCCACGCGATCTTCGCTGATCTGGGAGATGTGGACAAGTCCGTCGATGTCGCCAGGGAGTTCGATGAAGGCGCCGAAATTGGCGATCTTGCTGACAGTGCCCTTAACGACATCACCAACCTTGAACTTGCCTTCGATTTCCTTCCAAGGATCGGTTTCGATCTGTTTGACACCCAGGCTGATGCGCTGGTTGGCCTTGTCGATATCGATGACAACCGCCTCGATCTCGTCGCCCTTCTTGAGGATTTCGCTCGGGTGATTGATCTTCTTGGTCCAACTCAGATCGGAAACGTGCACCATGCCGTCGATACCCTCTTCGAGTTCGATGAAGGCGCCGTAGGCGGTCATGTTACGGACCTGACCCTTGACCTGCTTGCCAATGACGTAGCGCTGCTCGATCTCATCCCATGGATTCGGCTCAAGCTGACGGACGCCGAGGGAGATCTTCTGATCTTCCTTGTTGACGCCGAGAACGACAGCCTCGATGTCCTGACCAAGGGTGAGGACATCCGATGGGCGGACGATGCGCTTGGTCCAGGAGAGCTCGGAGACATGGATGAGTCCCTCGATGCCCTCTTCGATCTGCACAAATGCGCCATAAGGCATGAGGTTGGTGATCTTGCCGCCAACTTTCTGGCCGATCGGGAAACGCTCTTCGATGCGGTCCCAGGGATTGGACTGAAGTTGCTTGAGACCAAGAGAGATGCGCTCCTTGTCCTTGTTGATTTCCAGAACGACAACCGTGAGGCGGTCGCCGGGCTTGACTGCCTCGCTCGGATGGGTGAGGCGTGCCCAGGACATGTCGGTGATGTGGAGAAGGCCGTCGATACCATCGAGATCGAGGAATGCCCCGAAGTCGGTGATGTTCTTGACGGTTCCTTCGACCTTGTCTCCGGCGCTGACGGTGCCGAGGAACTGCTGGCGACGCTCGCTGCGTTCCGCTTCGATGAGTTCACGGCGGCTGAGGACGACATTCTTGCGGTCCTCGTTGAGTTTCACGATCTTGAAGTCGTAGATGTTGCCAACAAACTGTTGGAGATCCTTGGGAGGATTGATATCCACCTGGGAAGCGGGAAGGAAGGCCTCCACGCCCACATTGACCGTAAGACCGCCTTTGACGACCGCTTTGACACGGCCCTTGATGATGCCTTCGGCTTCGAAAAGTTTGACGATTTTTTCCCAGTTCTGGCGCTGAGCGGCCTTGAGCTTGGAAAGCACGACCATTCCCTGGTCGTTTTCGAGGCGCTCGAGGAGAACCTCGACCTCGTCCCCTACATGGACTTCATCCGGATCATCAAACTCCGAAGCGGAGATGACGCCTTCGGATTTGTATCCGATGTCGATGAGGAATTCTTTGGGGCGTTTTTCTAGAACGTGCCCTTTTACGATACTGCCTTCGCGGTAATTTTTAACCGAGGCGGCGATGAGTTGCTGAAGTTCAGCGATTGTTGTTGTCATGTTAATGGTGATAACTTCTGCAGGGTGATTGTTACCAATCAGCCTTGGCGTGGCCCTTTTTTGCGACGGCAGAAGAGCCGGAAACAGTAGCAAAATCTCTCTTAAAGGCAATGAATTTCTCCCGTTTTGAACGGTGATGAGTTATAGTGCGATTTCATGTCTGTTCCGCCTTCCATTTCATCCGGTGTCACAAGGCCTCTTCACTCGCTCTCCTTGGAGGAGGTTCAGGAGAGTCTGAAGGAGCTTGGGCAGCCTGCTTACCGGGCGAAGCAGATCATGGAATGGGCTTATAGCCGGGACAAGCGTGTGGACTCCTGGTCAGGCATGACCAATCTTCCTGCTGCGCTCAGGACATCTCTGGAATCACTGCATCCGATCCGCTTCCCCGAAGTGGTGAAAGTTAGTGGCTCCCGGGACACAACGCAGAAGTTTCTTCTGAAACTCCACGATGGGGAATTCATCGAGACGGTCTTGATTCCAGCCTCTCCGGCGCTTTATGGCGAGGAATCGGATCGTCGCACGCTCTGTGTCTCTTCTCAGGTTGGATGTGCTTATGGCTGTAAATTCTGCGCCAGCGGACTCGACGGGTGGAAACGCCATCTCAGCGCTGATGAAATTGTTTCCCAGCTTCTGCTGGTGGAAAAAGTCTCCGGTGAACGGATCAATAATCTCGTTTTTATGGGGATGGGGGAGCCGATGGCCAACTACGCGAACTTTCAAAAGGCCATTACCATTCTGAACGCGCCGTGGGGAGTCGGACTTGGAGCGCGCAAGATGACTGTCTCGACCAGCGGACTGGTGCCGCGCATCCGGGATCTCGCTGATCAACCGCTGCAAATCAGGCTTGCCATCTCGCTGCACGGGGCGAGTGATGCTGTGCGCAGCGAGATCATGCCGGTGAATCAGAAATATCCCGTCGCTGAGTTGATGGAGGCTTGTTCCTATTACAGCGAGCGCAAGAAACAGATGATCACCTTTGAGTACATCCTCATCGAGGGGGTGAATGACGCCCCCGAGGAGGCGCGGTTGCTGGCAGACCGGGCGAGAGGGCTCCGGGCGAAGATTAATCTCATTCCCTACAATGCCGTTGAGGGATTGCCCTGGAATCGTCCCTCTGAGGAAGTTCAGGAAGAGTTTCTCTCCATTCTTCTCAGTCGCGGTATTGCTGCCACGATCCGTCGCGAGAAGGGGCACGATATCGATGCCGCCTGCGGCCAACTGCGACGAAGGATGGTCTCAACCCTGCAAGAAACACCTTCCTCGCAGTCTCCAGTTGTCTAATTCCTGCGGTAGAGAACCAGCCTACCAAGAAGGAGCGGTCTTTTTTCGTCAGAATCGGACGCTAGCGTTCTCGTAAACTCCCGCCTTCACGGTCTGGATCCTCTTTTCGAGATTTTCAACGGTGACATCGCCCCTCAGAACCACACCCGGTTCGAAGTGAACGGGGCCTTTGACCCCTTTGATCGTTAGGGATTTGCACCCAATCAGGCTCGGAACTCCCAAAGCCTCCAGGCTATCCACCAGTTTGTACTCATCGGAGAGCGTGATCACCGGTGGCACCCCCTCCCGGGAAGCCGCTAGGCGCACCTGACCATCTTCGAGCACCTCATACGCATCGGAACGCAACGCCAGTAGATCGGAGGTTGTCTTCACTGGAGCAAACCGGCTTCGGGGCACCTCGATCGCTGTCGCCCCCTCAAAGCACTGGATGGCTGCGCCCATCGCGGTCTCCAACTGCACCACGGGGGTTGAGGCCTTGTCGCGCGGATCCACCGTTTTGTTATTCCGGATCATCGGCAGTGGAAGGACGCCGTTATCCGCCTCGAGTTGCTTTTTTACAAGATCGAGCCGCATCCAGAGACTGTTGGTATTGAAATAGCGGTGTCGTGAGATGTCCTGGAAGGTTTCCATATCCTCATCGGGGCATTGCGCAACTTCTCGTAGAAGCAACCTGCCGTCGGTCTTGCGAACCGCCAAATGGCCTCCCTTGCGATCTGCCGCCGTCCGGCGCGTGACCTCCATCAAAAACGGCGCGCCGGAGTCCGCAAAATACCGCAGGATCGCTGGGTCCAAAATCGCCCCCAGATTGTCTGAATTGGAGACAAAGGCATACTTCACACCTTCCGCCAGAAGACGATCCAGCCAACCGCTTCCGATTAACGCTGGATAGAGGTCTCCGTGACCGGGTGGGCACCATTCAAGCGAGGGATCGGCGGCCCATGTCACCGGCTGCAATGTCTGGGCATCAATCTTTGGGATCTGGTTCTGCATCAGCTCGACCTCCGAAGGGTCGGCCAGACCCTCCGAACTATATTTTTCCAAATGGCCGAGGGTCTCGCTGCTCGTGCTGAAGCTGTTCATCAGCAGAAGCCGGACGGTCGTTCCACTCCGTTTGCGCAGATCCAGAATCTGACGCACCATCAGATCGAGGAAGT
>DKEN01000142.1 GCA_002452515.1 Spartobacteria bacterium UBA6821 | reverse complement strand
TACACCTTCCATAAGGTGCTTAGCGGCATGGAAATCGGTGACAGCCTCTTTGATCCGGCCGGCGCGGAGATCATTCCTGAACTCATGGAAAAGGCGAAAGCCAAGGGAGTAAACATTCACCTTCCCGTCGATTTCATCACAGCCGACCAATTTTCACCCGATGCGACTACCGGCACCGCAACGGTCGAAAGCGGCATTCCTGCAGGATGGCAGGGGCTTGATGTCGGCCCCAAGAGTCGCGAGCTTTTTGCCAAAGTCATTGCCAACTCCAAGACCATTATCTGGAACGGTCCCGCCGGGGTTTTTGAATTTGAAAAATTCGCCGAAGGAACCAAGGCGATGGCCCTCGCCGTAGCCGCAGCCACCGCAGCCGGAGCCACGACCGTTGTCGGTGGCGGAGACACAGCAACTGCGGCCAAAAAATTCGGCGTGATCGACAAGGTCACCCATGCCTCCACAGGCGGCGGCGCCTCCCTCGAACTACTCGAAGGAAAAATCCTTCCCGGAGTTGCAGCACTTGACGAAAAAATCTAACCTATTTTCACTTTTATGGCCCTACCTCGCAAAAAACTCGTCGCCGGTAACTGGAAAATGAACATGACCTCCTCGGAGGTCACCCCCTATCTCGAAACCTTTCGCAGAGAGATCGATGAGATTGATGGTGTCGACATCGCCCTGATCCCACCATTCACCGCTCTTACCAAGGCCTCGGAAATCCTTGGGGGAACACAGAAGATCCGACTCGGCGCACAGAATCTTTCGCCCGAAGCAAAAGGTGCCTTCACCGGAGAAATCTCTGCGGCCATGCTCCGCGATCTTTTCGTGCGTTATGTCCTCGTGGGACATAGCGAACGCCGCCGTCTCTTCGGGGAAACCGACGAGATCGTGCGCCGCAAACTGGTGGCAGCCTTGGCCTCCGAGTTGCGTCCGATCCTCTGTATCGGTGAGACGCTGGAAGAGCGTCAGGCAGGTCAGGAAAAGGTGGTTCTGGAAACACAGCTTCAGGGAGCACTCGCCGGACTTTCCAAGGAAGATCTGGCAGAAGTGATCGTCGCGTATGAGCCGGTCTGGGCAATCGGGACGGGACTGACAGCCACCCCAGCCCAGGCACAGGAGGCCCATCTGTTTATCCGCGAATTCCTCACCAAACTTGCTGGAGCAGAATTGGCAGGCAAGACCCGCATCCTCTATGGAGGCAGCGTCACGGCGGATACGGCTGCGGAACTCATGTCCCAACCGGATATCGATGGTGCACTCGTCGGAGGTGCAAGCCTTGATCCGCGCGGTTTTGCAAAGATCGTCGCCGCCGCAGTGACCGAGGAATAAGAAACGAATCAGTTACTTTTAACTATTCAATGCGCCACTTTCCGCAAGGGGGTGGCGCATTGCTTTTTTCAGCCTTCATAATTCATCGTTCATCCTTCATCCTTTCGGCACCATGTTCCGTCGCCTTGCTTCGATGCCGATCGTGCTGTTCTGCGTGGTCAGCATCACATTCTTCCTGATCCGTCTCTCTCCGGGCGGACCTTTTGACTCAGAAAGGAAAATCCCCCCCGCCATCGAGAAGCAACTCCTTGCAAAATACAAACTCGATGGACCTCTCGTCACCCAATACACGGGTTATTTGAGCGATCTGCTGCACGGCGATCTCCGACTCTCCACCAAGTACCGTAACCGCTCCGTCAACGAGATCCTGGCCCAGACGCTCCCCGTCACCCTTACCCTGGGGGCAAGCGCCTTTCTGCTCGCTTTGATGATCGGACTCTGGATTGGCTCCTTTGCTGCAGCCAGACCCGGCACCATGGCTGAGGGGTTTTCCCTGATGCTCACCCTGCTTGCGATCTCACTCCCTTCCTTTGTCCTGGGACCTCTGCTCATTCTGATCTTCTCCATCAAACTCGCCTGGCTTCCAGTCGGTGGATGGGGAACCCCCGAGCAACTCCTTCTGCCCTCCATCACGCTTGCCCTTCCCTTCGCCGCCGTCATCGCACGTCTTCTCCATGACAGTCTTCGAGAAACCCTCTCCGAGGATTTTATCAGAACGGCCCGAGCCAAAGGACTGAGGGAAACCAGGATCATCTACGGCCACGCCCTACGGGTCGCGATTCTTCCCGTCGTCTCCTACCTTGGTCCCCTGGCAGCGAATCTCCTGACAGGATCCATAGTCGTGGAAACCATTTTTCATATTCCCGGAGCAGGTGGATTCTTTGTTAACTCCATTCTGAATCGCGACGGATTTCTACTGGGCGGTGTGGTGATTGTCTATTGCCTGCTGTTGATGATTTTTAATCTTCTTGTCGATCTCTCCTACAGTTTTCTCGACAGGAGAATACGGCAATGACCGGTATCGATCTTCCCAGAAATGGCCGTCTGCCCTTCCTGATCTTACTGCTCATAGTAGCAGCCGTCATTTTCGGTCCACTTTTCTTTCGCCACTCCTATGACCTGCCGGGTGAGTTGACCTATGCACCTCCGAGTTGGAGCCATCCTTGCGGTACGGATCTCGATGGTCGGGATCTCCTGATCCGTATTCTGGAGGGAGGTCGCATTTCCCTGCTCGTAGGACTCTGTGGTGCTGGAATCAGTCTGCTGATCGGGACAACTTACGGTCTCATTGCGGGTTCAGCCCGCAGCAGTATTGACAACGGCATGATGCGTTTTGTCGATATCCTCTATTCAGTTCCACGGCTGATCTTCATCCTGATCTTTATTAATTCTTTCAATGAGCGACTCCAGCTTGCTGCCAGTGCGCATGGTTGGAACTGGCTCGTGGGTTCCTCCCGTCTAGTCATTCTCATCCTGAGCCTCGGGGTGATCGAATGGCTCACCATGGCACGCATCGTGCGTGGACAGACACTAGCTCTTCGGGAGCGTTCCTACGTGGCCGCAGCCCGTGTCCTGGGACAGGGGTATTGGGCGATCCTTTGGAGGCATCTCCTTCCCAATCTTGCTGGTATCGTCCTCGTTTATCTCACTCTTGCAATCCCCTCCGTCATCATCGACGAAGCCTTCCTGAGTTTTCTCGGACTCGGTGTTCAGGCCCCTCAGTCAAGCTGGGGCTCCCTGCTCGCGGAAGGAGCCGCCTCGATCAACCCGCTCCGCGGTGCCTGGTGGTTGCTCCTCTTTCCATCGCTCGCCCTGCTAACCACGCTGCTTGCGCTGTATAATCTTGGTGATGCCCTGCGGAGGAAACTCTCTGCAAAGAGCCACTGAAGATCTCGCGCGGAGACGCTAAGGCGCAGAGAAAGAGGACAATGAAGAAGTCGTTCCCGGACATTTTACTCCTCTGCGATCCCTGCGTCTCCGCGCGAGTCATTCCCTTCCTTCTTGCAGCATAAAACAAACAACAGGCACGATACGACCATGAGTAAATCCGCCGAACATTCCGCTAGAGATGTGGTGGAACGTTTGTGCACCCATGGATTTGAGGCTCTCTATGCCGGAGGATGCGTGCGTGACCGACTGCTTGGGGTGACACCTCATGACTATGATGTGGCGACCAGTGCGCGCCCGGAGCAGGTTGAGGCCATTTTTCCCAGAACCGTGCCCGTCGGAGCCCAGTTCGGCGTGATCCTTGTCCTACAGGATGGCGAAGAGATCCAGGTCGCCACCTTCCGTGGTGACGGCACCTATCACGACGGCCGCCATCCCGAGAGTATTCATTTTACCAATGCAGAAGGAGACGCACGGCGCCGCGATTTCACCGTGAACGGACTCTTCTATGATCCGATCGCGGATAAGATTCTGGATTTTGTGGGTGGTCGGATGGATCTGGAGAAAAAACTTTTGCGCGCGATCGGAGATCCCTCCGAACGTTTTGCCGAGGACAAACTGCGCCTGCTGCGCACCATCCGTTTCGCCACGACTCTTGGGTTCGGCATTGATCCCGAGACCTGGAGCGCGGTGAAAAAATGGGCTCCCGAGATTCATGCGGTGAGCGCGGAACGAATTCGGGAGGAACTGAGTAAGATCCTCCTTTCACCGCATCGACTTCGGGGATTCGATCTTCTGGATGAGAGTGGACTGCTGCGGGAGATTCTCCCCGAAGTCGAGGCCCTGAAAGGATGCGACCAGCCGCCAGAGTTTCATCCCGAGGGGGATGTCTTCGTCCACACGCGCCTGATGCTCTCCCTCCTTGCTCCGGAGGCATCCCTCACCCTTGTTCTGGCCGTGTTACTTCATGATCTTGGAAAACCTTCGACCCGAGCCATCGATGAAACCGGCAGGATCCGTTTCAACGGGCACGAGGGAGTCAGCACCGAGATGGGGCTGAGGCTTCTTCAGCGCCTTCGCTTCCCAAACGAGGTGATCGATACCGTCCTGCCAGCTGTCCGCCTTCACATGAGTTTCAAGGATGTGCCGCAGATGAAAGTCTCCACCTTGAAGCGCATGATGGCTCGGCCCACCTTTGAAGAGGAACTCGAACTTCATCGGGTGGACTGCCTGGGAAGCCACGGCATGCTCGACAATCACACCCTGTTGATCGCGAAACGAGAGGAATTCCGCACTGAACCTCTAATTCCGCCTCCACTTCTCACCGGCCATGACCTGATTGCACTTGGCTGGAAACCGGGACCGCACTTTGCTGAAATTCTGGAAGCCGTCCAGAATCGGCAACTGGAAGGCACACTTGCTTCCCAAGAGGAAGCCATCGCCTGGGTACGGAAACGAGGATCAGCGAACAGAGACCAAAGTTCAGCGCCAAAATCTGTCCTCTAACCTCTTTTGCTTTCCCTCACTTGACAGGGAGGCATTTCGATTGTTTCTTCAGCATGATGTATCTATCCCCTCGGCCCTCTTTGCTCGCCAGCCACCTGCGGTACAGTTTTGAAGGCTTTCTTTTCTCTGTCATTCTCCTACTGGGAGTAATTCTTTCAACCAAGGCGGAAGCGCAAACCAATGGTCCGACAGTGTTGCAATCGTTCACGAATACCCCGATTTCCACCACGGTCTCCAACGCTCTCTCCCTTGATCTCACCCAATATTTCAGCATCACTAATCTCCCAGACTATTTCAACACTCCCACGACGCTCAGCAACACAGTTGTGGTCAACAGCTCCATGGGAGACTTTCTCATCCAGCTCTTCCCAACCAACGCTCCCGCCACCGTGGCCAACTTCCTCGATTATGTGACCAACGGAGACTATGAGAACATGATTATTCACCGTTCCGTGCCGGGATTTGTCATCCAGACGGGGGGATATTCAAATAATACCTCTCTCTCTGCCATCCCCACTTTCCCTCCCGTGACCGGTGAACCGGGTCTTTCCAATCTCACTGGCACCGTGGCCATGGCTTTGAGCAGCGGGCCGAACAGTGCGACTGACCAATGGTTCATCAACCTGGCCGATAATAGCTCCGCGTTAGACAATGCTTCGGATGGAGGCCCCTTCACCGTCTTTGGCCAGGTCATCGGCAACGGCATATCGGTCGCCCAAGCCATCGCCGCACTACCGACAAACGACTTCAGCGGCTACTACGGCAGCGCTTTCAGCGCTGTTCCTTTGCAGGGATGGACCAACGGAACCGTCAACCTCGATAATCTCGTGACCATCACCAATATTTTTCCCCTTCAGGGAACTTTCCCTTATTTTGCCGTCAGTTCCGACAGCAATGCTTTTGCCGTAGCGGTGAACGGCACCAATCTTACCGTCTCCTTCGTCGCCTACCCGACAAATCCCTCAACCATCGGCAACCTTGCCAAGATCACCGTCTTTGCCGTTGATACAAATGACCTCATCACAAACTCCTCGTTCCAGGTTTACCCAAGCATCGCAGGCTCCCAGACCATCACCTTTCCGGCCATCCCTGAGCAGACCTATACGACCAATCAGTTTCTCATCGGCAACTACTGGCCGACCTCCTCTTCGGGAGTGTCCGTGGACATCACCTCCTATACGGGACCTTTGAGGGTGAACAGCAACGGGATTCCTTTCTTCAGCGGAACCGGCACGGTGACCCTGACTGCCAACACGGAGACCAATGCTAATATCAATCTGAACTACACTCCTGCGCACCCCGTAACAATCAGTTTCAGGGTGACCCCGAATCCCATCAGTGGCAGCTTCAGCGTTCCAGAAAAGAGCGTCACAAACATCGGCACCAGTACCGGCACCTTTGCTCTGGAGCCGCCCAGTTCACGATCCACAGGGGCTTTCACTTACACCAGTAGCAATACGAATGTAGCCGTCGTCTCAAATAATATCGTCACTCTCACCGGAATAGGAACCACCACCATCACAGTCACCCAAGCTGCAGCGGGCAATTACGGCACAACCTATATAACCAAAATACTGACAGTCGCCGGAGAGAAACCAAAGTTTGGCACCTTCAGCATACCCTCGCAGACCTACGGTTCCGCGACTCTCACCCTGAACGCTCCCGCCTCCACCTCCTCGGGTGCCTTCACCTACACCTCGAGCGATACAAATGTGGCCTCCGTCTCGGGCAATACCGTCACCATTGCAGGAAAGGGAACAGCAATTATTACGGCCACCCAGGCCGCTGCGGGCCGGTATGCATCAGCCTCCATCAACACAAGCCTGAAGGTCCTGCCAGCCGTCCCGACAGTCAGCTTTACCCCACCGACCTCGCCGACAAGCTATATTTTGAACGAGATCATCCCCCTGACCACCACATCGACTTCTGGAGGAGCGATCACCTACCACAGCAGCAAGACCGGCGTGATCTCGGTCTCCGGTAGTAGGGCTACCATCAAGGGGGCTGGAACAGCAACCCTCACGGCCACGGTGGCAGCCCATGGCAATTACACCGCATCGACCGCCTCAAACAGCGTCACGGTCACTCCGGCAATCCCGATCCTCGGCACCTGGAGCATCCCCTCAAAGAGCCTCGGAGCCGCCCGATTCAATCTCATCCACCCCGCCTCGCCCTCCTCCGGTGCATTTACCTACACCAGCAGCGCTACGAATGTGGCCTCTGTCTCGGGTAATACCGTTACCATTAAAGCAGCTGGATCAACCACCATCACGGCAACACAGGCGGCAAATGGCAACTACGGCACCAACGCCACATCGGCAATTTTCACCGTTTCGCCAGCACTCTAACCAGAATTTACCCAAGGAGAGCTGGTCAGAATACCATTTCCTCTACCAGCTAGGAAAACTCCTTTTCCCCCCGACATAGTAAATATCCCACTATTTTTTAACATATGCATTTTTTTTCCCGGCCCGCTCTCCAGAAGATCCGCATCTATCATCTCTTCGGTGCATTTTTCTTCAGTGCGCTGCTGTCTCTGGGGGTGACGCTGCCGAGCCTGCAAGCATCGTCGGGTTCGATAGGAATCATAAATAACTCATATATAGGAAATACACCTATTAACTCAGGCGGTCTAAGCGTTAATACAGCTAATCTCACAACTCCCACGGTGCTGCAACAGCTGCCAAATGTCCTGATGTCGTCGAAAAACAGGGAATTGGTGGTAAATTTCTCCCAGTATATCTTTTCTCCAAGCGCATTGACCAATGTCGTGCTGGTGAATAGTTCCCTGGGAAACTTTCTCATCCAGCTCTTCCCCAGCAGCGCCCCGAATACCGTGGCTAACTTCCTTCGGTATGTGACCAACGGGGCCTATGCCAACACGATCTTCAACCTCGCAGATACGAATGCCGGTTCGGCCGCCATCGTTCAGAGCGGAGGATATTCCAACAACAGTTCTCTTGCCACCGTCACCAACTACGGATCCATCCCCAGCGAGTTCGCCAGCGCCAACCTCTCCAATATCCAAGGCACCGTGGCCATGGCCTTATCGACAAACACAAATTCCAACAGCGCAACCAGCCAGTGGTTCGTCAATCTGAGCAACAACAGCTCCTATCTCGACGCCGACAACACCAGTGGCAATGCTCCCACAACCGTTTTCGGCCGTGTCATTGGCACTGGTATGACGGTCGTCGATGCGATCGCCGCCCTCCCAACGGACGATTTTCAAACCGCTTTTGGTTTCGGGTCCGACCTCTCATCTGTTCCCATGCAGGACGGGTGGACAAGCGGAGGCACCGTCTACCTCTCCGATCTCGTCACCATCACCAATGTGACGACCATCCCCTTCCCCTACTTCGTAACCAGTTCCGATCCAAGTGTGTACTCGGCTCAGATTCAGGGAAGTAATCTGGTTGTCAAATATACCCCCCCGACCTCCGCCCCACCCACTAGTTTCGCCACCATCTCGGTTTATGCCTCGGATACCAACGGCAATGTGGTCACCAATTCGTTTCAGGTTTCCGACCACAAGCTTGTCCAGACCATCAATTTCCCCCCGAATTATGTCACTTACAGCGCGACGAATGCCGCTAATTACATCCTGACCAATCTCCCCACGGCCTCCTCCGGCCTCCCGGTCACGATCAAGGTCGCATCCGGCCCGGCCAAAGAGTTCTTCATCACCAATCAGGTCGTCACCAGCACCACCAACAGCGTTGTCAACCTTGGCGTGACAAATACCGTCACAAATAATGTCACGAACAGCGTGACCAATACCGCCTTCATCCTGACCGGTGCGGGTAATGTCACCCTTGTCGCCACCCAGCCGGGTGATGCCTTGTACGATGCGGCTCCTCCCGAAACGGGCTTCCTCACGGTTTTTACGACAAACCAGACCAGCGCCTCTCACCAGATTGGCATTCCCAGCAAGGACACCCCGCCTGATGCCATCATCCCGGCAAACTCCGGGGGATTGACCGTCAACCTGGCTAAGTATGTTTCTTTTCCCATGGTTCCCACCAACGCCGTGCTGGTGAACAGTTCCATGGGTAACTTCTTCATCCAGCTCTTTCCCTCCAAAGCGCCTGCCACCGTGTCCAACTTTCTCAACTATGTGACCAATGGCAACTATGCTGATACAATCTTTAATCTCTCACTTACGAACGCCGGTTCGGCCTCCATCGTTCAGAGCGGAGGATATTACAACAACAGTTCTCTTGCCCCCGTCACCAGCTATGGAGCCATCCCCAGCGAGTTCGCCAGCGCCAACCTCTCCAATATCCAAGGCACCGTGGCCATGGCCTTATCAACAAAGACGAATGCCAACAGCGCCACCAGCCAATGGTTTATCAATCTGAGCAACAACAGCTCCTATCTCGACGCCACCAATACCAACGGCAACGCTCCCACAACCGTTTTCGGACAGGTCATTGGCAATGGTATGTCTGTCGTTGCTGCTATCGCCGCCCTCCCAACGGACGATTTTCAAACCGCTTTTGGTTTCGGGTCCGACCTCTCATCTGTTCCCATGCAGNNCCTCTCCGATCTCGTCACCATCTACAATGTGGTCGTTCCTCCCGCCGTCACCTCTTCCGATTCCAACGCTTTCTCCGCCGCGCTTCAGGGAACCAATCTCATTGTGACCCCCATCGCTCCCAATACCGA
>DKEN01000042.1:3670-3898 GCA_002452515.1 Spartobacteria bacterium UBA6821 | reverse complement strand
CATCCAGGGAGTGGGGATGGCAATGGGTTTTTCCATCACGTTCCAAGTCGATAGATCCGCGATCCGGGAAATTGAGACGGCATCATGTGCTGGAAACGGCGTTGCAACGCGCGATGAAGGCCGGAGTAAGGGTGAGTGGGATTTCAAAACCGGCCACCTGTCACACGCTCCGCCACTCTTTCGCCACGCATTTGCTGGAGGCTGGGTATGACATCCGCACGGTGCAGG
>DKEN01000042.1:0-3636 GCA_002452515.1 Spartobacteria bacterium UBA6821 | reverse complement strand
CAAGTGCCGTCAAACTTGAAAGCTGAGGAGGTGGAAAAGTAAAACGAGGTCTTTTACCTTCAACTCTCCATTTTTCAGCTTCTTGGTTGTTAACTTTTCAGTACTTAGTGGTGAATACTGAATTTTACCACAAAGGTGGGGCAAAGTGAGATCAAAGGTAGCTGCCCCTAACACGCTGCCGCCCATAGCGGGGTTCAAGTGCCTGAACCTGAAGCTACTTCATCGGCACTATGGAATGTGAAGAAGGGGAGGGGAAGGCTAAAAAATTGGACTGAAGATTTAGCGGACGGAGAGTTCCTCTCTTATCCAGAGAGGTTCCTGTCTCAGGTCGAGGATGGCCACGACATAGGTCTCCCGAGCGGTGTCCTCATAGTAGATTCCAAAGGGGAAGGTACGGCCAAGCATCCGATGAAATCCGAAGTGTCTTGGGTGGATCCCATGAAAGAGTGCAAGATTTTCTAAATCTGAGAGGATCGAATCACTGAAGTAATTGCCAAGATCTCGATCAATGCTGTCGTAGAAATCCCTTGCCCGCTCGAGATCACGGGCCGCTTCATCAAGAATGATGACCCTTCTCACGGACGGGCCAATCGATTGCGTAGTTCGTCCAGTGTCAGGAATGTCGCCTTCTCCTCGGCGATGATGGAGCGGCGGGAATCCAGTACTTTGTGGTGCCATGTAGGCGACTCGACCGAAGATTCATCATGGGAAAGTGAGTTCCAAAGCATCTCAATCGACTGAAGTCGTTCGGTGATACTCATCTGTTCGATGTCCACAGCCGCGATCATTCAGGATCATTATCACTGGAATGTGGAGTCCGCAAGGATTTGGCAAACGGATATTCCTGGATTGATCTTCTGCGGCTCATCGCGGCGTCCATTCGCCCTTCGACTTGCAACCTACTTCAGCTTTGACAATACTTTTCTCCCGAAAAACCGTGCCGCCCTTGGGCTACGATTTCATCGTAGTCTACCGCGCCGGATCCCACCGGCTTGGTTCCCGCTTTTTACATTTTACCTTTCTACTTCGCACATCCCCTGCATCTCCGTCTTTCCTGCTTTGGCTTCTCAAGATGTAGGGCGTGCAGCGGCGATTGGAGACTCTTGTCGAGATGCTTTGGGATTCCATCTAAGGCCGTTTAGGTTTCCTGTGGTGGGGGCGGAAGTGAAGACCATGATGCCGCTTCCCTGACCACTGCGCCGCCCGGATGCGGCGAGGATTCCGGCGCGTGGATCAGTGGGACGGGAATCGTCGCCATGAGGGGAGGAGGTGGAGTCATAGACTTCAACGAGCCATTCTCCCTGCTTTTTCTGATGTTCCGAGGAGAGGGCGACAGGGTTGCTGGCGATCACCGCAGCATGCCCTGAGGATCTGGCGGAATGATGTTCCCAGACAACGATGTCTCCCGGACGAAGCTCAGAGGTCTTAGTGACGGCTTGCCATCCAGGGCGAGGGGAGGTGACAAGGCTCTCAAAGAATATTCGATAGCGTCGGGGACTCGGAAATCGATTTCTGGAAATGCCGGTTGCCCGGACAACGGATTCCCAACTCCGTGGTGCGGCTATTTTGAGTGCGTAAGAAACGAACCCCACACAATCGTAGCGATAGCTACCCGTGATCCGATCGACCTGAGTACGGTGTTGGTAGCCTGTGCTTCTCATGGTCTGGAATTCCCGTTGCACTTCCTGAAAGAAGGGGCTGGGCTTTTCCGCGCGGAGACTGCCCTGAGCTGAAAGGATAAGCGCAATGCTCAGTGCGAGAGACGCTCGGAGGGGATTTCTAGGTTTCTCCATGATGATGACGCTCTGAGAACCATAGCTCATTGCAATCTTTTAAGAAGTGACTATCGTCCTATCATGATCCTAAAAGCAGTGATTCATCCTTGTGAAGAGGGCGGCTTTTGGGCCGAGGTGCCCTCACTGCCGGGTTGCGTGACTCAGGCCGAATCGATGGAAGAGCTGCGTTCCAA
Source organism: Spartobacteria bacterium UBA6821 (assembly GCA_002452515.1). GTDB lineage: Bacteria > Verrucomicrobiota > Verrucomicrobiia > Chthoniobacterales > UBA6821 > UBA6821. The sequence goes on along the minus strand of DKEN01000042.1, from coordinate 1,667 downwards.
TCTGCAGGAAGCCATTGAACTCTGGCTTGAGGCCGGTGCTCCTGAAGAAACGGTGGATCAAATTCTAGAACTCGCAGTTTGAAACAGATTTCAGGCAAAGAATTTGCCAAGGCGATTCAGCGGAAAGGATGGATGCTTTCTCGGGTCAAAGGGAGTCATCATATTTTTGTGAAGGAGGGCCGCCCGGAGAGGATTGTGATACCGATTCACGGGAATGAACCTTTGAAGATTGGCCTGTTAAAATCCCTGCTAAAAATCGCGGAGTTAAAAGTTGATGAAATTTAACTGATCTCTACGCCCGACTTCGTTCAGCTGCCGACCTTTTGACCACTGTTCTTCGATCTCCGCTTTCCTGCCTTCGTCTATAGTCCTTCGACCTTCGACCTTCGTCTTTCGACCTCCTTCAGCTTTGACGGCACTTTGCTCCCGCAAAGCAGTGCCACCCTCCGGGCTACGATTTCATTGTAGTCTACCGCGCCGGATCCCACCGGCTTGGTTCAAGTTTCATCCCTTCGGCGGTATTGCTCAATTCCCCGACTGATCCGTACTTGCCCGTTCTGCTTCCTTCCAGATAGCCTGATCCGCTTATGAGCAAAGGCAATGAAAGCGCTATTTCCCCGCGTCGCGAGGAGGATTTTCCGGAATGGTATCAGCAGGTGGTTCGCAGTGCCGAGATGGCCGAGAACTCCGAGGTGCGCGGCTGCATGGTGATCCGGCCTTGGGGCTATGCCCTCTGGGAGCGGATGCAGGGGGCGCTCGACGGGATGTTCAAGGCGACCGGTCACAAGAACGCCTATTTCCCGCTTTTCATTCCACTGAGTCATCTTCAGAAGGAGGCCGAGCATGTGGAGGGATTTGCCAAGGAGTGTGCAGTGGTCACGCATCACCGGCTCGAACTCAAGGATGGGAAGCTCGTCCCCGCAGGGGAGTTGACCGAGCCGCTTGTCGTGCGTCCTACTTCCGAGACGATCATCGGCGCAACCTATGCGAAGTGGGTGAAGTCGTACCGCGATCTTCCGATCCTGCTGAATCAGTGGGCAAATGTTGTCCGCTGGGAGCTGCGTCCCCGTCTTTTTCTGCGCACGGCGGAGTTTCTCTGGCAGGAGGGGCACACAGCCCATGAGACGGAAAAGGAAGCAATTGAAGAGACGGAGAAGATGCTCGGGGTCTATGAGACCTTTGCCCGCGACTGGCTGGCGATCCCCGTNNGCAAGGCGATTCAGGCCGGAACCTCCCACTTCCTTGGGCAGAATTTCGCGAAGGCCTCCGGGATCAAATTTCTCTCACGGAACAATACCGAGGAGTTTGCCTGGACGACGAGCTGGGGTGTGAGTACCCGGTTGATCGGGACGCTGCTCATGGCTCATGGCGATGATGATGGCGCAGTCATGCCGCCACGCATCGCTGCAACCCAGGTGATGATCATTCCGATCACGCCGAAGCCCGAGACCCGTGATGCGGTCCTCGCGAAAGCCGAAGAGATCGCTGCCGCGCTGCGTGGAGCAAGCTATGCCGGAGAACCCGTGCGCGTGGAGATTGATTCACGCGATGTCGGTGGTGGCGTGAAGAGCTGGGAATGGATCAAGAAAGGGGTGCCGCTTCGCATCGAGATCGGACCGCGTGATTTGGAATCGGGCAATGCCGCCGTCGCCCGTCGGGACAAGGGT
>DKEN01000111.1:260-6776 GCA_002452515.1 Spartobacteria bacterium UBA6821 | reverse complement strand
CCGAAGCCCCAGCACAATCTTCCAACGGCGATCCTCTCTCTCGGCACCAACTCCCTCACCACACAGATCGCCGCCGATGATGCCAGCCGCGAACTGGGCCTCATGAGCCGCACCAATCTTGGCGACAGCGAGGGGATGGTTTTTGTCTTCCCGCAACCCCGGCCTGTCACGTTCTGGATGAAAGACACCCCGATCCCCCTCTCGATCGCCTACATCAGCTCTTCAGGCCGGATTCTGGAACTCCATGACATGAAGCCTTTTGATGAAACTGCTGTACCAAGCACCTCNNACCATCTCAGGCCTGCCCGTGGAAACTATCGCTAAGTAGAGAGAAGGCTGGGGATTTTGGATGGAGAACAAGGCAGACAAGCGTCATCCGTAGTGATCCTACGGCCAGCCTTTCCCTAATAGTCTAACAGTCTTCAGCCTAAAAGCCTTGCAGCCTTAAACCGTCAGTTCTTCATTCGTCATCGCATTGGCGATGTGGAACTTCTCCACGTGGAGCGTTGGATCGGACTTGAAGGTGAGACGGGCGGAGTATTTCCGCTCGATATCGATGAGCAGATCCTCATCCTCGGTACGGAGACGGTTGAGCAGCTCGGGATGAACGGTGACCTTGAACTCATGGACATCCTCCTGATGACGCTTCATCAGAGTGTGCAGGGCACGCTGGAGTTCGACGCTCATGGTCATTGAGCTCTTCACCACACCCTTGCCGTGGCAATAGGAACAGTTCGTGTAGAGGGAGCTGGAGAGACTCTCCTGGGCGCGCTGGCGGGTCATTTCCATGAGACCCAGGGCCGAAATCGGGAGGACATGGGTGCGGGCCTTGTCGCGGCGCAGGCGGTCGCGCATCCGCTGATAGACGGCCTGCTGATCCTTGCGGTTCTTCATGTCGATGAAATCGACCACGATCAGGCCGCCGATATTGCGCAGGCGGAGCTGGCGGGCCACTTCGTCAGCAGCCTCCATGTTGGTCTGGAAGAGGGTCTTGTCCATGTCCTTGCTCCCCTTATTTCGACCGGTGTTCACATCGACGGCGATCATGGCCTCGGTCTCATCGATCACAAGGTAGCCACCGCACGGGAGCCAGACCTGCCGCAGGAAGGCATTGTCGATCTGGGTTTGAACGGCAAAATTATCAAAGATCGGTTTCTGGCCACTGTAGAAGTGAATCGACTTCTTGGCCCGCTTGGAGATCTGGCCGACCAGCTCCTGCATCCGCTCGGCAGCCTTGAGATCATCCACATGCACGGCATCGACATTCTCGGTGAGAAGGTCGCGCACGGTGCGATCCACGATGTCGGGCTCCAGAATGAGGGTGCTGGCGGCCGGCTTCTCGGCCATTCCCTTCTCCACCTCACGCCACTGATCAAGGAGGAACCCGAGATCCCGGACAAAGAAACGGGCTTTCTGCCCCTCACCTGCCGTGCGGATGATGATGCCCATGCCATCAGGGAGCGTCAGTTCAGTGAGAATCTTACGGAGGCGGGCGCGTTCCTTGGGGTCTTCGATTTTTCGGGAGATACCACACTGGTCGTTGAAGGGCATGAGCACCATGTAGCGTCCTGCCATAGAAATGTTTGTCGTGATGCGGGGCCCCTTGGTGCCGATCGGCCCCTTGGTGACCTGCACCATGACCTCGCTTCCCACCGGATAGATGGTCGGGATGTCCTTCGCGGTGATCTTCTTCTTGGATGGAGCGCTGCCACCGGAACGCTGGACCGCCTCAATGCCGCTATCGAGCGCCGCTGGAATGGCATCCCAGAAGTGGAGGAATGCGTTTTTCTCAAAACCGATATCGACGAACATCGCCTTCAAGCCATGTTCGATATTCCGGACTTTTCCCTTGAAGATGCCGCCGACGATGTTGCGCTCGCTGTCACGCTCGATGGAGTATTCCTCCAGCTTGCCATCCTCCAGGACGGCGACCCGCTTTTCCAGTTTCTCACAACTGACCACGAGTTCAATGCGTGGGCCGGATTTCTTGATGCCTAGAAATTTTTTGACAGTGTCGATGATGCTCATGATGGGTAGGGAGTTAGGCTGAAGGCTTTGAGACGATTAGGTCAGAGAGGAGTGTGGAGAATTGGGAGTGGAAGAGTGAGGAAGGATGAGACCTGAAACTTGAAAGGAGATCAGAATTCAGCGATCAGCAGAGGATGTTGAAACGAGGGGGAAAAGTGAAGATGTCAAAGTAATGGGTTTGGAAATTAGTTTTCAGGTTTCAAGTTTCAGCATTCAGCTTTTTCTCTTAATGGGATTGTTTTGGAACGGCGGAGCGGCCACCGCCAAGGAAGTTGAAAAATTTCTGCAGTCCCCCCTGCGGGCGGGGCTTGTTTTCAGGGTGGGCATCGGCATCATCGCTGATGTCCGGCTTGGCCGTCGCTGTTGCCGTGCCGGGCTTTGTTTCAGGGGAGGCGTGGTCGTCGTTATCCTCGGCAGGAGCGTCCGGGACCGTCGTCGTGTCGCTTCCGAAGGCTGTCGGAAAATCCTTCGTAAAATCGATTCCCGTGATCTGCTGGAAGCTGCCGGGTGCCGGGGCCAGAGCCTGAAGTTTGACCTCCTGACCGTTCTCCATTGCGAAGATCTGCTCCAGAATTTTTTGGGCGATGGGTGCCGCCACGCCACCGCCCGATTTGCCGCCCTGCACAAAGATGCAAACGACATAACGGGGCTTGTCATAAGGTGCGAAGCAGATGAACCAGGTGTGGTTGTCCTTGATCTTGCCGCGCCAAAACTGGGCCGTACCGGTCTTGCCAGCAACCTCAACCCCCTTCACGCGGGCCTTGCGGGCAGTTCCCGTATCGTCATTGACGACCCGCCACATGCCCTTGCGGACNNTCCTTCACGACGGTTCCATCCTGGGCGACGATCTCCTTGACCAAATGCGGCTGATAAACCATGCCACCATTGGCCACGGTCGCGCAGACGATAGCCATCTGAAGCGGGGTCGCCAGCACGAACCCCTGACCGATGGATGTATTGGCAGTGTAGCCGGGGCTCCAGCGTTCACGGGGAGCATTCTGGGCGAGCCAGGCTGGGCCGGGAAGCACACCCGAAGCGACATTATTGAGGGGAAGATCCATCTTCTGACCCACACCGAGAAGATGGCCTACAGTGTCGATCTGGTCGATGCCAGCGGCATTGCCGTACTGGTAGAAAAACGGATCGCAAGAATTCTTCAGTCCCGTGGTGAGATCCTGCATCCCGTGGGGCGGCAAGGGAGGCTTGGCTGTCATCACCCAGCATCTCATGTATTTATTCCCGTACTGGACGCCGCCGGTGCAGTTGAACTGCTTGTCCCCGATGCCCGCTCGCAGACCCGCTAGCGCGGTACAGAGCTTGAAGGTGGAACCAGGAGCGTAGGCATTGATCGCACGGTTCATCAGCGGATCAGTCTCGTCCTTGGAAAGCTTTTCCCAATCGGACTTGGAAATCGTCGGGACAAACTGGTTGGGGTCGAACGAGGGAACCGAGGCCATGGCAAGAATCTCCCCGCTGTTGGGATCGAGCACCACGGCGGCGCCACGACCAACGACCCGCAGCGCCTTCTCCACGATGAACTGGATACGGGCGTCGATGGTCAGGAGGACCTTGTCCCCCTGCTTGGGGTCGATCTTGGAAGTCCCGCCGTCGATCACTCCGCTGGCGCTGCGCTGCAGATAGCGCGTGCCGGGTGTCCCCTTGAGTTCATCATCATAAGCCTGCTCAATCTGGGCCTTCCCTTCCACGTCGGGCTGATAAAAGTTATAGCCTGCCACATCGTCCGGATCGATCGTGTTCTGCACCCCCACATATCCGAAGAGATGCGGCGCCAGGGCACCGTAGACATAATGGCGCACTGGCTTGAGCGTCACCGTCACTCCGGGCAGGTCGAGATTGTTTTCGCTGAAGCGGGCCATCGTCTCGAAATCAAGATCCTGGCGATAAACAAAGGGAACCTCGGAGTTATCGCGAAAATGCACCTGAAGTTTGCGTGTGCTGTAATCACCGGCAAGCCCCAGTTTTTCAAGGCGCGGCACGATCGACTCATTGACGATCTTGACGATGTCGGGCTCTTCCTTGTTGACCAGCATCCCGTGATCGAGCCCCCGGTATTTGAGCACTGGAACATCGTCGTCATGATTATCCCTCCACGCACGGACAATGTCGGGAAGATAAAAGTCGACCTCCATACTGGCGCGATTTTCCACAAGCGGAACCCCGTTCCGGTCACAGATCTCCCCGCGCACGGCAGGCAACCGCACAGTGAGCTGGGAGCGCCCCTTCACCCTCAACTTGTAATCGGCATTCTTATAGATCTGCACATACCACAGCCGCAGTAGCAGCAACAAAAGCGCCGCGGTCATCAGCACCGCAACGATGACGAGCTTTCGAGTGGAAACATCCTGGGGCTTCATGGCGCTATAACTCTAATCCGGAGTTTCCAAAGCCCGGTCTGCCTTGTCCGGGGACGGGTTCCGTAGCATAGGGAACCAGCGAACTCAGCAGGAGGTAGAGCAACGGGGCGATGAGCAGCGCAGCCGCCGAAGGGACGGCCATTCGAAACAGGACCATCTCATCTACGGGAAATCCTCCCCGTTTCACACACAGGATCAGAAACTCTCCGGCAAGTAGCGTGAAGGTCACCAGAAAGCTGCCGAACGCGTGGAATTCCCACCGCATGCCGTGTGTGGCCTCGCTCAGCATCTGGAGAATAACCGTCCAGCCGAGGAAGAAGACAATCGGCCCCACCAAACCCAGCTCGATCTGTCCCGACTGGATCTGCAGCAGGGCCAGACCTTGAACCAACGCTGTGGCCAGTGCGAAAAAAAGCGCGGGGATCAATGGAAGCGCTAGTGCTCCAAAACAGAAAAGGATCGGCAGCAGGAAAATCCGCTCCTGCATGGGTGGAATCGGCGGGAGCTGATCCTGCACGACGATGGAGATTGGCAGCAGAACCAGAAGGATGAGAAAAAGAAGCGTTGTTCTCATTTCGCCCCGGTAACGACAAAGACATCATCGAGCGTGCCGAGATCGGCAGCGGGCTCGAGGATGGCTTCGCCATCAAGTTCGCGGGCGTGAAAGCTTTTTACCGTGCCAAGGGCGATGCCGGACGGAAAGATTCCGCCGCTCACTCCCGCTGTATAGACTTTCTGCCCCGGCTGAAGATCAGCCAGTTTACTCAAAAACGCCAATTGCAATTCTCCCTCTGGAGCACGGGCTCCCGCGCTGATGCCCTGTTCCTTTGTTCCCTCCACATTGGCCGCCACCTTGCAGTTCTCATCAGTAACAAGCACCACCTCGGCCATGTCGTCGGAAACGGCCGTCGTCTTGCCGACCAATCCGCGGTCGGTGATGACTGGCATGTCGGGGGCGATGCCATCCTTGCTACCCCGGTTGATCTTGATCGTGTTCCACCAAGCTTCGGCACTATGGTTCATCACCACGGCAGGAATCAGGCGGAAGGAAGAGCGTTCGCGATAGCCAAGCACACTCCGAAGGTGATCGTTGTCCTGCTGAAGATCACGCAGGCCGTTGTTCTCGGCGCGGAGTTTCTTGTTTTCGGCGAGAAGCCGGTCGTATTCCGACTGCAACTGATCGAGCGTCATCAGATCCGTCCCAAGGCTCCCGATGCTGTTTTTCACAACGCTCCCGGAATGACTGAGCGGTGAGAGCAAACCGAGGAAGGCGGACTGCAATCGTCCCAGCGGCCCCACTCCGAGCGCGCTGAAAAAAATGGCGGCGGCGATCAGCAGCACGAGGGCGGCGATCTGAAGATACTTCATCGGAGTAACGCCTCTGTCGAAAAGGGATGGATAAGGGCAGCCGCAGCCTTGGACCCTGGGGATTAGACCCTGGGACGGTCAGTCGCGGCAACAGTTCTGAGAAATTCGATTTCCTGAAGTGCCTTGCCTGTTCCCTCGGCCACGGCACTGAGGGGATCCTCTGCGACGTGAACAGGAAGTCCGGTTTCCTCGGCAATCAGCTTGTCAAGGCCGCGCAACAAGGCACCGCCACCGGCAAGAATCACCCCTCGATCGACAAGATCCGCAGAGAGTTCGGGAGGACAGCGTTCGAGCGTGATCCTGATAGCCTCAACAATACGGGAAACAGGCTCATTGAGCGCATCGCGGATTTCCTGGGAAGTAATCGTAATCGTCTTGGGGAGACCGGCCACGAGATCACGTCCCTTCACTTCCATCGTAAGTTCTTTTTCCAGAGGATAGGCACTGCCGACACGGAGCTTGATCTCCTCGGCCGTCCGCTCGCCGATCATGAGATTGTAGGNNCGCCGATGTCGATGATCATGTTTCCGGCGGGATCGGTCACGGGAAGTCCGACACCAATCGCAGCGGCCATCGGCTCCTCAATCAGATAGACCTCACGCGCTCCGGCATGCATGGCGGAGTCCTTCACGGCGCGCTTCTCGACTTCGGTGATGCCGCTTGGGACGGCGATGACAACGCGGGGACGGACAAAACGACGGTGACCGTGCGCCTTGGTGATGAAATGCCGGAGCATCGCCTCGGT
>DKEN01000111.1:0-156 GCA_002452515.1 Spartobacteria bacterium UBA6821 | reverse complement strand
ACGAATCCCTCCCTCCCTTAAAAATAACTCAAAAGGGAGAGATCGGAGACGGTTGCAATCTATAGGTCAACAACATGGCATAAAACCTCCGGGCTGTCGCGTCAAGCACCCCCTCTTTCCAATAATTTAAGGAAATGCTGAAAATATCGCGCAGAG
>DKEN01000061.1:1691-8741 GCA_002452515.1 Spartobacteria bacterium UBA6821 | reverse complement strand
ACAGGGTTCGAACCTGTGACCCCTACAGTGTCAGTGTAGTGCTCTACCGCTGAGCTAACCGCGCCTGTGCTAAATGATTTGTGCTTAATCCACTCTTCATTTGCCCTCTTCTCGTTGGGTTGAGGGTCAAAGAGGGAACCACATCCTGATTGAAGAAGGAAGAAAAAAACACTTTGTCACCAAGGGGTCTATTCTGAATTTCTGATCATCCCCAATCTCTACGTGGGGTTGGTAAAATTAAGGGTTCTCTTGAGCTGTCACCGTCACCTGATCCGTTTGAACCGCTGGCTTGTAGTTCCCATCTCCAGCCAGACTTGCCGTGATGGTGACCGTTCCTTTGGCATGGATCGTCGCTGTTGTTCCAGAGATCGAAATAATATGGGGATTGCTGCTCGTGAATGTCACAAGGAGGTTGGAGCTGGATTCGGCAGCAAGAGTAAATGTCTTCCCCTGCACGAAGGGTTCGGTGGGAGACGTTAAGAATAGGAAGGACGGGGTTGCTTTTGCCACCGTGAGCACCTGATGGACAGGTAGAGCCGCTTTGAAGTTGGCCTTACTTGTCTGACTTGCGGTGATGGTGGTGCTGCCAGCTCCCGTGATCGTCACCAAACTTCCATAAACGGTCGCCACATTGGTATTGGAGCTGGCGTAGCTGACCGACAATCCAGAGGAGTTCGTTGCGGTCAGCGAGAAGGTGCTATTAGGTGCGTACGTTTTGGCAGGGATTTTGCCAAAGCTGATGCTCTGGGTGCCCTTGTCTACCGTGAGTATCTGACTCACTGGTGTTGCGGCAGTGTAATAGGTCCCTCCTAGCTGGCTCGCCGTGATGGTGGCACTGCCCACACCCACAATGGTCAGCGTATTGCTGGAAACAACCGCCACATTGGTATCGGAGCTGGTGTAGCTCACAGAGAGTCCTGAACTGGCCCTGGCATTCAGAGGGAAGGAGGCATCTCCGTAGGCTTTCGCAGGAAGGGCTTTGAAGCTGATGGTTTGGCTGGCTGGGGTGATAAATGCCGCCTGTCGGATCGTGTTCTGGTCGGATAGATAGAAGTTTCCTTTGCTATCAACGGTGATGCCAGTGGGATGGTCAAAAGTGGCATTGGTTCCTTGGCCATCGGCACTTCCCGAAACGCCAGCCTGTCCCGAAAGTGTCGTCACATTAAGATTCGTGTCTATCTTACGAATGGTGTCGTTGTGTTGATCCGCCACATAGAGATTCCCTTGGCTATCTGAGGTGATGCCCGCGGGCAGAGCAAAGGTGGCATTGGTTCCTTGGCCGTCGGCACTTCCCCGAGTGCGTGCGTGTCCCGCAATCGTCGTCACATTGTTACTACTGTCTATCTTGCGAATGGTGTCGTTGCCACTATCCGCCACATAGAGATTCCCTTTGCTATCAACGGTGATGCCATTGGGAGTGTTAAAGCTGGCATTGGTTCCTTGACCATTGGCACTTCCCGCATTGCCAACCTGTCCCGCAATCGTCGTCACACTATCATTCGTCCCTATTTTCAAAATATCGTTGTTGACATTATCCGCCACAAAAAGATTGCCCTGACCATCAACCGTGATCGCCGGGGTGATAAACCAGTCGACATTGGCAGCAGGTCCATCAGAGCTACCCTGCAGCCCAACCTGTCCCGCAATCGTCGTCACAGTGTAGTTACTGTCTACCTTGCGAATGGTTTCGTTGTAGAGATCAGTCACATAAAGATTCCCCTGGCTATCACTGGTGATACCAGTGGGATAGTAAAAGGTGGCATTGGTTCCTTGACCGTTGGCACTTCCCTGATTGCCAACCTGTCCCGCAATCGTCGTCACATTGTTATTACTGTCGATCTTGCGAATGGTTTGGTTGGATGGATCAGTCACATAGAGATTCCCTTGCCCATCACGGGTGATGCTATTGGGATAGTTAAAGCTGGCATTGGTTCCTTGACCATCGGCACTTCCCGAAATGCCTAGCTGTCCCGCAATCGTCGTCACATTGTTATTACTGTCGATCTTGCGAATGGTGAAGTTGTTTTGATCAACCACATAGAGATTCCCTTGCCCATCTGCCGTGATCCCGGCGGGGACACTGAAAGAGGCATTGGTTCCTTGACCATCAGCGCTACCCTGAAACTGATAGCCTGCCCGTCCCGCAATCGTCGTCACATTGTTATTACTGTCGATCTTGCGAATGGTGCTGTTGTCTTGATCAACCACATAGAGATTCCCCTGGCCATCTGCCGTGATCCCGTTGGGGCCACTGAAAGTGGCATTGGTTCCCTGCCCATTGGCACTTCCCGTATTGCCAACCTGTCCCGCAATCGTCGTCACATTGTTATTACTGTCGATCTTGCGAATGGTTTGGTTGTCTTGATCAGTCACATAGAGATTCCCTTGGCCATCACTGGTGATGCCACTGGGATAGTAAAAAGAGGCATTGGTTCCTTGACCATCAGCGCTACCCTCCACCCCAACCTGTCCTGCAATCGTCGTCACATTGTTATTACTGTCGATCTTGCGAATGGTTTGGTTGTCTTGATCAGCCACATAGAGATTCCCTTGGCCATCTGCCGTGATCCCAGCGAGATTATTAAATAACCCTACTCCCCCTGATTTCATCAGGGTGGAGACAATGAAAGCCTTGGTGGCTGGAGGCACAGCATGAAGCGATGCCCCGTTCCAGAGAGCAAAAGTGCCAAGGATGAGGGCGAGGAGAGGGATGCGGGATTTCATAGAATATAAAAGGGCGGAGAAAATTTATTAATTGTAAAAATGTTAGCTCTGGATTCCATTCTGTGCCCACCAGCTAACGGCCCTAAGCGAGTAACTACCACTAAACCAGCGATAGCAATAGAATTACGGAAAAAGAGAAAACTCACTCTCCAAGTTGCTGAAAGGACTGAAGTGAGAAAGAGAGGTAATCCTAGAAACAGTTGCGGGAAATTTTAGACAGGATTATCTTTTTTGAAAATCCTCTGCGATCTCCGCGTTTGCCTCGCCATCTCCCGATGGTTTGATGCCACTTCCCACCCGGGAAGCCGTGGCACCCTTCGGGCAGCGATTCCATCGCTCTCTTCCGCACACCCTCCCGGGTATTTGGTTCGCCTTGCAGGCTGCTTGCAGCAGGCCAAACCGCGATTCCCATCGCTCGGTTTTCCGCGTGAGATTGCTGTTATTCTTCTCCTGCACCTTGTGGCGATAACTCAACTTAAACCATTCTAATTCTTCGGGCATCTCTGCCCTTGGAAATGCTGATCCTCTAGCCAGGCTCAGGAGGCTAATTTCTACTGCAATTTTTGGGTTAAAGTCTTTCGCTGCTCCCAAGCGAGTAGAAAGGTACACTCCTGTTGAAAAATCGCGTCATAGGATGATCAGAAATGAGGATGGAGTAAATTCCTCATCCGTCTTAACATCTTGCTTTTCTGCCCGCCAGTCACCCCTTAACCAGAGAGTATTCTCCCCAAGAATGACAAAAATTGTAAACTTCGGCCTGATCGGAACCGGGGGTATTGGAGCCTATCACCGTGCCGCCATTGAAACCCACGCAGAGGCCGGACTTGCGAAACTCGTCGCTGTTGCCGATCCGACGATCGGTGAGGATAAGATCGCCGAATTCCGAAGCAAGGGAATCCACTGGCACGCTGATTATCGAGAGATGCTCGACCAGGAAACACTCGATGCCGTGGTCATCGCCACGCCAATCCCCTTTCATCTTGAGATGACCAAGGCATGTCTGGCGCGTGGTCTGTTTGTGAATCTTGAGAAGCCTCCTGTTCCACTCCTCGGCCAACTGGAAGAACTGATCGCCGCAGATCCACGGAACACCGTGAACGTCGGCTTCCAGATGATCGGTGCAGCCTCCACTCAGGCCCTCAAACGCCTGATCAGTGAAGGCCTCCTGGGCAAGATCCTTTCGATTCGTGCGGCAGGATGCTGGCCCCGACTCGACGGTTACTATGGACGCGCCCGCTGGGCCGGGAAGATGTCGATTGACGGGGCCCCGATCTTCGATGGACCTGCAACAAATGCGCTGGCCCATGTGATCCACACCATCATGTATTGTGCCGGAGAGACCCATGACACCTTCTCCGTTCCCTCCGAGGTGACGGGAGAACTCTATCGTGCCCGCCGCATTGAGAGCTACGACACCGCCTGCCTCAAAGGGCGCTTCCCTTCTGACATCGCTTTCAGCCTCGCGGTGACCCACGCGACGGAAAATAAATTTCCCTTCTCAATCCAGGTGAAAGGAACGCTCGGCTCGGCTACTCTCTCGGAGGATGGAGCTAGGCTCGAAAGCTCGGTGGGAGTCTCCTTGGATCGTGAGGAGAGCACACAGCAACTTCTGGACATCAATTACACGGAGTTCCTGAAGGTTCTCAGCGGTGAGAGAGCCCGCTTTCCTTCCACGCTTCGCGATACACGGGGATATGTGGAAACAACCAACGCCATCCTGCTTTCCTCGGGGGGTATTCATGACATTCCCATGGAATTCATCCGTGAATATCGGCAGGGAGAGGAAGCCGGGTTCGATGTTACCGGTCTGCGAGAAGCCGTGCTCGAGAGCCTTTCCAACGGACGCCTGTTTTCAGCACAGGGATGCTCCTGGGCCATTGGCAATCCAGCACCCATCTCCTTACCTCTTGATTCAACAACCCCGCTGCCGGGATTAACTTAATTCATCCCGAGAGACTTGGAAGGTGTCGGAGCGGGCCATGACTGAGGCATTTCCTTGATCAGACCATTCGTGTTCTCCACGGGAAGCGATGTCAGTTCCACCGTTGCTGGATCCAAACCGTTACGCGTCGCGGTGACCTTGATCGCTCCCGGTGTGAGTGTGGAGCGCAGGGAGACCCGGTTGATACCGCATTCCGTGTTCAGATAGAGTTGGTTGATCGAACCAGGGATTCCACTATTGACTCCTCCGCGCCAGACACAAGGGCCTTCTACCTTGAAGTCGATGCGGTCTTCATCCAAGGGACACCGCCTCCCTTGAGCATCCAGCACTTCGACATCGAGAAGCGCAACATCCGATCCGTCGGCCTGCAGTCCCTTAGGCCCAATGATGGGTGTGAGGCGTATCTTTTTCGGAGCTCCTGCTGTCTCGATCGCGGTCTCGCAAACTTTCTTTCCGTTCCGATATCCGACAGCGCTGATCTTACCCGGCTCCCAAGCGATCGAAGGGAACGGAAAGAGATACCCATCGGTGGGATGATCAATCTTACCTTTGGATTGGTTATTCACGAACAGTTCCACCGAATCGCAATTGCAGACCACATACATGGTTTTGGTGACACCGGTGGCATAGTTCCAGTGACCGATAATATGGATATCGGGTGACTCGGCCTGCATGACCTTGTAGGCGTAGAACGCCTGTTTGGGGAGACGCACAGAATCGACCTTGCCGCTCACACGGCAGACTTCGCTGCTATCCTGGCGACCATCGGCATTGGAATCGGACCAGTAGATCGAGGCGTAGGCAGCCCATTTGGCATGAGCTGGATCGGTGTTGCTGATCCTGTTCCTGTAGTAATCAAAGTACCGCTTGATTGCCCCATCGCTGGCATACCTGCCGTTGATCCCTGGGGTTCCAACGCAGAATGTTTCAGAATTCAGCCCATAGGTATCGTTGGGCCCCGGCTTGAATCCAAAATGAGGCGCGCTGTAGTCATCCCAGAACCGGCGAGCCGCCTCCTCTCGGAAATCCTCCGTCTCTAGGTACGGCGCAAGATCGCGCCGCTCCTCGCTGTAGCTTCGGAAAATATCCTGAGGCGTTTTTCGCTTATCCTTTCCATCGTCCTGCCCGATCATGATTCCAAAGTATTCGGTACTCTTGGCGGCTGCATCGTCCTTGATATCCCGGCACCCCATGACGCGACCGCCATCGGGATCCCATGTCTTTCGAAGTTCCACCATCTGGCGCATGTGGTCAGCGGAAATCCCGTTGTTTCCAGCCTCCCAGAAGAAAATGGAGGGATGATTTCTCAGGGCGATGATGGTGTCGCGCATGAGTTCCACGCGCTGATCCCACTGCCGTCCGTCGGCATCCTTTTCCTTGTCTCCAGCAGGACAGGAATTGACGATTCCATAGCGGTCGAGAGCCTCCTCATCCGCACGATGGGGAGCGACATGCATCCAGCGAAGGTAGTTGGCGTTGCTCTCACGGATCAGCGCCGCGTTGAAATCATGCATCCAGTCAGGATAGGCCTGTCCCAATCCGGCCCAGTCGTCCGAGGCCCGCTGAGCGTAGCCCTTGAGGTAGACAAAACGGTCATTGAGGTAGAACCCTCCCTTCCCGACACCACCACGGAACTCAGCCTTTCGGAAACCGGTTTGGGTGCGGCAGACATCGACCACTTTCCCATCCACAGTCAGCGTGGTGTACACATCATAAAGATAAGGATCCCTCACATCCCACCAGTGAACTCCGGCAAGATTACCCTGTGCCGTGATGATGTCAGTCTGCCCCTGCACCATGTCCGAAGGCTCGGCTTCAAACGACGCGATCTTTTTCCCAGAGGCATCGACAACATCGACACCGAGAGTGATCACCTGCTGCTCTCCCTCATTCCGAACCTGCGAGTCGACGGTCAGACTGCAGGTGCCAGCGGCGATATTAAAGTTCGAGGCATGGACATAGATACCGCTGGTTTCCAGGTTTCTGTAGAGGGGAAGGGTTTGATAAGTTTTACCGGTAAGATGCAGGCAGACATTGCCGTTCAACCCACCGTAGCAGGGATTAAAGGCAGATGAGTTCCACTCGTAGCTGGTTTCTGTGGCTCGCTCCTTGTAGTCGTTGCTGTTGTCCACACGGACTGCCACGACATTATCCGTGTTCCCAAAGGTGACAAAGGGAGTGATATCGAGTCCGCAGGCACTCACACCATCTTCATGGATCCCAACCGCCTTCCCGTTGATGTAGAAGTCTCCAGCCTGACGGAGCCCGTCAAATTCCAGAAAAACCTTCCCCTCCTTGGCAGATTCCGGGAGTCGGAACTTTTTCCGATACCAGGCAGGCCCCATGTAGATACTATGCATATCACCACTGCTATGGACGATGAG
>DKEN01000061.1:661-1558 GCA_002452515.1 Spartobacteria bacterium UBA6821 | reverse complement strand
CATGGTATATGTTTTTTGAGCTAAATTTCTAACCCGTTTCTATGGAACCGCTGATTCAGTCCAGCTCAAGCCAATCGCAGGAATAACTGGGTGTCAGAACGGGAGCGCTACCGATTGTTTGAAAGGATCTCTTGAAACTACCGACTGCCTCACTTGCGCACAAATGCAAAAGTGCGTATTCCTATGATGATATGCGCAATTCATAAACATCATGAATAAGAGAGTCGCCATCGTTTATCCATCAACCTTCAACTGGATGAACCAATGCATGGATGGCATCCGCCACTATTCACGCGAGCGAGGAAACTGGTATCTTTTGAGCAGTCCCCCGGCCCTCCGGGGCGTGGGTGGAGCACTCAGCCTCGGGGAGATGCGCGGCTGGAAGGGAGATGGCATCATCGCGCTTCTTGACGATGTCAGGGAACTTCGCATCGCCCGCAGCATGGGAATACCAGTCGTGAACTTGGGAGCGAGGCTGCCGCATTCCCTCGGCATTCCACGCCTCCTTGTCAACAACCGGCACTGTGGCCGTCTTGCCGCCGACCATCTGCTGAGCCGTGGATTAAAGCATCTTGCAGTATTCGGCTGGAAGGGTGCCTGGTATGCCGATGAACGATGCACCGCTTTCTGCGAGCGGGCAGCCGAAGTGGGGGTGACGTGCGAGGTTTTCCTTCGTGATCCCAAGAAAGAGGGGCCAAAAAATTGGACTCAACGCGTTGCGGAGCCGGCTAGGTGGTTGGCCACGCTGCCTCGTCCCTGCGGAGTCTTCGCCATCCATGATTACATGGCGCAACTACTGTTGGAGGCCTGTCATGAAGTGGACTTGTGCGTGCCGGATAACATTGCCGTGATCGGCATGGATAATGACGAGGCCATTTGCGAGCACTCGGTTCCCAC
>DKEN01000061.1:0-655 GCA_002452515.1 Spartobacteria bacterium UBA6821 | reverse complement strand
CCTGACGGAGTCGTTGCCCGGCAATCCACGGACCTGTTGCATTGTGAGGATCTGCTGGTGCAGCAGGCGCTTGAATTCATGAGGAAGAATCTGCCCTCTCCGTGCAATATCGCGCATATTGCAGAACATGCAGGCGTCTCAAAAAGGACGCTTGAAACGCGCTTCCAGGAAAGTTTGCAAAGCTCACCTCATGAGTACCTCACAACACTGCGTGTGCAACACGCTCAAACCCTGATCCGAAGCCCGGAAAACAAACTCACTCTCCGGCAAGCCGCAGCCGCGTGTGGATTTATGACGATAAGAACTTTTTACGCTGCTTATAAACGCGTGACGGGAGAATCCCTAGACTCCTCTCGCTTTGCCAAAGATGCGTAGGAGCTGAGTGATACTCCACCTCGATCTTGCCCGATGATCGAGCATCCCGTCCCCTCTAAGCGAAAGGAATCACCGTGGCAAAGGAGTGGACCTCGTCGTTGACATAAACATTGCAGGCTTCTCCATACGCCGAGGCGAAGGCCAGCGTCAGGGTGGCATCACCCGAGTTCGGGAGATACTGAGAGTACGACGGTAAGTAATGAGACTTATGGAGCGTATTGACGAACGGTCTACTTATTGGTGAGCGCAAACTGCTGGGAACGCAGGGCGAGTTCCCCTG
>DKEN01000099.1 GCA_002452515.1 Spartobacteria bacterium UBA6821 | reverse complement strand
AAGAAAGGGGCCATCCGCCGACAGCCCGGTCGCTCACGCAACATCATCCTGGAGGATGTCATCCCCCGGAAAAACGATTTTCATCATTCCAAAGAGGGAATGATGGAGGTGCCGGTTTACGGGATGATCCCTGCGGGAGTCCCTGAAGGACAGGAGCAGGAAGCAGATCGGTGTTTATCCGTGGATCCGGAGACTCTACGACTACCCCGCACGGCCAAGACCTTCGCGTTGGAGGTGAGAGGCGATTCGATGATCGGGGCAGGGATTTTGAACCGTGATCTTGTCATCATGGAGTTTGCCGAACCGCGGCACCGCGACATTGTGGCGGCGCTCATCGATGGGGATGTCACCCTCAAGCGCTACTTGATCGAGTCGGGGCGTCCTTTTCTTCGGGCAGAAAACCCTCTTTATCCTGATCTGATCCCTGCGCGGGAGCTTGTGATCCAGGGAGTATTTCGAGCCCTGATCCGAATCAATCGGTAAAGATCTCAAAAGACTCATCATGAAAACGAGCACCAAAATACCACCAGCCCCATTCAGTGACGATTTATGGCAATGGGCCGACAAGAAAAGGAAAGCCTCTCTCTCAAGCCGCTCTGCGCAGAGCGAAAGGAGTGGTTCTAGCCCAAGCTCAAGTGCGCTTTTCACACGTATCCGAGCGATTCTGAAGTCTCATTTTTAACCAGAACTTCGCTTAGTATCCGACATGACCGATCTTGGTCTTGCCTCGGAAAATCCAATAGATGCTTGCCGTGTAGGCCAGGACTATCGGGACACCAATCACGGCGATCACAAGCATGTTGGCGAGCGTCTTCGGTGAGGAAGCCACACTATAAATGGTCAGGCTGTTCGTCACATCGGGATGGGAGATGACGAGGTTGGGGAAGTAGGAGATGCCGAGAACGGCCATCAGCAGGACCATGGTGAGGCAGGAGGCGAGAAAGGCACCGAATTCGTTGCCTGAACGGATGATCCTCGGGATGGAAAGGGCGACGGCAATGTCGAGAACCAGGACGACAAAGCCAATAGGGCGGCTTTTCATCACAGCTACCAGATTGGGGCATTCGAAGAAGGTGGCCACATTGAACAGAATGAAGAGAGCTAGGAAAATGCCGATCAGGCGTGGAACCCAACCCCGTATCTCGGTCTGAAGAGTCCCTTCTGTTTTCAGCACCAGATAGATGGCCCCATGCATCGCAAAGAGGGCGACCACCGTCAATCCGAGTAAAACGGAGTAAGGGTTGAGGAGGGCAAGGAAACTGCCGGTATAATCTCCTTCAAGATCCAAAGGAATGCCTCGGGTGATATTTCCCATGGCCACGCCGATGAGCAGAGCGGCCAAAAAACTCCCGGCGCTGAAGGCAATATCCCAAGACCGGCGCCAGGTAGTTCCGGGCTCTTTGCTGCGAAACTCAATGGCGACCGCCCTGAAAATCAGGGCCACGAGCAACAGCATGAAAGCGTTGTAGAATCCCGAGAACACCGTGGCATAGGCACCGGGGAATGCTGCAAAGAGGGCACCGCCACCGGTAACAAGCCAAACCTCGTTGCCATCCCAGACAGGCCCGATGGAATTTAGGAGGATGCGACGGTCGTGATCCGTTTTGACAAAGAGATGAAGGATTCCAACACCGAGGTCAAAGCCATCCAGAATTGCATAACCGGTGAAAAGGACTCCGACGAGGATGAACCAGATGGTGTTAAGATCGGGGATGTGCATGGTCTTGAAAATTGGGAATGGGTGGAGATCCTAGGCTCGGGCTTCTTTTGTGAAGAGATCATCGGGATCTACTCCGGGTGCCTTGGTGTGATGACCTTCGTCATCCCCCGGACCATGCTGGATTTTCTTGTTCAGGAGATAGAGGAACGTGGTGAAGAGCAGGATGTAGATCAGCGTGAAGAGAATGATTGAGAAAACCACCTGATTAGCCGCAACCGCCCGGGATAACCCCTGCGATGTGCGAAGCAGATTGTAAACGATCCACGGTTGACGACCGACTTCTGCTGTGAACCATCCCGCCTGATTGGCTATCTGAGGACCAAGCACAGAGAAGACAAGCACCCAAAGGAAGGCACGAATTGCAGGTAGATCGGTCCTGAAAAGCAGTCCTTTATACAGGAGAATGAGTGAGAGAAAGGCGATCCCGAAAAGACCGGAACCGACGATGATCATGATGTGATAGAACTGGAAAGTTGCTCCGACCATGGGCCAATAGGTGTGCCGAACCGAGGCAAGCTCTTCCTGTTTGAGTTCGGGGTGTTGGGCTGCCAAGAACGCATTGTCGGGGAGCTGGTTGAGCCCGATGACTGGAGTGGTGAAATTATGGAAACAGAGAAAACTCAAGAGTCCTGGAATTTTGGGGCCGACGACAGATTGATTTTTCTGATCGACGTAGCCAAAGAGCGTCATCGGGGTGCTCGGCACGGTTTCGTAAACCCCCTCCATGGCGGCTAGCTTGATCGGTTGATTCCGCACCACGCCACGCGCCGTTGCATCCGCGCTGATCATCTGGAGAACACTGGTGAAGGCGGCGAAGACAACCGCCACGGTGATGGAGGCTGCTGCAAACTTCTTGTGCTTTCCCTTCAGCAGATACCAAGCGCTGATGCTGATAACGAGAAATGCCCCGGTCAACCAGGCTCCGAGGACGACGTGGGTGAGGCGCTCCATGGAGGAGGGATTCAGGACCATCGTCCAGAAATGATCGACGACGGCCCGTACATGCCCGATATCTTCCGCCTGGACGACATAACCAGCAGGGAGGGGAGTGTGGACGCTCCCGACGATTTTTTCCAGATGGTAGCCAGCGGGGGTCTGCATCCAGGAGTTCGCGACCACGATCCAGATCGCACTGAAATGGGCACCCAGCGCCACCATGCAGGTGGCAAAAAAGTGCATCTTTGGACCAACCTTATCCCATCCGAAGAGCAGCAACGCGAGAAATCCCGACTCAAGGAAGAAGGCAAAGATGCCCTCGGCTGCCAGAGCACTGCCGAAGATGTCTCCGACGAATCGTGAGTAGGATGCCCAGTTGGTACCGAATTCAAATTCCATCACGATGCCTGTCGCCACACCTATAGCAAAGACGAGGCCGAACACCTTCGTCCAGAAGTGGGCCAGATGATGGTAGAGAGGATTCTTCGTCTTGATGTAAATCCCCTCCATCAGGACCAAGAGAATACCCAGGCCGATTGTCATCGGGGGATAGATGTAGTGAAAGGCAATCGTCAGCGTGAACTGGATGCGGGAAAGTATTTCAACGTTCATGACTGAAGGCGATGAAACCATTTTAAGGCATTCCTATGCAATAAAAAAAGATAATATATTCCATAATGAGTCTCATCGTATGACTTTGCGAGCCATGAGAGAAAGAACACCGGGAAAACGGAACAACAGTGGTGCCAGAGAATGAGCCAATCGGGGATGCTGCGAGAGGAAGCGCGTCAGATAATTGATAGCTAGTTTGCCCCGATAGATCTGACGGTGGGCTGCGGCATATTTTTTTTCACGATCCCCTGGAAGTGATTCGCGTGGTGAGATAAGAATGCGTGCAAGTTGGCTTCCGGTGCGCAGTGCGAAGGCAATACCCTCTCCGGTAAATGGTTCGACTACGCAGGCGGCATCGCCACAGAGAAAGACACCATCCCGAGCCACTGAACGCGCCTGCGGGCGACTGATGGGAATGATGCTGCGCCAGGCGATGGCAGGGTTGACCTTATAGAGGGCTTCGGCCTCCTTGCGGAGCTCACGCATTGCGCCCGCATTGGAGACAAGGCAGAGATTCGCCTGGCCCTGCCCGAGATCAGCCAAACCTCCATAGCCGTTTTGATAGAGATGCATCTCGAGGGCACCGTCATAGCCTTCGGGGTGGGGGATTTGGGTCTGGATTCCTACGCGATCATCACGGATCGGGGAGGAGAGCATTCTGAGATGTCGGGCAACGGAGGAATTGCGACCGTCGGCGGCGACGATGAATGGTGCTGATCCGATGACTCCTTGTGCCGTGGTGATATGCCACTCACCTTGGACTCGCTGAAGACTGGTGACAGGGATTCCATCCTGGAAAACAGCGCCAAATTCGATGGCCCGTTCCACGAGCAATGCATCAAATTCGCGACGTCTGATGACCACTTCTCCAGAGGATTTTAGCAGTGGAATTTCAATACTTTGTTGTCCATCCATGGTAAAACGGATGATCCCCGGTGAGGAATTGGGAAGCCCCTGGACGCGTTGGGAAATACCCAGCGAATCGAGGATNNGCGGGCCCAGCTCCGATCACGATGAGATCCCACTTCTTCACACGAAGATCTCCGAGACGGAGTCGGCAAGCAGTCGTCCTCTCGGTGTTAGAAGCCATCGATCGGAGGTCTGTTTTACAAGCCCTTGATGTTCCAATCCGATCAGGTGTTCATTCCAGGGAATGCCTTCACTGAGTGAAAGCCCTTGGAGGGTTCTCATGCCAAAGGCCGCCCGTTCCTTCAGTTTGAGTTCCTCGGAGACATCCTCCTCAAAATCAATGGCGGTTTTCCCGCCAAGTGTTGTTTCATTGTAGATGCCCGTATCACGGATATTGCGCCAGCGAAGCTCCCCAACTGTTGAAAAAGCACTTGGCCCAAGGCCCAGATAATCACGTCCTTGCCAGTAGGCTTGGTTGTGTTGAGCCTCTCTACCCGGGAGGGAAAAGTTGGAAACTTCATACTGATCATAGCCGTTGCTTTCCAATATCGCGGTGGTTAGTTCAAACTGATCAGCCTCCAATCCCTCATCGGGAGCCATTTCCCCACGACCAAGCTGTTGAAAAAACTCCGTGTCCTCCTCATAGGTCAATCCGTAAGCCGAGAGATGCTCGGGAGCTAGTCTGAGGCTTCGTTCCAGGGACTTCTGCCAGGACTCTAGGGATTGTCCCGGTACTCCGAAAATGAGATCAATGGAGAGATTTTCAAATCCCGCCTCTCTTAGGAGATGAAAGGATTCCTCGGCCTTGTCTGCATCATGGGTGCGTCCAAGTGTCTTCAGGACGGCGTCATCCCAAGACTGCACACCCATGCTGACCCTGTTGATGCCGGAATCGCGCAGGAGAAGTGCCTTATCCAAAGCCACCGTGGCGGGATTCATTTCAATCGTCCATTCCTCCACTGCGGAAAGATCAAGTCGTTGATGAAGCCCTCCGAGAAGCTTTTCAAACTGCGGGAGCGAAAGGGCGCTGGGAGTGCCTCCTCCAAAAAAAATCGTTTTGGGACGTAGTCTGGATGACCATCTTTCTGTTTCCTTGAGGAGTGCATCGAGAAAGGTTTCCACGCGCTCCCGTGGCGCCGATTCCTTGTAGAAGGCGCAATAGGGACAGATGTTCGGACAGAATGGAATGTGGATGTAAAGATGCTCAACCATGCGCAGATCTCTTACTCAATCCGAATGATCTCGCAGGCTCAAGAAAGTGCGTAAAATCTTCACTTGGCTCTCTGATCGCTGATAACGTTTTCAGACACCCCATGCATCGATATTTTTCCT
>DKEN01000124.1 GCA_002452515.1 Spartobacteria bacterium UBA6821 | reverse complement strand
AGTCTTTTCAACGGCTCCAGGGTTTCTCCGTTCACGATTTCTGCATAATCAAGCACGGCATCCGGAATGGCTGTGAGGTCTTTGAGCAATCCGCGACGGAGTTTTGACACCGATTTCTCCCCTCCCTCCACCTCCATTTCCACACCTAGCAGTGCCTGATAGATGCGCGGAGCAAGCAGGCGGGATTCCGGAGTCAGGAGCAGATTCCGGGAACTCAGGGCCAGACCGTCCTCCTCCCGGATGGTCGGATGGCCTAGGATCTTAACCGGAATTTTCAGGTCACGCACCATCCGGCGAACGATGGCAAGTTGCTGCCAATCCTTCTCCCCGAAGATGGCGGCATCAGGACGGGTGATCTGAAAGAGCATCGCCACCACGGTGCACACACCGTTGAAATGTCCCGGACGGGAAGCCCCGCAAAGTCCCTTGGAGAGGCTCGATTCAGTGACAATGACGGAGGCGTCCGGGGCATAGATCTCCGAAGCCGTAGGATGAAAGAGGAGATCAACGCCCGCGCTTTGGCAGAGGGCCATGTCGCGGGCGAAAGGACGGGGATAACGGCTGAGGTCTTCCTTCGGGCCGAACTGGGTTGGATTGACAAAGATGGAGACGACAACGCTTCCACTCTTCCCTGCTACCCGGCGGGCGCGTCGGATCAGCGCAAGATGGCCCTCATGGAGTGCTCCCATCGTGGGAACGAAGACAACGGGTCCTCGTTCCGAGGCTTTGCGACACCACACGGAAGCCGCACTTGTCCGTGAAAGTTTCTTCACAGGGGTGCCGCTTTTCCCTGTCGGGAGTTATTTCGCAGGGGAAGAAACAGGAGCAGGGACGCTCAACAGTTTCTGAATCGAGGTCTGCCCGACCGTGGCTTTGACATGCAGCACTGAAATCACGAGGGTTAACACAAAGAAGAGTCCGCCGAGCCAGACGGTGAATTTTGTCAGGACGGTGGTCGTCTGCGCACCGAAGAGGTTGTCAGTCAGTCCACCGCCGAAAGCGGCACCGAGACCTTCGCTCTTGGGGCGCTGCATGAGAATCGTCAGGATCATCAGCAGGCAAATGAACACGAGAACTGTTGTGAGGATAGGCATGAGGAGCCACATAGCCGACCAGTAGAACCTGAAGCCCTCTCTGTGTAAAGAAAACGCTTCGAGAAAAGAAAGCGTAACGCCCTTGACCTAGAGCAACAAGTCGCACCAAAATCAACCCTTTCAACCAACTATAGAATGGCCCGTACATCCAAGACCTCCATCAAGCCTTCCGCAAAACCAGCCAAGACAACCAAGGCTGCTCCCAAAATTTCCGCCAAGCCGTCCCAGCCCAAGGCAACCCCAGCAAAGGGCAGTGAGGATTTCCAGGAGGTTCGCTCCCTGATCGAACTGATGAAAAAGAACGGCCTGGCCGTTTTCAAATTCGAACAGGGTGATTTCAAGATCACCCTCAAGACCCCCGCAGGTGCCGCAGGTGGAGCCACCGTGATTCACGGGTCCGCTCCCGCCCCAGCCGCAGCACCCGCCCCTGTGGCCGCCCCTTCCGCTGAAAAGGCTGCCACCGAACCGGCCAAGAGTAACTATAAGGAGATCAAGTCCCCGATGGTCGGCACCTTCTACTCCTCCCCTTCCCCTGAAGCCCCGGTATTTGTCGAGGTCGGTAAGACGATCAACGCCGAGAGCGTCGTCTGTATCATCGAGGCCATGAAGGTCATGAACGAAATCAAGGCCGAGATCGCCGGCAAGGTTGTCGAAATCGTGGCGGAAAACGGAAAACCGGTTCAGTTCGGCGAAGTTCTCTTCCGGGTCAGCTAAGGAATCGCTGATCCCATGTTCAAAAAAGTCCTTATCGCCAACCGCGGGGAAATTGCCCTGCGGATCATCCGGGCCTGCAAAGAGCTCGGCATCAGCACGGTTGCCGTTTATTCCGAGCCGGATATTCACTCCCTCCATGTCCAGCTCGCCGACGAGGCGATCTGCATCGGCCCCGCGCCCGGCAGTGAAAGCTATCTGAAAATCGACCGCATCATCAGTGCCGCGGAGATTTCCGATGTCGATGCCATTCATCCCGGCTACGGCTTTCTAGCCGAAAACGCCCATTTCGCTGAAATCTGCGCCTCGGCCAATATCGAATTCATCGGCCCCTCGGCCGAGTCGATCAAGCTGATGGGTGATAAAAACAGCGCACGGGAATGCGCACGCAAGGCCGGGGTTCCCATCTCACCCGGAAGCGATGGCGTGGTGGAAAGCGAATTGGAAGCCATCAAGGTGGCCAAAAAGATCGGTTATCCCGTCATGATCAAGGCCGTCGCAGGTGGCGGTGGTCGGGGGATGCGCATGGCCCACAACGAGCCTTCCCTTATTGCCGGATTTCACAGCGCCCGCATGGAGGCAGAAAAGGCCTTCGGTAACGCCGATGTCTATATCGAGAAGCTCATTGTCAACCCGCACCACATCGAGTTCCAGGTTTTCGGAGACAAGCACGGCAAAATCGTCCACCTCGGTGAGCGCGACTGCTCGCTTCAGCGCCGTAATCAGAAAATCCTCGAGGAGTGTCCCTCCCCTCTCATGACGGAGGATCTCCGCAAGAGAATGGGTAAGGCTTCGATCCGTCTCTGTGAGACCGTCGGATACTACAATGCCGGCACCATCGAGTACCTCGTCGATGACGACCTGAACTTCTACTTCATGGAGATGAACACCCGCATTCAGGTGGAACACCCAGTGACCGAAGAGGTCTACGGTTGTGATCTTGTGAAGCAGCAGATCCAGGTGGCTGCCGGAGAGCATCTTTCCGACCATGTCGTCAATGCCAAGCCCCGCCTGCATTCGATCGAATGCCGTATCAACGCGGAGGATCCCGAAAAGAATTTCATGCCCTGCGCAGGGAAGATCGAGGCCTACTACGCCCCCGGTGGCCGAGGCATTCGCATCGATTCCCATGCCTACGCCGGATATCCGATTCCTCCGAACTACGATTCGATGATCTCCAAGATGATCGCCACGGCATCGACCCGAAAGGCGGCGATTGCCCGCATGACTCGTGCGCTGGGTGAGTATCAGGTGATCGGCATCAAGACCACGATTCCTCTTCACCGTGCCATCATGCAAAACGCTGATTTCCAAGAGGGCAAGTATCACACGGGCTTCCTGGAAAAATTCCTCGAAAACGGAGTTCCTATCGTCAACGATTAGAAGGATCTTCTCGTGGAAAGCGCTATTTGAGGGAGATTTTCAATCATGAAACCACTCTCCGAATGCCGCCTCTACGGAATCCTTGATACGGGTTATGTAGAGCAGGAACGGCTCGTTTCTATTCTACTAGCCCTGATCGAAGGGGGCATTGACATTCTTCAGTTAAGGGCCAAACGGAACTCCCAGGAGGAAATCCTGGCAATGGCCATGGAAATCGCCCCGATCTGCCGGGTAGCAGGCGTCCCGTTCATCCTGAATGATTATCCCGAGCTGGTTCAAGAAGCCGGTGCAGACGGCGCCCATGTGGGACAGGATGATCTTTCCGTCGCGGAGGCCCGATGCCTTGCTGGCCCAGGGAAGTTCATTGGAAAATCAACCCATTCTCCCGAACAGGCCAGCGCTGCAGCCTTGGAACACCCGGACTATCTTGGATTCGGCCCGCTCTTCGCCACGCCAACCAAGCCCGATTACACACCGATCGGAACGGAGGATATCCGCTCAGTCCATGCCATACTCGATCTGCCGATCTTCTGCATCGGTGGTATCAAGCTTTCCAATCTTCCGACAGTGATCGCCTCGGGAGCAAGGCGAGTGGTCATCGTCTCGGATCTGCTCCAGGCCGGTGATCCTGCGGGACAGACTGCCGCCTGCAAGGAGTTGCTCTTAAACTGCTGATGAAGAAAGGAGACCTGCTGCGCTTTCTGCTGGAACTCCAGGAGGAGTGTGGTGGGATCATTCCCTTTGAGCGTTATATGCAGGAGGCGCTCTACCATCCCGATTTCGGCTATTACTCGGCTCAGATCCGGGATGTGGGAGCAGCGGGCGATTTCTCCACCAGCGCTACCCTCGATCCCTACCTTGGCCAGGCCATCGCTGCCTGGATTGAACATCGGGCTGAGAAGCTAGGCTGGCGGAGCATCCCGGTCATTGAAATCGGCGCAGGGAGTGGAACACTGGCGCGTTCTGTTCTTCGTCATCTCAGCTGGAAAAATCGCTGGCGCGTGAACTACAGAATTCACGAAACCTCCCCCGTACTCCGTAAGCGTCAAAAAAGCAACTTGCGCTGGCGGGGCGTCCGCTGGATGACATCCCTCGGGGAAACCCTTAAACAGTCCGGAGGACGCGCCCTGATTTTCAGCAATGAATTGGTTGATGCCTTCCCCTGCCGTCTTTTCCAGAAAAGTGGCGAAGGCTGGCAGGAACTCGGTGTCTGGATTAGCAGCGAAGGCACCCTTTCCGAGAAGATCCTCGGTAGGATGATGCCATCGGACCCTTGGTTCGAGCAGTTTGGTCCTCTCCCGGAAGGGCAGCGGGTGGAGCGTCTGGATTCGTATCGGGAGTGGCTGAAGGACTGGAGTCCCTTTTGGAAAGAGGGATCCCTCCTAACCATCGACTATGGAGACCTGAACAATCAGCTCTACAACCGCAGAATGGGAGGCTCGCTCCGGGCCTACTATCGGCATCAACGCCGTACGGGTCGCGATCTCTACGCACGCTTTGGAAAACAGGATCTGACTGCCGATGTGAATTTCACCGACCTTATCAGCTGGGGAACGGAACTGGGTTGGAAGAATGCCTCTCTCATCACGCAGGCAGAATTTACCACATCGTGGGCTTCAAAAAAATCAGCCCTCTCTTCCCTTCCCACAGAAGCGGGCGATGCCTTCAAAGTTCTCGAGCAAACCCCTCACGCCCCCTGAAAAAAACGGTATAAGTTGAGTGATAGCCCTAAAGTGCCTGAGAAGAATAACAGCAGTCTCATGCGGAGGACGCGGAGAAAAATACAGGGGAATCTTTTATCCTAAAAAGGCAATTGGACAGGATGAACAGGATTGTAGGAAATCAGCTACTGGCGAAAAAAGGCAGTTCACCCATTGGATGAACGATAAGATTTCTGTATTTATGTCCATCCTGTCTAAAATTCTGCACTGCTGTTTCTAGGCTGATTTCCTGAGTTCCTGATTGAACATTCGGCCTCTCCTTGTGAGGCATCTTATCTTCATGCCCTTCATGGTAATTTTCTGTTTCTAGGTTTATTTTTCCCCACTCCACGCACTCCTCGAGCCCCGCGTGAGAATTTCAGAAAATGATTCATCGTCTTTCAACACTTCATTTCCTGAGTTCCTGAATTCCAGATTGTTACCGCTTATTCTCTTTTCAGTTTTTTCATCAACTTATTGATCTCAGGTTTTGCATCTGCAATCACACCAAAATCAGATCCACATCGGGCAACTCTTTGAGCAGCTGTTCGTGAAAGGTTGGTTTCCAGAAATTCCAGAAATTTTTATGGTGGGGCCTGCCCAGCACAATATGGGTGATGCCATATTCGCGGGCAAAGGCGATGAGGGCCTGGGCAATATCCTCATGCTTGAGAACGATCACGAATCCTCCCATCTTCTGCGCGGACTCCAGAGTCTCCGAGAGATGGCGCTGGGTGGTGGCGTCGATCCGTACCGCGGATTCCTTGGGAGTGCGTACATTGACGGCATACCACTGGGCATTGAGCATGGCGGCTAGCCGGGCCGTCTTTCGCAGCATCCGTCCGGGATTTGGTCCAAAGCTGCTGATGGCGACCATCACCTGTCCCAAGGCACTGACCTGTTTCTCCTGCTCGGCAGTGTTGCGCTGCTGACGATCCAGAAAGTTGGCCGTCTCGCTGAGGGTCATCTCGCGCAGGCGGGTGAGGTTCTTCGGAGTGAAGAAGTTGGCCAAAGCCGCCTCGATGCGTTCCTTGGGATAGATTTTTCCGGCATTCATTCGCTCCAGCAGATCCTCGGCTGGCAGATCGATGTTCACGATCTGATCTGCCTGGGCGATGATCTCATCGGGAACGCGTTCCTTGACCCGAACGCCGGTCGAGTCTTCGACGATATTGTAGAGCGATTCGAAATGCTGGATATTGACCGTGGCGATCACGCTGATTCCCGCACGGATCAGATCCATCACATCCTCGTAGCGCTTGGCATTCCTACTGCCTGGGGCATTCGTATGAGCAAGCTCATCGACCAGCACGACCGTCGGTTTGCGCGCGATGATGGCATCAACATCCATCTCGCGGAGTTCGATCCCGTGGTATTTTGTGACACGGGGCGGGACGATCTCCACATCGCCGATCTGGGCAGTCGTTTCCGGACGGTCGTGCGGTTCGACATAGCCGATCAGGATATCAACGCCGTTCCTTTTGAGCCGGTTTCCCTCCTGAAGCATGACATAGGTTTTGCCAACACCGGGGCATGGGCCGAGATAGATCTTCAGCTTGCCAAGCTGCTGGCGGCGGATGATCGAGAGAAAGTCATCCGGACTCGGGCGGGTGATGGGGGTGGTGTCATCCATGAAATTTCAAAAAAGAGGCGCTGTTTGGAGGATGGTCACACGATCATCATGATTGTGTTGGGAAGCTTCCGTTGAAGAGTTTCCGTGAGGGGAAGACGCCAGGTAAAACTAAAACGGGAACGAAAGGAGCGGCCCGTTACGAAGTAATCGATGCTCATCGTCCTGGCAAAGGCGATCAGCGTCTTTACCACGTCGCCCCGTTCGATGATAATCTTCGCTCCGAGCCGTCTTGCGTAAGTAAGCTCCTCCACCGGCACGGGATGCTCTGTGGCGGTCATCCTGTAATGAAGCGTGGGCGGTTGGCGCACATGAACCACAAACCAATCAGCTTCAAGCTGCCTGGCGAGTTTTGCTGCTGATTCCACCAAGACCTCTGCCTTTGGGCTGCGATCACTGATCGCTAACATTAATCGCGTCATGGGAAGGGCTACCTAGTTTAAGGAAGGAAAACCGTTTTTTTAAGATTCAATCCGCCTTCCTGATGAATGTCGAGCGGAGGGGAAGTGCCAAAACGGGAGCACCTTTTGGTGCTCCCGCACATGGTTGAGTCGTAGGAGTTGCTATTTCGAGGCAAGATTGTCGAGGGCAATGTTCAGCTTGAGGACATTCACACCGGAATCACCAAGGATACCGAGGGAGGGGTGATCCGTGGATTTCTCGATTTCGGCTTTCACCACTTCGAGACTCAGGCTGCGTTCTTTCGCCACGCGGGCCGCCTGCAATTGCGCGTTCCTTGGGCTGATGTGAGGGTCAAGCCCACTGGCGGAGCCGGTCACCGCATCTCCTGGAAGGAGAATGTCAGGTTTCACAGTGAGCGGTTTGGCGTCGTCGTTGAAGGCTGTTATCAGTTTGACGGGATCGTAATCCCCCTTCTCTGTCTTATAAGCCTTTGGATCGACCACTTGATCTCCCTGGATCAAGTGATAGGAGATGCCATTTGCATCGCAGTAACTCAGAACGCGGATCTTGATGCCGTCGAAGTCCTCCACATCCGGTCCAGGCAGCGGCGTACCACCTGCCTTTGGAGCGGCAAGCGCCGTGGACTTGGTGGTGCCATTGATGAGCTTCTTACTTGTGGGCCCAAGGTTGCTCCCTCCGGAGCTTGTAGCATCGTATCCGGTTCCTGCCGCGGAGGGACGGGGCTGGAAATACTTCGCGCTAGTGAAGTTCTGCCCGATCCACTCCGATCCGACGATCTGATGAGCACTGTTTTCAATCAGGCTTCCATTGGCCTGATGAGGAAAGAGGCACTGCCCGACTCCCCAGATGAGGACCGGATAGATTCCGCAGAGCACCACGCTCAGGAGCAGCGTCGCGAAAAGCGAGGTGATGATATCTTTGACAAGGGTTTTCATTTTGATGAATCAGTGAGGTTGATGAATTAAGCGAGATGAAGGGCGACGACGAGCAGGTCGATGGCCTTGATACCGATGAACGGAATGATGACGCCACCGACGCCGTAGATCAGCAGGTTGCGCTGCAGGATTTTTGCGGCACCAAGAGGGCGGAAAGTCACGCCACGCAGGGCCAGTGGAATTAGGAGAATGATGATGATCGCATTGAAGATCACCGCGCTCAGGATAGCACTTTGCGGTGAGGAAAGGTGCATGACGTTCAGCGGAGCGATCTGCGGGAAAGCGACCAGTAACATGGCAGGGATAATCGCGAAGTATTTTGCCACATCGTTTGCGATGCTGAAGGTGGTTAGTGCGCCGCGGGTGATGAGGAGCTGCTTCCCGATTTCTACAACCTCAATGAGCTTCGTAGGGTTGGAGTCGAGATCGACCATGTTGCCCGCTTCCTTCGCTGCCTGCGTACCGGTGTTCATGGCCACGCCGACATCGGC
>DKEN01000079.1 GCA_002452515.1 Spartobacteria bacterium UBA6821 | reverse complement strand
CCACCGACTGACGCCCCCTCCGCAGAGATCAACAAACCAACAGAACCTGATTTTCCAGCCGGGGGACTCCCCGCACCAGTTCCTGCATAAAATTGGAAACTGGACGTTCCCTAATCCGTTTGTCAAATTTGACCGCACCATGAAAAAAAGCCTCCTCCCCCTACTTATTCTTCTTGGATCGACATTCCCGGCGATGGCTCACCCTCCCATCTTTCACGGGCTAGGAGGAACAGAGGCGGCGCAGGCAGGATTTTTTCATCCATTTACTGGAATCGATCACCTGGTCGTCATGGTTGCCGTTGGTCTCTGGGCCGTTCAAATGGGAGGGCGTGCGCTCTGGGTGCTTCCTGCTTCGTTTGTTGGATCCATGATTCTTGGAGGACTCGTTGGCCTCTCGGGATTTCATGCTCCAGTCGCTGAATCAGGAATCCTCGCCTCAATCATTCTGCTTGGTGCCGCCCTCGGCATGGCTTGGAATCCTCCGCTCATCATCGCCGCTCTCTTTGTCGGAGCAGGCGGACTCTGCCATGGTTATGCTCATGGGGCGGAAATGTCCGCAGGGCTTATTCCGGCCATCTATCTTGCGGGCATGATCGTCGCAACTTCACTTCTTCATGCACTCGGCGTGGGCACGGGTCTTTTCTTGCGCAGGAACCAATTCATGATCATGACCCGTTTTGCGGGTTTGATGATCCTTGCGTTCGCCGTTTATGACTTCATCTGGCCGGTTGCCTAGGTTCTGATCGTTCCCTTATCCCCTCGCCCATCAGGGGAATGTTGAATTACTTTTGGACGAATGAAAGGTAACCCACTTCTACGGATCGCCGTTATCCTTCTGCTGCTTATTGTTGTTTTTTGGCCGGTATTCAAAGTTACGCAAAAATCAAAAACACTGCCTCAGGCGCCTGTTTTACCGATTCCTGATTCGAAGCAAGGATCTACTAACGGCATCACCTCCTCCCTGCCTGTTACTCTCCTGCTTCACGCCGCACCCTCGCCGATCCATTGCAGTGTCAGTCAGGACGGAGTCGAGCTACTGACCGAATCAAACTGCATTTCTCAAGGAGAATATCGCGCTGCCACCGGTATCAGGAAAGGAGACGATCTCCTCGTCACGGCGGAATGGAATGATGAGGAGCCTCATGCCCTTCGGGTCGAAGTGCTAGTTCACGGCTATCAATCCCATCTCGAAAAAAGCTTCTGGGGCCAGCGCCAGATCGAAGACACTCTGCCCGTACCAGATTCCTTTCTGCCATGAGCCTCCATCATGAACATCCGCTGCTCCGGATAGAGGATTTGACCATAAGCTATCACCGCATTCCGGCGATCCATCATCTCGATCTGGCACTGGAGGCCGGTCATTGTGTCGGACTCTTCGGACCGAACGGAGCCGGAAAATCAACCCTGCTCAAAACCATAGCGGGCCTACTCACTCCGGAAACAGGTCAAATTTTTATCGGAGGGGGGAAAGTTTCAGGAACGGCATCACGGATTGCCTACCTCCCGCAACGGGAAACCATTGATTGGGATTTTCCCGTCACTGTCGAAGGACTCGTGGAGATGGGTCGCTATCAACACGTGGGACTTCTGGGGAAATTCTCTCCAACTGATTGCACCGCAGTGGGCGATGCTCTGGAACTCTTCCGACTGACTCCCCTGGCAGATCGCCAGATCAAGGCGCTCTCAGGGGGGCAGCAACAACGAGCCTTTCTGGCCCGCGCCTGGGCACAGGAAGCGGACATTTACCTTCTCGACGAGCCCTTTGCCGGACTTGATCGCACCAGCAGCAATGCCCTTGCGGAGGCCCTCCAGACACTCAAGCAACGGGGCAAACTGCTTCTTGTTTCGCACCATGCGATCGACGAAGCAGAAGCCCTCTTCGACTCCGCGATTCTCCTCAACGGAGAACTTGTCTCCAGTGGCCCTCTTCCCGAAGCCCTTGCTCCACGCCATCTCGAATGCGCCTACGGCACGGCGATTTATTCCGGGGAACATCATCGTATGAAGGAGAGGGCGCACCAAATATGATCCACTCTTCCTTCATCAACTCCTTTCTGGAGCCTTTTGGCTATGCCTTCATGCAGCGCGCCCTGCTCTCCTGTGCGATGATCGGCTTCACCAACGGATTTCTCGGAACTTTCATTGTGCTGCGACGGCAGGCGTTGCTTGCAGATGCTCTCTCTCATTCACTTCTCCCGGGCATGGCAGTTGCCGCAATGCTGGTCGGCCTCTCTCCCGGCGGACTTCTGCTCGGTGGACTTATTGCCGCACTGCTCGTTGCTCTCGGAGGAGCGCTGATTGCTCGCAACTCTCGACTCAAGGATGAAACAGCTGTGGCTTCGCTCTATATCATCGCTTTTGCCTTGGGCATCGTCTTGATCAGATTTTCTCGGGTGAAGGTAGATCTGACACATTTTCTCTTCGGTAATATTCTGGGCGTGAGCAACGGTGATCTCTGGATTGCCTATGCGGCGGCCTTCCTGACACTCACAACTCTCGTCATCTTTCAGCGCCCGTTGCTACTCACCCTCTTCGATGCGGCTGTGGCTCGTGCTTCAGGAGTTCGTGTCTCATGGTTGGAGACTGGATTGCTGGTCCTCACCGTACTCGGACTCGTCGCCTCCCTGCAGGCCGTCGGAGTACTCCTTTCACTTGGACTTCTTATTCTGCCAGCCGCCACAGCTTATCTTCTGACCGACTCCTTTTCCCGCATGTTATGGGGGGGTGCCGTTCTTGGCCTTCTTGGCTCGGTCAGCGGACTCTTCCTTTCCTTTTTTGCCAATATCCCTTCCGGTCCCTGCATCATCATGATTCTAGCGATCTTCCTAGGTGCCGCCTATCTCTTCTCTCCACGCTATGGAATCGTGGCACGCCTCCTTCATTTACGTCACTTTCATGAGGAGTCACTCGAACGTTGGGAAGGCCATCAGGGACATGATCACGAGATGCTTCACCCTGATAAATCGTTCCAATCAGGTGATCACCAAGAAGGATCATGATCTTTCTTGCGAAAATGATCCACGGCGGGGGATGCTAATCAGCTGATGAGTGCTGCGATTCCCGTAGATTCCAAAAATTCCGGACACCCGATCGGTGTCTTTGATTCCGGCATCGGTGGCCTTACTGTCGTCGCGGCGCTTCGACGCACTCTTCCCGGAGAGAAAATCCTTTATCTGGGAGATACCGCCCGGGTTCCGTACGGAGGAAAAAGTCCAGAAACCGTCACCCGTTACAGCAAAGAAATCTCTGATCTTCTTGTCGCCGAAGGAGCCAAGATGATCGTGGCTGCCTGCAACACAGCTTCGGCACTGGCCGTTCCGTCACTCTCCCTATCCTATCCTGTTCCACTTGTTGGAGTGATTGAACCGGGTGCTGCAGCGGCCGTTCTTGCCACCCGCAATGGACGAATAGGAGTCATCGCCACACGCGCAACGATCACAAGTGATGCCTATGGGAAGGCGATCAAAGCACTCGATCCGGCAGTCAGCGTCACGGCAGTCGCCTGTCCCCTGCTTGTTCCCCTGATCGAGGAGGGACTTTTTGACGATGATATCACCCGCACCATGCTCCGACGTTATCTGGAGCCGCTCCTGCGCGCCGGCATCGATACCCTCGTACTTGGCTGTACCCACTACCCGCTCTTGAAAAGCCTCATTGGCAGGGTTTGCGGCAAGCGAGTCACCCTTGTGGATTCCGCTGAAAACTGCGCCCTTGCCGTCCGCGCCTTGATTTCCCCTTCGGGTAGTGTTCTTCCGGAAGGAGAGTCGCGCCTTGATGTGCTACTGACCGATTCTTCTGAAGGCTTTTTACGAATTGCGGAGAAGTCGCTTGATCTGACCATCGACTCCCTGAACATCCGCAAGGTAGGCAAATAATCTTCTCTTCAGCGGATCGAAAGCTCCTCAAACAACATTTCCCTAAGGAGCAACTGACTCGACATAGTTGAACTTACCACCCTTCACTTGCAGGATCACAGCTGGCTTGATCGGGTTGCGATGCTCGTCAAAAGTGATTTTTCCCGTCACTCCTGAAAAATCTTTCGTGGCCGCCAGGGCTGCCGTGACCTTTGCTGGATCTGTTGTTCCGGCACGCTTCATGGCATCGGCAAGCAAATTGACGCTGTCATAACTAAGTGCAGCCATGGCGTCGGGGTCTTCACCATATTTCTTGCGGTAGTTCTGTACGAAAGCCACAACCTGCGGGTCGGTGCTCTGATTGGAAAAGTGATTTGAAAAATAGCACCCCTCTACAGCATCCCCGCCGACCTGGACAAGTTCGGGTGAATCCCAGCCGTCACCACCGATGAAGGGTATCGTGATGCCGAGTTGGCGTGCCTGGCGGATGATTAGTGGAGCCTCCGTGTAATAAGCTGGAAGGAAGATAACCTGAGGATTGTCGGCTTTGATGGCCGTCAACTGGGCGCTGAAATCCTTGTCCCCCCCGCTATAGCTCTGCTGGCCTGTGATGGTTCCCCCTTCCTTCTCAAATTCCTGTTTGAAACTCTTCGCGAGTCCGATGCTGTAATCCTTGGACACATCGACGAGAAGTGCAGCCTTTATTGCACCGAGCTTGTGAGCAAATTTTGCGCAAACAGTTCCTTGAAAGGGATCGATGAAGCATACCCTGAAAATATGATCGCCCGTTTCCGTCACTTTTTCATTGGTTGCACCAGGGGAAATCATCGGGATACCGCTGCGCTGTGCGATGGGTGCAGCCTCCAAGGACCTTCCGGAAGCCACTTCACCGAGGAGTGCCACAACCTTGTCACGAGTGATGAGTTCACGCACGGCAGTCGATGTCTCACCGGGTTTGGATTGATTGTCCTTGGTGATCAAACGCAGAGGTTGATTCAAAACTCCGCCAGCTCCATTGATCTCATCCAGGGCGAGTGCCCCTCCCCTTTGGGTGCTTTGCCCCCAACTTGCCTGCGCCCCAGTCAGGGAAGTGAACTGCCCAACCGGAATTCCGATCTCCTGTTTTTTTGAGCAGGCGGTGAGCGAAAGACCGGCAACCAGAACGGCGAAAACCAGACGCGGGAAAAAAGTCATCATGGCCTTGAAACTAGAAAAGGAATGCCTCCATGCCAAGAAATGATCCGTGCAATTTCCCAGATAGAAATTTAGGGAACTGATGCAGTCGAAAGACACTACTAACAGAATAAAGCTAGGAGGGTTCTCTTCGCTCCGTAAAATCGCACGATGGCATCTGTAGAGAATTTGTGAAGCGGCACCAAAACCTCCACTTTTTCTCTAGAAAATGCGGGGATTGGCTTTTTGATTGAAGGGATAAAAATGCTTTAGCCATCAGGTGCTTCCTCTATGAATAGCACCTAGATGGCCTAAGCCTGAATTTTGAAATCGGAGGGGATGTCAGACTGATCAGTTGGAATAGCTTTCCACAACCAGAACGGACTCGCCCGAAGCATCCTCGCCAAACGCCTCACGATTACAGCAGCACCGAGCCAATTCGATGAGACTCTCATTGGCTGCTTTTTCCTCTTCCAGAACATCCTCGAGAAGTTCGGCAGCCTCGCGATTACCCAAGACGTTTGCCCATTCATGAAGGCACCCGTAGGAGGCGATTTCGTAATGTTCGATCTTCTGAGCGGTGGAGATCAGGGCAGCGTTGAGAGAATCCGATCCTTTCAATCGATCTGCAAGTTCGTCACCTTCTTTCAGCAAACCGATGGTGGCTTCACACTTTCTAGTTTTGGGTTTCTCATCAAAAGTCTCAAAGACCCGTTCAAGTGTCTGGACATGGCCCTCTGTTTCAGAGAGGTGATTTTGGATCAATGTTTTCAAATCTTCGCAGGTTGCGATTTTGATCATGATCGGCATAGCCCGTACGAGCTGCTTCTCGGAGTCATAGCGGTCGGCTAATTCATCGAGAAATAATTTTTTCAATGCATTCATTTTAATTTTTCCAGTGCTTGTTTTCGAATTGGAGGAGATCAGAAATTGCTCGAATCACCTTCTTTTCAGTCCCACCAATCTACCGGAATGGGATGCGATCGCCATAGGGTGAAGCCCTACCAGTGCCTACCGAGGTATTACTGGCTTCCCCGGCGAAGCATTAGAGCCGGGCTCTGGTTTTTATCCAGATCCAGCTCTGATAATTCCGCACTATCGAGCTGGGAGTCAGGCACTAGCTTTGCCCCCAAGATGAGTCCATTGAACTCTATCTGAACGGTTCCCGATGCCCCTGTTCCCTGAATCCACTAGGGCGTTTTGGGGCCTTCAGGACCTGGGATCACGAATTAATCTCGAGAGATCAAAACCAAGTTTCTCGGAAAACTTCACCAGATCTTGAAATTGATGATCCGATATCTTCGGGGTGCGCGCTAGAATCCATAGATATTTTCGGTCAGGAGTTCCTACAATCGCCTGCTGATAATTTTCGTCCACATAGAGAATCCAATAGTTGCCCTGCTTGGGAATGGGGATGAATGGTGCAAACCATGTGGTAAAGTGAACGGCAAGTTTCGTATTCTCCGGGGCATTCAATATCTCAGCATAGCCATGGATGTCATGCTGTGTGCCGTCGGGACGAGTCGCTATATTGTGCACGGAAAGAGTGCCGTTAGGTAACAAGCCATACTCTGCTATCGCAGATTCGTCGGCTTTCTGGAATGGCATTGGGAGCCGCGCTATTTCATACCACCGTCCCGCATAGCGTGAAATATCCACGGTCGCGGCTGTGGGTGGTGGATTTTTCAAGGAGGAAGTGCAGCTTGTATCGATCAAGCTGATGCCTACTGCGAGCATCCCGATTGCTACCAAACGGATGAGATTTCGTGATATTATTGGGGGATGAGTCTTCATTCCTGGGGAATAACGATCATAAGTTCACCATGCAGTTCGTCAATAGCATCACCAATCAACTCTACTGCGGCCTGGCTTAAATACTGCTCCCTAAAATGCGCCATGGAGGGTGGTTGGATCGTGTCCGGCAAGGGCGTTTTCCAGTGCGAATCGGCATTGAAGGGTTGAAAGACACTGACAGTGCATCTGTCAGATTCGGAATTTCGAGCCTGATCATAGATCACGGAAAGTCGGGATTGATATTCAGAGACACCATCCACTACCAAAATCAGTTTGTTCTCTAAAACTCGAATGTGAGGGGTTGATTTCAGCCAGATTCTGCTTTCTGAGAGGTAGTTATCCATAATGATTGGCTGTGTTTGGGATGATCCTTTCGTTGAACTGAAAATTCAATGAACTCAGAGATTTTCCTGTTCTTCGCTGGTGGTAGTTGTTTTGCTATTCCGAGTGACTTCGCTTCGACGAATAATCTTCCGATGAACAAAGCCGGACTCGCCGAAAAAGCCCGCAATTCCAGCGATCAGGTAAGCCCAGAACCAGAAATTGGCCGTGCCAATATCTGTGTAAATGTAATAGGCCATCAGAAATCTAGGAAAAAAGACCCATGAGAAGAGGTTTAGAAAAAGAGGAAGTAGATTCGGGGGATAGGTTCCTGATCCAAGGCTTGCGACAAGCAGTGACAAACGGGGAAAAAACAGTCCCAGAACAAGCAACCACAGAGCGATAGGACCGGTGGCCAAGAGGTCGTTTAAATCCATGCTTCAGTATCGGATGGAACCCCTGACTCATGCTACGGGGTAATCACCCTATTGCCTCCTACCAAGCACCAAGTCGTAAACTGCACTTCCGGTTTTCAAAAGGCTGTATCACTTAGGATTTACCGAGGACTGTATGTTCGGATTTGTCGCTGCCTCGATGTAGACATCCATCTGTTGACCAGCCCTGATTCGATTTTCGCTGACTGGAAGACTATAGATCACCTGAAGAACGCGGGTGTCCACGCGCTCCGCTGTCTCTCCGGTCAGCGAAACTTTCGGGATAACGTAGGGCTCGAATCGGACGAACGTCATTGGTGCGGAGACTTTCTTATTGGCCCTCAGGAAACCGATCGCAGGCTCATCCTGACTGACTCTCCATGCCTCGTTCTCATCCACATCCGTTCGGACATTGAGAGGCCTCACGTTTCCAAAGAATATCAGAGGCTGGACGAGAACCCCGGTGGGCGCAAATTCGCCAAGATGAATCTTGAGCTGCAGCACCTCTCCATCCATCGGTGCGCGTACCGTTAGGCGCTCCAGATCGGTTGCCGTCTGGTTTGCGAGTGCCTGTGCCTGATTGAGCTGAGCAGTATCGATATCTACGGCATAGTGTGCCAATTCTGCTTCTTCCTTGCTGACAACCAAGCCCTTGACGAGACCCTGGCTGATCGAGTTGGTGTAATTGGCCTCAGCCAGTTGTGCCTCAGCCACCTTCACTGCGGCCAACTGAGTTGCTAGGAGGGCACGGGTCGCCCTGTCATCGATGGTAAAGAGGGGATCTCCCTTTTTCACTTCGCTTCCGATCTGCACATAGATCTGAGAAACGATGCCAGCGATCTGGGTGCCAATGGCGATATTTTCGGTATTGGCCTCCACCAGTCCCGCTCCTGCCACAAAGGTTTGGTACGGTGAAGTTGGCGCATCCGACACCATCGGCGTTGGAACCACCTTACGGGCGCTTTGCAGCGCAGCCACAATGCCAAGGCAGACGCCCAGAACAGCAAGGACCGGCAAGAGATATTTACGTATCATAGTTTTCTTTAAATGGTCTGTTCTGAAAGCACCTTGAGTTGGGAGGCGGAGTCAACCACCTCCGTTATACGCCCGTCTTCCATCGCGGCGATTCTATCCGCAAATTTATAGATGCGCGAATCATGGGTAACCACAACCAGCGCCCTGTCTTCGACACATCCCAACCGGCGCAGCAATTCCATGACCTTGAGGCCGGTCTCGCCGTCCAGCGCACTGGTTGGCTCGTCACAGACGATGAAACGAGGTCCGTGAACCAGTGCCCGGGCAATGGCAACCCGTTGCTGCTGGCCTCCCGATAGGTCGCTGGGAAATGAACGCATCATCCGTTCGTCAAATCCAACCTGGATCAGCATATCACGGGCCTTGCTGACCGCGGGTTTTGGTTTCATACCATTAATGATCAATGGAGTGGCCACATTCTCCGCCGTGGTGAGGGAGGGAATGAGATTAAATGCCTGGAAGACAAAGCCGATGTTCAGCCCCCGGAAAGAGGTTATCCCATCCTCGGTCATGAGCTTATAATCCTGGCCGAAGATCGTGCAGTCCCCGCCGTCACGTCGGAGGACGCCGGCGATGACCGAAATCAAGGTTGTTTTACCGCATCCCGAGGGACCGACGAGCATTAATAACTCTCCCGTGCGAACATCCAGATCCACACCACGCAGGGCGTGAACAGCTGCATTTCCCGCACCGAAAGTCTTGCTCACTCCCTCGCAGTGGACGGCAATTTTGCTGTTCTCGACTTTCTTCGGGAGAGTCTCACTCATGACCGGAAAACCACAGCGGGCTCAAGTTTCATCACCTTGCGGATGCTCAGGGCCGCCGAACTGAGGCAGATCACAAGGACGGCTACGGCACTGACCACGAGCAAGTGCCAGGGTAGGCGGAAGGCCAGTTGTGTATGTGCCCCCATGTACATTCCCCAGACCGTCGCGGCGCCGACACCAAGACCATAACCAATTCCACCGACAACCATGGCCTGGAGCAGAATCATGCGGAGCAGCATTCTATTGCTTGCTCCCATCGCCTTAAGTGTCCCGAAGTATCGCAGGTTATCCAGGGTGAAATTGTAAAAGGTCTGACCTGAAATGGCGATCCCCACCAGAAATCCCAACGCCACGGCCGTCAGAAAGTTAATCGGCATGCCCGTGTACTCGAGATAATAGAGAAAGGTCAGCACCTTGAACTCGTTGCGGGTATAAGCCCGCAATCCTGTTGCCCTTTCAATACGCTGGCACAAGCTATGGAGATCCTGGCCTGGTTTTGCCTTCACGCAAACAAAAGAGAGTAGCAGCCGCTGACCCGGTGAAAAGAGCGTAGCGGCGGAATAGGTCATGTAAATGACCGGGACATTCTGAAATGTCTGGGAAACTTTGCAGATGCCGACAACGACAGCCTCATTCTCATTGATCTCGATCTCAGCACCGACCTTGAGTGGGATACTTTTCCCACCAGGAAGAAGATGCGCTAATTTTCCCTCAGCCCCCGTCTGATCCACGATCACGGCACCACTTCGCCTGAGATAGGAGAGATCGCCGGAGACCATCATGGCAGGCCCTCCCATGAGGGTCTCGTCATCCAGCCCCACGACCGTGCAACTCTGGTAAGTTCCATCCTTTGTGCGGACAGCGAGTGATCCCTTGTAGAGTGGCACGGCCCATTGCACCCCTTCCACGCCGCGCACTTGCAGATAAGCATCGTCATCCAATGGCTTGATATCATCGATGTATTTTACCCTGGGATCGACGACCCAAATATCAGGAAGGCCGACATCCAGCAGAAAACTGAATGTCCTAGTCATGATACCCGCAAAGATTGCCGATTGTTGGGTGATGAGCAGCGAAGCAAACGTCAGACCAACGACGATGCCGATGAATTTTGCCCTGTCACCAAAGAGCATTTTCAAAGCGATGAAATTCATAAGATCAACCGGCTCAGAGCCATCTTATGCACAGCGCCATTTTTCCGCTTGTGAAATCTTCATCAGCTTCCCTCTCAAGGGAGAACACCCACTCCAGACCTACGGAGAAGTCTCCGTTGTCAGGATATCCACGAGCGATGCATTCGGTTTACCCGAGTTAACAGGGGCGTCTGTCAGGATGAGTGTGGTACCCGTTTCGATGATGCCACGCGTCAGGGCAATGAATTCTTGGTTAATACTGACATGCTGGATCAACTCCCTTATCTGCGGTGCACGCCCCACCATACTTGCTATCGACAACCAACTCCGCCGACCTCCTGCGTCCACATCAGCCAGTGCTGAATAGACATACAATCCCACGAGGCCCCGGAGTCCACCGAAAGGAGAACGACCTATTTGCACACCATTGCGGTAAACATAGACTTCCTCATCGGCACTACTGATAATGATAGACACTGGCCCCTTGGGTGCTTTGGAAGGGTGCCAGAACGTCCTTCCAGATGGAGAGACGGCCTCGGTTGTCGTGCTGAAAAGGAGGGCAGAAAACCCCTTTTGATGAGATCCCGCTCTATGATCCGTCACAACGACCGTAGTACCATTTTCCGTCACGGCATACAGTTCTCTGGCAAAATCGAGCGGGACACGAACGCAACTATGCGAGTCAGGGCTTCGCGTCAGTTCCCTCTCCTGTGACGCTCCGCTACTCCAAGTCACACCTTTTACGGACTGCTTCACATTTTTTCGAAGAAGAGTGAACACTCCGGTTAGGGGAGTATCACCAGGCTTGCCGGTACTGATCGTGGATCTTCCGATACTCACTCCGTCGCGGTAGACGGAAAGGAGACGCGCTGGCAGGCTTACAATGATCACAACCGGCCCCACAACCGGGCCTTTAGGTGATGATTGCGGATGCCACCCACTCCCCCCTGATTCGAGACGAAGGGAGTCACGGTGTTTTTCAACACCTTGTGGAGAGTTAACAGCCTGGGATCTAGGAACGATAAGCAGACAAGCAAGAGTTGCAATCAGGGCAACGACACATCTCTGCACCTTCATTCCAGTCTGGGGATAAATCATCTTGAACGGAAAGCGATCATACATTCCCAAAATTCGGCATATAAAGGTCAGTTGCATCAGGAGAGAGTGGCGAGTGCCTTCTTGTTGAAGCCGATAATTTCCGCTGCACGCCCTTCCTCGATCAAACGAACCCACTTAGGATTGGTAATCAATTGGCGTCCTATAGCAATCAGGTCAAAATCACCCCGATCGAAACGTCGAAGAAGTTCATCCAACGAACTTGGAGTCGAGGATTCTCCTTTGAACGCCGCTAAAAAGTCCCCAGAGAGACCGATCGACCCAACAGTGATGGTTGGTTTACCGGTCAGCTTCTTCACCCATCCGGCAAGATTCAAATCAGAGCCTGCAAACTCGGCATCTTCAAAACGACGTTGAGAGCAATGAAAGATATCGACACCTGCTTCCGCCAAGGGCAGCAGCCATGCCTCAAGCTCAGAGGGAGTCATGGCAAGCTTTGCCTTATAATCCTGAAGTTTCCATTGAGAGATGCGAAGACTGATGACAAATTCCTGGCCCACAGCAGCGCGGACGGCCCGAATAACCTCCACGGCAAATCGGGATCGCTCAGGAAGAGTTTTTCCCCCGTATTGATCAGTGCGTTGGTTTGTCGGATGCCAAAAAAACTGATCGATCAGATATCCATGGGCTCCATGAATTTCGACCGCATCGAAACCAAGGTTTTTTGCATCTGCTGCTGCTTGTCCGAACGCCTTGACGGTTTCCTTAATGTCCAGTTCCGTCATCGTCACTCCGCCTACTTTACCAGGAGCAATCAGACCCGATGGCCCCTCAAATTGCATCGAGGGAAGCCACCCCGAAGCATCAGGGGCAACTACTCCCATGTGCCAGAGTTGCGGAGCAATCATTCCACCATCTTTGTGAACGCAATCGACGATGTTTTTCCATCCAGCAAGGGCTTTCTCTCCATAAAAATGGGGAATATTGGGGTCGCTGGAGGAAGCTGTGCGATTGACTACGGTCCCTTCGGTAATAATCAAACCCACCTCCCCTTCGGCGCGCCGCCCATAATAGTCTGCAACTGCCTGGGTTGGAATGCCACCAGGAGAAAAGGACCGCGTCATGGGAGCCATCACGATACGATTTTTCAGTGCCAACGACTTCAACTGAAAAGACTGAAAAAGATGCTGAGTATTCATAAGATTTATCCGGGCGTATCACGTTGGGCCGTGACCACCGCATCTATGAGCTTGCGCCCTCTCGTGCATTAGAGGGATTCTCCAGACACAAGAGTGCTTTTAATTCGAGTTCATTGGGAAGCTCCCTGCTATCCGGCTCCTCCCCTCCAAGTAAGACAACACCCCCGCACCCAACACCTGGGATGAGATGAAGGGGAAGACTCGACCTGATGGATTCATTGATCATGTCTATCATTTTGACATTGCCGCCATGAATTGAAATGGGGTGAAGACCCTCCCCTTCCTACGATGCTTAATTGACCTATTGATCTTCCATCAACATGCCCAAGTAGAGAGCTGCGAATATTTTGTAATCCACCATGCATCCTTCCCGGCGTTTGTAATCGAGCCAGGCAGTCAATTCATTAAGCGGAACCAGATGCACCGTGATATTTTCTGATCCATCACCCCCTCCCTCCGAAATTTTCTTCGGCCCTCGGGCCAGAAAGAACGAAATCACCTCGGTGGAGAGACCTGCCGAGGAGGGGCCATCGGTAAGGAATTCCATGCTCTCTGCACCATAACCGGTCTCTTCAAGCAGTTCGCGTTTCGCAGCTTCGGCCAAGGTTTCAAGTTCCTGATTCGGAACATCACCCACAAGTCCCGCTGGGATCTCAATCACGCTTCGATTCATGGGAGGACGGAACTGTTCAACCAGGATAATCTCACGATTCTCAGTGATGGCGAGGATCCCTACCGTACCGCTGACATGACACCGGGAGACAAACTCCCAGGAACCTTTCAGTTGAAACGCGAGAAATTTTCCCTGATACAAAGTTTCAAAATTGGAACCATCAGAAGTAGTCGGGATCAAAGGCTGCTCATTGTGAAAAGGTTGGGGACTCATTCACCCTTCAGAATGCACATCACA
Source organism: Spartobacteria bacterium UBA6821 (assembly GCA_002452515.1). Taxonomy (GTDB): domain Bacteria; phylum Verrucomicrobiota; class Verrucomicrobiia; order Chthoniobacterales; family UBA6821; genus UBA6821. The sequence goes on along the minus strand of DKEN01000079.1, from coordinate 8,615 downwards.
GCTGCCTCGGCAAGGGACTCCTGTTCAATCCGCTTAATAAAAATGGGTAGAACTGCAACGTCCTTGTCGCGTGAAACACCGTACCTTTGGACGACGCAACTGCCGTGCTGCTTTTCAATGCTATGAAGGCACTCCTTCAAACATACTCATGCCCCCTCAATCTGATTTTCAAATTCTCAGCCTGTGCTCCTTCTGAGCAACTTATGGATAAATCTTGGCTTCGCTCGCTCTGTAAAACAAAAGACCCCGGAAGCTTTCTCCGGGGCCTTTGTCAGATTTTCTAAAAGATTTTAGAAGGAAAAACGAACACCTGCGCGACTGAGCGTTTCGTTGAGTGCGTGGCTACCATAGAGGTAACGGGAATCAACGAATAGGCCGATATTACGAGTGAAGCGGTATTCAAGACCGACCCCGGCATCACCATTCCCTGCAGTGGCATGATTGCCCCAGGTTGCTCCACCACCTGCGAAACCATAAGGTGCGAGGTGCCAGCTTTCAATAGGCAGACGGGCAATCAGGTTTCCACTGAAGTTGTCGTAGGCGTGACCGTTGCCATTCAGGCTACCCAGCGTGTCGTCCACGCCGATTCCAAAGTAACGGGTGAAGAAGTAGCTCACACCAAGACCACCGCCGATACCGTTATATTTCTGGTGATTGAATCTTCCTGCCGCTCCAGCGGCATAAGCGTCAACCTGCCATTCATTGGCATTAAAGAGATAACCTTCTGCGGGCGAAACGATGACTTTTTTGGAGTCCTGGACTGCGGAACCCGCAAACGAGGTAGCCGCCGTAGCCAGAACGAGGGCAAGGAGTGTAAGTGTTTTATTCATAATATTTGGTTTTTTGGTAAACTAATGATTAGACGATTTGTCTAATGGGAGAAGCTGTAAACGGGATTAAAGTTTTTTGAAATAGGGTGAACACCCCATGCTATGGTTTTTATCATCAGGAGCTTCACAATTTTAAAACAGAAATCCGGACACCACCACTCACTCTGTGGGAAGCATGAACATTCATTGATGCTTATAGATCGAGTGAAACTGTTGCTCATCCCTAACTGTAAAGCACTTCCCATCCCAGGAGAGATACTCTCCTAAAGCAAGTTTCTGCGCGGGGCAGCGACTTGTCCTTCCGAAATGAATACTCCCTGCAACTACGGCGGAGGAATCGGGCCTGGCATGTATCCCAGTCGGTTGGGTAATTGCGGAGAGGTTGCGCCCCGTAAATCTAATAGCCCGGCATTCCCTGGCTGCCTTTTTATCAGCCGTCCCTGCAATACGATGATAATAATTCCATTCATCGACATTGATGGATTTAGTCAGACGCTCTGTGATCTTTTTCAGAATCCTTCGATCCTGACCTACTACTTCTACCCTCGGGCGATCTAGCACTGCTGTCTCGCGTGTTTGAAAAATATCTCGGCTCATGGCTTAGGAATTGGATCTAGAAATTATGCGCCAATTTTTTTACTGATCCATTGCCTCTCGCGGGCAACCTCACTTTTTAATTTGCTATAGGAATCTTTTGTGTCCGTTTTCACACCTTCCCAAGTTGATTCCGTGGCTTTCGGAACCGCATCAATCTGATTAGCCAACTCTTTCGATTTCACCCGGAGCGCATCCAGTTTGGATTCAGCTTCGGCCTTCGTTGATGCAGAAGCAGTATTGATCCTTGCATCCAATGTATCGATACTCTCATTCACTTTTGCTAGGTCACATTTCATCGCCTTCGTGAATTTATCTTTTTCAGAAAAAGTATAGTCCTTGGCATCTTTCGCATCTCCCTGAATTTGCAAACTGGTTTTATCAAAATCCTGTGCCAATCTTCCCTGATTCGTGCTTTGCCCCAGAAGACCTCCTGCTGCAAAAAGGGATGTCGTAAGAAGTGTGCGTGTCGCAGTTGTGATTTTCATAAGTTTGTTCGTTTGATGGTTGGCATTCTCTCCGTTACCAAGATGCCTTTGAGTCCTGTTTGGCACTATGGGGTATAATCCTACTTGCTCTTTGGAAATTGATGCGGCCTGACGAGCAGGTTTTTAGGAGCCCTCAAGAAGCCTGCAGCAACTCCCGGAACAGCGTTATTAGTCAGCAGAGGCGTTCTTAGCTCCTTGTGATTGCTTCTAACGAATTGTCTCTCCCATTCACAAAAGGCTTTGCTCGCTAGATTTGCCACCTCGTGGCTTGCTGATCGAACCCAGGCTCTCGTCCCATCACTTAAAAAATCTTACTCCGTTAGAGCGTTGGCGGAAGGGGTGGGATTCGAACCCACGGTGGGAATAACCCCACGCTCGATTTCGAGTCGAGTGCCTTCGACCGGGCTCAGCCACCCTTCCTAAAAAACTGGCCCGTCATCCTAATGAATAGAACTCCAAGGTCAAGATACCATCGTTTGATTTTAAACGATGGTCAAAAAATACTTCTCAGTTGCGCGACCAGTCGAGCGCACCTTTCTTGATGGCGTAAATATAGCCGACAAGCAGAACCACGGTGAAACTCGTCAGTGTCCAGAGGATCTGCACCCCGAAGATCGCAGTGAACTCACGGTAAACCACAGCCCAAGGATAGAGAAAAACGATTTCAATATCAAAGAGGATGAAAAGCATCGCCACGAGGTAAAATTTAACGCTGAAACGCGGTTGCGCACCCGGTTCAGGCAACATACCGCACTCGTAGGCCACATCCTTGACACCGTAGCGTCTTCCGATACGTCCCAAGAGCAGACTTCCAATCCAAGTGGTCAGGGCAAAACCTACCGCCACAATCACATGGATGAACAGTGATTCGTATTCGCCAGTGGGTGGCTGGATCGTCATCGCGTGCAAAGAATAAATTCTACCCTGTAAAATCAGGCAGCTTCCGCGGCAGCCTTACTGGGAATAGGCTCGGCAGGGACAAGAGCATTAGCAAGCGCCGCTAATCCCTTGTATTTTTTACCAGTCTTCTTGACCATATTACGGGAAACAAGATGTTGGAGTTTTTCGTAGGCTCGAAGTCGAAGCATTTCTTCCCCGCCACTCGCTGCATTTCTCTTCTTGAGACGCTCATGAATGATGTCGAAGAGTTGCTTAAACTCAAAGGAGGCTCCTTTTTTTGAAAGAACTGCTACCAGTTCTTCGGTTACCAGATCTGGAAGTCTGCGGGAGAAAGCACTTTTGCGTTGCATATCAGTTAAGTGGTAAATGTAGCACTGAACATCCCTAGTGTCATTAAAAAAATCATCCCGAGCACTTACAGCGGATATTTTATCTAACATTTTTTATGCAATGTTACTTATTTAATTAAAATTGCGTAACAATTTTAGCAAATGGGTTCTTCCGCGGATTGACTTCAAGGGTGTAACTCTTAAGCTAAAATGCCATGCGTATCCACCCCTTTGGAAAGAAGAGTCTACAGTGAAGACAATCCTCTTTGTCTGTACCGGCAATACCTGCCGCAGCCCCATGGCCGAGGCGCTCATGAGGAACTTCCTCAGGGAGCGCATGAGGTTGGATGACATCACCGTACTTTCGGCGGGAATCAGTGCGCAGCGTGGGGAGAGAGCCACCGGGCAGGCGGTGAGCACAATGGCCGAGGAGAGAATCAACCTGAACTCCTTCCGTAGTCAACCGGTCACCGAAGTACTCCTTTCCAATTGTACGCATATCATCACCATGACCAGGGATCACAAGCGATTGATGAATCTCTTTTTTCCCGAGCATGAATCCAAGATTCGCGTGCTTGGTGAGTTTACCCGATCGGGTGGAGATGTGACGGATCCGATCGGTCAAGGAATCTCTTCCTACAAACACTGCCGCGACATCATAAAAAGCGCGCTGGCACAAATACTTACTTTTGTGGATCAATCTTACGCTCTTACCTTTTCCATGTCCAAGACACAACGCACTACACTTCCGCTCGCCGAGACCGACCCCCAAATCGCCGAGGCCATTGCCGCCGAACATCATCGCCAACTTGAACACATCGAACTCATCGCTTCAGAAAACTTCACGAGTCAGGCCGTGATGGAAGCGCAGGGATCCTGCCTCACCAACAAATACGCCGAAGGTTATCCCGGACGACGCTGGTATGGCGGTTGCGAGTACGTTGATATCGTCGAAAGACTCGCCATCGAACGCGCCAAGCAACTCTTCGGTGCCGAGCATGCCAATGTCCAGCCCCACAGCGGCAGTCAGGCAAACATGGCCGTCTACTTCAGCGTGCTTCAACCCGGCGATAGAATCCTCACCATGGATCTTGCCCATGGAGGACACCTGACCCACGGACACAAGGCCAATTTTTCCGGAAAACTCTACGAGGTTGTCCACTATGGCGTCTCACAAGCCGACGGTCGCATTGATTACGAAGCCCTTGCCGTTCAGGCGGAGGCCGTGAAGCCAAAAATGATCACCGCTGGCGCCTCTGCGTATCCGCGTACTATCGACTTTGCCCGTCTGCGCTCGATTGCTGACTCTGTCGGAGCCTATCTGTTCATCGACATGGCCCACATTGCCGGACTTGTCGCCGGCGGTGCCCATCCAAGCCCCATCCCGTATGCGGACTTTGTTACCACAACGACCCACAAGAGTCTCCGTGGTCCCCGATCCGGCCTCATTCTCTGCAAGGAACAGTACGCCAAGAAAATTGATGCTCAGGTATTCCCTGGCGTTCAGGGAGGCCCTCTCATGCATGTGATCGCAGCCAAGGCGGTCTGTCTCCACGAGGCACTTCAGCCGGAGTTCAAGCAGTACGCCCGGCAGATTGTCCTCAACGCCAAGGCTCTCGCCGCACGCCTCTCCATGCTTGGTTACACCATCAGTTCCGGAGGCACAGACAACCATGTCCTCCTTGTCGACCTCCGACCCAATGGCATTAATGGTCTGGAGGCGCAGGAAGCCCTCGACAAGGCAGCCATCACCGTTAACAAGAACGCCATTCCCTTCGACACCGAACCGATCACCAAGACAGGTGGCATCCGTCTCGGTACCCCGGCCATGACGACACGCGGACTCAAGGAAGAGGAAATGATGCAGGTCGCCGACTTCATTCATGCAGGACTTCAGGCACGGCACGACGAGGCGGCCCTTGCGGAGCTGCGTCGCAAAGTCACCGCCTTTACAGCACAGTTCCCGCTTCCTTAAGGGCCTTAAGGGAACGCTGCATAAGGAAACACTGATTAAAATCCCATGACGGCCACTGAAGAGTAGTATCCTCCCTCTCTTTGCTCTCTTGCAGTGACCCGAATCTTTCATCCTTGATCCATTTTCATGAATCCGGCAACTCCACTCACCCAGAACCCGCTCCGCGAGGGCATCTCCAATCGGCTTGAACCCGAGCCCTGCACGCTCGTCATCTTCGGAGCAACCGGAGATCTGACGCATCGTAAGCTCATCCCGGCGCTTTATAATCTGGCCGCCGAAGGAGCGCTTCCTCCAGCAATCAACATCATCGGCTTTGCCCGACGTGAAAAAACCACCGAGGAGTTCCGCAAGGAACTGCAGAACTCGGCACGCAAATTCTCACGCACACCGCTCAGTGACGATCTCTGGAAGAGCTTTGCCTCCTCCATCATCTATCACCAGAGCTCTTTTGATGATTTGGATGGATACAAGAATCTCGCCCATGTGATTAAAGAAGCCGATCAACAGCACGGCACGCGGGGCAATTGCCTCTTTTACCTCGCCGTCGCTCCCGATCAGTTTCCGGTCATTCTCAGCAACCTCCGTGAGAGTGGACTCAGTAAGGCAGTTGAGGGAAGTTGGTCGCGTGTCATTGTCGAAAAACCGTTCGGCACCGACCTCAAGAGTGCCCAAGAACTCAACTCTCTCGTCAACGAAGTTTTCCCCGAGCGCGACACCTACCGCATCGATCATTATCTGGGGAAGGAGACTGCGCAGAACATCATGGTCATGCGCTTCGCCAACTCGATTTTCGAGTCGCTCTGGAATTCCAACCACATCGACCATGTGCAGATCACTGCGGTGGAACCGCTCGGGGTCGAGGGCCGCGCCGGATACTATGACAAATCGGGCGCCATGCGCGACATGGTCCAGAATCACCTACTGCAGTTGCTGACCCTTACGGCCATGGAACCACCCACCAGCCTCGGTGCCGATGCCATCCGTGATGAGAAGGTCAAGGTCCTCCGTTCTCTCCGTCCGCTCAAGGGAGACGATGTCTTCAAGCATGTCGTCCGCGCCCAGTACAAGGAGGGTCTCATCAACGGCCAACCGGTGCCGGGCTATCGTGATGCCGATGGCGTGCCCAAGGACTCCACCACGGAGACCTATGTGGCCCTTCAAGTGAACATCGACAACTGGCGCTGGGCAGGCGTTCCCTTCTTTATCAGAACGGCCAAACGAGTGCCCAAGGGAGGCAGTGAAATCGCCATTACCTTCAAGGCGGTTCCCCGCGTTCTCTTCAACCAGAATGAGGAGAGTCTGGAGCAGAATGTTCTCGTCATCAGGATCCAACCGGATGAGGGCATCTCCCTGCGCATGAGTGCCAAGCGTCCCGGCTCCAGCCTGCGCATCGAGCAGGTGAAGATGGACTTTCATTATGGCACATCCTTTGGAAAAGCCACTCCGGAAGCCTACGAGCGACTTCTGCTGGATGCCATGTCTGGGGATGCCACCCTCTTCGCGCGTCGCGACGAGGTTGAGGAAGCCTGGGCCTTTGTGGATGGTATTGAGGACGCCTGGAAGACCCGTTCCGATGACCTTACCTTCCATTCCGCCGGTTCGTGGGGTCCTGCGGAAGCTACGGCTCTCGCGGCACGCCACGGTGTCATTTGGAGAAGAATATGAGCTTCATCCCAGGCATCCCCGTGCCGATCGGCGGGATTGAAAAAGCTCTCGGAAGACTTTGGGAAGATAGCGGAGAAAGCAAAACCCGCGCCTCCCTCATCAACCTTGCCATCTACAGCGAGAAGGAGGGTTCGCTTGAAGAGAATGCTGGCGTGATCCAGGAACTCGCGGGGGAACACGCCATGAGATCGCTGCTTATCCAGGCGGACCCAAAAGCTCCCGGTAGCAGTGCGGAGGCATGGATCAGCATGAACTGCTACCTGCGCGGAGCAAAGGGTGGTGAAGTCTGCAGTGAACAACTTTCCTTCCAACTCTGCGGCGAAGCGGCACGATCTCTCCAGAGTGTCGTCTTTTCCCATCTCGACTCTGACCTTCCCCTGATCCTCTGGTGGCAGGCGAACTTTAGGCCGCCTATTGATGGAAGGCTCTGGCGTTGGGTGGACCGCCTGCTCTTTGACAGCCAGCCGTGGAGTGCGTTGAAGGAACAGTTCGAACTCGTGGAAAAAATCGCCTCCGTTACCGAGGCCCGCACCATTCTCTGTGATCTGAACTGGACTCGTTCACTCGCGTTACGTCAGGCGGTCGCCGGTATCTTCGATGCCTCGTGCGCGTTGCCGGAGTTGCAATCCCTAAAATCCATCGAGCTCGATCATGCTCCCAGATTCCGCACCACGGCGTTGCTCTTCATCGGATGGTTGGCGGAGAGGCTCGAATGGCAACTCACCATGAATGGTAAGCATCCTCACTTCCAGGATGCCCAAGGCGACTCCATCATGGTCACGCTGAGGGAGACAGCAGGAGTCAGCATCAGTCGGTTGCAACTGAAATCCTCCACCGCACAATTTGAGGTTGTGAGAGAGACCGACACCAACCGCTTCGTGATCTCAAGCGCCGGAGAACATTTCTCCAGTGCAACCCGATCGCTCCGTGCACCAAAAGAAGAAATCAGCGAACTCCTGCTCTCTGAGCTTTCCCGGAGCAGCCAGCACGCCCTCTACCGCCGCGCTGCAAATCTGATCAAACCACTTTGGGAGTAAAAGTCAGTTTTTCGGAACGGGTTAATGTTCTGAAGTGAGAGATGCGATGCGAATACTCTAAAACCGCAAGTATTCGTATCAGTAATTCGTTAGACGTTCTGTTCATCTACTATTTCTTTACGAAGAGCCTGTTTCACGACTTCAGCTACTGAATCTTTCGTGATTCCCAACACCACGCAATATGGTGAATGAATCCAGACAGCTAGCTTCTTTTGCCCCTTGCTTGAATTACATGCTGCACAACATCGGGCAATATTTTCGCGAGTAATAATCTGTGCGTCATTGATAATATGTTCCCATGTTGCTGCGGTTTTCCTCTGCCCGCCTTGTGGCACTTTTTCTATCATCTGAATGCCACAGTACACGCACGCCTTGTCTCTCTCTTTTACTTCACGCTCAAGCCATTCTGGAATACCCCAAATGTTCATTGTTGTGTGTAGGAGTCTAAGCAGTGATTAGACAAAAAATTGTTTATATAAAAATCGCACAACCCCGCATGCCCTGAAGTGGAAAAACGAACTTCCAAGAATTCAGCGCTGCGTTTGCATGCTTGCATAGTGTCCTCACTATGTCGTTTCCCGAGTTTAGACAAGTCCCTAACAACTCTCTCCGCATCTAGGCGCAGGAAGTTTTGATGCGGGGCAAGGCACGAGAGTGAGGGCGTAGTTTTCCTACGTCGAACGAGCAGCACCGCCGACCCGCGCAAAAAACCTACGACTGGCGGGAGCAGGTAGGACTGCCGTAGGCAGCCCTGAAAGAATGTGAAGGGCGAGCGGCGTGGGCACGCCCGAGTTCAA
>DKEN01000153.1:19285-47480 GCA_002452515.1 Spartobacteria bacterium UBA6821 | reverse complement strand
CTTTTTGGTTATGTTGGAGTTGCTCCAAAAGTGATTGCTTCGTCCAAATTCCATCCTCGTGGATGCGATAACATGAGGAAACTTCATTAAGATAGCCAACAGGCCCCTTTTGAGCATGAAGAGAAAAAACACAAGTGTCCCGGAGCATAGTGATATCTTCAAGCCAAGATGGAAACTCAACAATCCCTCTTCTTAAAAGCATGCTGGTAGTGTGCATCGTATAGCCAAGAAGAAACTCATCGACGGCATACTCTTTTTTTATAGTTTTTGGCGTGAGTAAGCGGTTCTCCTTTTCAGTTCCATCACCACTACAAATTGAGAGCCTTGTCGTTGTGCCGCACATTGAATAATGAGGGTTGGCATCCATGAGTTCCACCTGCTTTTGGAGTTTACTCGAGAGAAGCCAATAATCGTCTCCTTCCAACCAGGCGATGTAGTTACCGTGACAGGCAGTTCGTACTGATTCATAATTCTTGGCCATGCCAATATTGCTTTCATGGAGCAATGGGAATATTACACCAGGGTATTTATTTGCATATTCCTGAATAATATTACGTGTATTGTCTGTAGAGCAGTCGTCACCAATAATGATTTCAACAGGAAAACTGGTTTCCTGCATGAGCACACTTTCTAATGCCTGAGGAATGAATTTTTCGTGATTATAAGTTATAATCGCAACGCTAACTTTTGGGTTATTGCGAGAACTTTTTTTTGAGACTTCATTCATTACATTAAATCAGTATTAATGATTTCAATGCCGTATTTTGCGCATTAGTCTAACCAGAAGATTCTCAAACAGATTGTATAAACTCCATTTTATTGATTTGATTTTATTAGAAATATTATTGTAATCGGAAGATATTTTATCTTTATCCTTAATAGTATTATCTATTTCTTCAAAAATGCGGAATATTTCTTCGCCAAAATTCTGTTTTATCAAGAACTTTTTATCCAACTGAAAATTAGGATCCCCTTCTTCACTGATGCCACCGGCTTCATACATGGCCACTGTTATTGGAGCATAACAAGTTTTTAAATCAGAATTTCCAAAACATCTAATATTTAAAACCCAGTCAGCATATAGTTTATATTTTAGGTCAAATACTCCCAATATTTCAAACACATTCCGCTTATAAAATATTGCTTGATGACAGATATTTCTAAGACAGAGTTTAAGTTTAAAATATTCACCATCATATATTTCTCCATTACCCCATAAAACATTTCCGTAAATTATTGAAAATATTTCTTTGTTTAAATAGTTGCTTATCTCAAGGAGTGCATCTGGCAACAATTCATCTCCTGCACCAAGAAAGTATAAATACTTACCTTGAACGTGTCGAATTCCCTTATTCATAGCATCATACACCCCATCATCCGCTTCAGAAATGTACTTAACTCTTGGATCTGAGATTTCTGCTAACCATTCCTGAGTCCCATCTTGAGATTTCCCATCTATCAAAAGAAATTCAAAATTTGTATAACTTTGTGATAATACCGATTGAACTGTACGTTCAAGTTTCGATTTGCAATTAAAAGTTGGTGTAATAATTGATATCAGAGGATTTTCCAAAGCATTATTTATACTTGAATATTTCCCGAGAGCTTTGTGAACTGGTTTATCCACGAATTTAAATTAAAAATATTTTTTTAGATTCACAGCAATCTTTCGAATAACTCTAACAATTCGATTTCTAATATTTTCCTGCAAAAACGCACTTTCCGGCATCGGCAATTTCCCAACCATGTTAGGAAGTCGGTTAATTACAAAAATAGTCCCATAAGGAGAATTTTTTTGCGGAGTTTCCTTATAGCTCTGGATTTCCGGAATTAATCCATAAGGCGAAACCACATCTTCTCCCGAAACCCGAAATTGGGGCATCTTCAAAAAATTACCCCAATGTGTTGGATTGCGAAAGGTCTCAATTTTATGCTTTGCCGCCAAAATAGACAGAATTGACTGATCATTCCGGTGTAGAAGGTATCCTGGAAGATTGTTCTTTCCACACACATTCGGTTCGTCAGTGATTATCGCGCGATCTCGACAGCAATGCAGCCACTCATTGATAAACTTGCGTGCAAAGGCACATTTGCGGATGACCAAAATTGTCGCGATAACCTTATTTGCGTCCCAGAATTCCTTCTTATCGCATCCTGCCAGCACAAAGCAGTCTCTTTTGGTAAACTGCCGGTTCTTTAGCGGCCGCGCATCGAATAAAATAAGTCCTTGAGGATGTTCCGTAGCTAGATGTATCAAAGGAGCTGGAGATTCCACAAACTTTGAGCCTGCGTCACAATAAAAGAGAATGTCTCCTTCGTTCATTTGATCCATTGCCTTGAGAATAAAGTAAGGTTTCCACGCCCAATAGCCCGCACCACAAACTTCATCAAGAATAGATTTGTTCTGCAGGTAATAGTCTGACGCAAGAAGATCGTTTTTCGTGTATGAAAAAAATTCTTCAATGCCAAACTTTTTAGCTGATTCATTAAGCTCATTCCTAACGCTTTCAAATCGTTCCGTCGCATAACTGGTCAAAAAAATACTCATCGTTAATTTGCTCTATCGGAGCAGAGGTTGCGTAATAATTTTATCAATGACTTCTAAAACGCTGTCGGCAGAAAGCATTTTCATGCACTGAATATCATGATTGCAGCCTGTCTTCCAGTGCCCTTGGGGAGTTGCATGGTGACATCCTAGGCAAGGAACGCTCGATGTGACAAAGTCACTAATAGTCTCTGTTGGAAGTCTTAGCTTCGGGTCAACAGGCCCAAATATGCCCACTGAATGTGTTCCTACGGCACCAGCTAGGTGTAGCAGACCAGAATCTACGCCTATAAATAGATCACATTGTTGAATGAGTGCGGCCGTTTCAAGTATGTTTCTTTCACCAACCAGATCTATAGTACCTTTGGTTCGGTATGCACGACGAGGTGCCGCGCCTACAAGAACATCTGCGCCTACTTGGACTACGGTAGCTTTCAACCTACATTGTAGTGCAGCAACCAATTCATCCCAACCGCGCTCAGTCCATTCCCTGACTGCCCACGTCGGACCTGTATGAATTGCCACTAGAGGCCCCTTCGGACTTCGGATGGTGGCAAGTGAATTTGTTGCCTTTTTGACGAATAGGCTAGGCACTTTGATCTTAGGTTGCCTGCTTAAAAGGCTGACCTGTACAGACTCTGCGTAGTCATCCACTGTATGGCGATGCGGGCGCCGCAGTCCATCTTCGTCCGCCGCCTTTAGATAAATTGCGATGTCAAACTCCAAGGTGTTGAGTTGTTGAAAAACGTCGGATTCATCAATCCCCAAAACCAAGTCGGCGCATTCCGCCGCTTGAATCACCGGAACAAAAGATTTCAAAGTCCAATAAGTGATGAAACTATTGGGATATTTATCCCGAAGTGCATTTACAGTGGGCAAACTACAAATGACATCGCCAAGCCCGGAATGTCGATACACCAGTATGGACGGACCATTAAGACGGCGCTTTCCCCTCCGCAATTGAAATTGATACCAACTTGCAGCCGCAAACGACTTGGGGTGTTTCCAAATCTTCCATATGCGCCTAAAAAGTTTCAAGAAATCTCGCACCAGCGTTGCCCCCTTGAGTTATTATAATTGGAATTCTTAAGAAGATTTCTTCTGGAAGTGGCTTAAAACGTAAACCCAGGAAAACGCTCGAAATCACTTGGCGAAAGTTCATCAATTCGACTTTCATGACAAGCAAACAAGTTAAGCTGGTGACGCATTAGAAATCTNNCAGTAATCTCTATTAATGCGGTCTTGGGGTTGCTTGATTTGATGGCTTCTAATGTCTGAATCAACGCGGACATTTGAAAAAGCTTGCGGTTACATTGCCAATTAGCAATCTGGCCGATAGAATCGTTAACTTGATTAAGTGAATTATTTGTTTGTTCAAGCAAATGTTGAACTGTGCGTAATTCTTTTATAAAGGGTAGTTTTTTGTATAGAGATTTAAGGGTATTTCTCATGCTATTTTTATTTTTGTGACCGGTTTTTGATTTTTATTCTTTTGTTCTACTCCCATACACTAGCCGGATAAACACCGCCCCATGCTCCTTCTGTTTTATCGCCATGTTTTTTTGCTTGGAATGACTTCAATTTGATAAGCAGCATGGCAAATAATCAACCCCTGCATCTGACCTGAGCGAGAGCCTATAGGCACTGCTCATAAGGCCATTATAGGGCATTCTGAAAAACTCGAATATTGAAAGAGATTACTTTCGAAGAGTGGGTTTTGGGAATTCTCTATAATGAAGTTCTTCTCTTTTCCAAATGAATAATTCGATCACACTGTTCTAATGTGCTCAGTCGATGAGCTATGGTGATGATCGTAAGTGTCCCTTGAAGTCTATGAATCGTCTCCATGACGGCCAGTTCAGTCTGCATATCGAGTGCACTAGTAGCCTCATCCAGAATAAGAACCAGCGGCTTATGGTAGAGAGCCCTGGCAAGACCAATCCGCTGGCGCTGACCACCTGATAGACGCACCCCCCTCTCCCCCACAGTGGTCTGAAATCCATACGGCAATTCATTCTCTATAAATTCCAATATCTGGGCACCTTGGGCGGCCTCCCTAAGAGCTTTCGGATCGATATCCTCCTCAGCTATCCCAAATGCGATATTTTCCTGAATGGTGTCATCCAATAGATAAATATCCTGAGGAACATATCCTATCATCTTTCTCCAAGAAGCCATGTTGTCACTTGAAAGGGGAATACCATCAACTGAAAGTACTCCACTCTGAGGGATATGAAGTCCCAGAAGGACATCGACAAGCGTGGACTTTCCAGATCCTGAAGGCCCGGCGATTCCAACGGATTCGTTTTTATGGATATTCAATGAGAAATCCACCAGTGTAGGAAAAGCAGTACCAGGATATTGAAAGGAAATTTTCTCCAGGGTTATCTCTCGATCGAATTTAACCGGCTTATATCGAGACTCTTTGGAACTTTCGGGTAGAAGAGATTCCGTTTCCTCTTCAATTTGTAAAATTTCATCCTCCAATTTCTGTAAGGTATAGCTATTAGCAGAAATCGTAACCAACTGGGTATAGAGTAGTTGTAATGCAGGGAGTAGCCGCATGGCGGCCAAGGCAATGACACTAAGATTAGGAAGAATATCACTGAACGGCCGCCCCTCCATCGCTCGAAACAGAACAACAGAGACCAATCCACCGTAGGCTATCGGTTCGATCATATACCGAGGCCCATTGGAATACATCGGAATTTTTGCCTGATAACGGCCAATTTTCGCTGAGTGAAACAGTGCCCTATTCATGAAATGTTCTGCTTTACCATGCACCATTACTGCCTTGATTCCCCCTAGAAACTGTCCGGTATTTTTGCCGGATTGAATACCGTGAAAATTGGTGATCTCAGCTATTTCCCTGGTTTTTGGCCGCATCCAAATAAATATGAAAAAATAAAACCCTCCCAATATCACGATTCCACCCAAAGCAACTCCTGGTTGTACAAGAAAGATGGTCCCCACCAAAAAAACTATCAAAACAATCCGGGTCAGTGATTCGCCCAAGGGGAGAAGGACACTCTGTACAAAAATCATGGCATCCCCAAGTTTCTGTCCAAGCTCGGCAGGATTGGTCAAAAGAAAAAAGCCGTAGGGTTTTTCTGCGTAGGACTCAAAAACTCTCTTCCTAAGCCAGTGGGCAAACCCAAACGCATACCGGATGCGAATCACTTCACTCACAATGCTGCCTAAGTTTGCAAGCAGAAGCATTGTAATTGATGCAATACCAGCAAAGACAAGCATCTCAGAGATGCTCAGGGGAGGTAGAAAGTGAAGGATCGCCGCGCCAAATCTGGAATTACGGATTCGATCCGGCTCGGCGCAGAGTGCAAAAAATGGGAAAATCGACGTTACTCCAACCAACTGAAGCAAGCCGTTGAAAAATATAGTTCCAAGAACGATAGTGAGTTTGAACCTTCCATAAGGTAACGCCAGTCGATAGCAGCGAATTAGGAGTTTAAAGAAGGAGGAGAGCATGAGTAGGATTTTAGACTGAAGCCCATTGGAGAGCTAGGAACATCCAAGAAACAAAAAAGGGCAGCTCGAGTGTCGAGAGTTTTGGGACAAGAGTGTTAGCTAGGATCCCTAAAAAATCGCTCGGGTTCCTCTCGCCAGTTAATATTGCCATACGGGACTCCCTGGATAGCAACACCATGATCAATTGGTCGACAGAAAATAAGCCACCGGTTATATGGAGGTGGAAGGACAAAATGCCGGGAGGCAATAAGGTCTTCATCCGTTTCAGCGGATGCATAACATCTCATTTTTTCAAACTCCCATAAATGCGCGACTTGCGCTCTTCCGTCATAAGACTGGCAGCACCGGACTCCAGAAGTAGAGACTCCAGTTCTTCCCTATTATGAAAATTTGCGACAATAGATCCAACTCCACGACTCACTGAATCCAAAAGGGCGAGTACCTGATGGATGACTTCGCTTTTATTAGAGGCACGGCCCGACTTGATTTGCTGCTGGATGATGCCTTCGTAGTAATCAGCGCGAGTAACTCCCATAGGATAATTTCTTGGATCTATTGGCAAATAGTGTCACCTCGTGAGATCAAGCCACTTGGGGTATTGCTCCGCGTGAAGCGCAATTTCCTCCAGAATAGAGGCAACGGGTGTCAGAGGTTTCCAATTCCACCCCTCCCTCACAGCCGAGGCATCAAGTACCATCCAGGGAATGTCAAAGGGACGGGGATTGGGATCTGAGTTGACGACATGATCTCCAAGTCTCTCTGTACACCAAGCACTTAGCTGAGCCAGTGACATGGCACTGGCGATTCCTCCACCAACATTGAAAATCGGTGCCACATCTCGCGTAGGATCCTTAATCTGATCGATCAACAGTGGGACGATGTCTCGGGGATGAAGACAGTCCCGGACTTGATGACCCATACCGTCAAAACCGATATATTTGAGGGTTCGGCGCCCCGCCCATGAGTGAATCCAAAAACTAAAAATTCCCTGATCGGGTTTTCCAAACTGACCGGCTCCAGCAAGAACCCCACACCGATTTATCCTCACGGAAAAGCCAAATGTGGAACCATATTCCAGGGCCAACAATTCAGAACATCTCTTGGAACTCCCATAGAGGGAAATAGGGGGTTCCGAGGAAAATGCCTCGGTCAATCCGTGCTTGGATAGGGCTGTCGGGCAGGAACTTGC
This sequence comes from Spartobacteria bacterium UBA6821, assembly GCA_002452515.1. Taxonomy (GTDB): domain Bacteria; phylum Verrucomicrobiota; class Verrucomicrobiia; order Chthoniobacterales; family UBA6821; genus UBA6821. The sequence continues at coordinate 40,260 of DKEN01000153.1, read as the reverse complement.
ACGCGGTTGAAATGCCTGTTCCACTACTTCCACTTCAAGGTTTGCCATTGGAGGAATGGAATAAACCCTACTTGTACTGAGGAGCAAAAATCCGGCAGCGTACTGGCGGCAGTATTCGAGAAGTTGTATGGTCCCTCCCAGATTGTGTTCCAAGAGTTCCTCCGCGCTTGTGCTTCCATCCACTCCCGCAAGAACACTCGGATTGGCTGCACAATCGATCACCCAATCAACGCGCGGAAGTTGTTCCAGATCCCCGCGTTGGCGAATATCCCCAACCCTGACATCCATGCCAAGGGCCCGGAGTGGTTCCAAATTTGTCTCGCTCCCCTTGCGAATAAGGCTATCGATTCCCGTGATCTGCAAACCAGGAAGATACTCTATCAGTCCTCTCGCAATGACCGAACCGGCAAATCCACAGATTCCGGTTATTAAAATCCTCATAAGTTAAAACGGTGAACTCTACCCACGGATCAACCCCTTTTCTGACAGGCTTCCACGATCTGGCGAATGGTTTCCTCCAAGCTCTGGGTGATCTCCCATCCGGGATAATGGGCCTTCATTTTCCGGAGATCGCTGTAATAGCAGATATGATCACCGATTCGGTTTTCATCCACATAGGTAAATTTTTGCGCATTTCCAGTGAAGCGTTCTGTGATTGAAAAAGCCTCCAGAATAGAGCATGAGTTAGCCTTGCCTCCTCCCAGATTATAGACCTCCGCCACGCGAGGGGAATCGATGAAGGCAGCCATGAAACGGGCGACATCCAGAGCATGGATATTATCGCGCACCTGTTTTCCCTTGTAGCCGAATATGGAATATTCGCGCTTCTCGATATTGCATTTTACCAGGTAGCTTAGAAACCCGTGCAGTTCGACGCCGGAATGGTTGGGACCCGTCAGACAACCGCCGCGCAAACAGCAGGTCGGCATGCCGAAATACCTTCCATATTCCTGTACCAGGATATCGGCGGCGACTTTGGAGGCACCGAACAGGGAGTGCTTGCTCTGATCGATTGGAAAATCTTCCGCAATCCCCTGATCATAAATCGGGTCGGCATAGTCCCACCGGGTCTCCAGTTCACGAAGAGAAATTTTATTGGGACGATCCCCGTAGACCTTGTTCGTGGACATATGAACAAAGGGGGAATCAGGACAGGCGCGACGGGCCGCCTCCAAAAGATTCAGCGTTCCCACGGCATTGGTATCAAAATCGTCGAAAGGAATGGCCGCCGCTCTGTCATGGCTCGGCTGAGCCGCCGCATGAACAATGGCGGCGGGTTTCACGACAGCCATCAGTTCAAGCACTCCCTGACGATCCCTGATGTCCAACTCATGATGCACAAACCCTTTGAGATCCGATTCCAACCGCCGTTGGTTCCACCGTGTGTCACCCTGCGGACCAAAGAAGACAGCCCGTTGATTATTATCCACTCCGTGAATTTCAAAACCAAGCCGGGTTGAAAAGTAGTCGGCAACCTCTGAACCAATGAGACCTGAGGAGCCCGTGATGAGGAGTCGTGGTTGCATCAAAAAATAGAATTAGTTCATTTAAGATACTGTTCCGACTCCATGCTGCCGCCCTTGGTCATTTTCCCGGCAAGGAAAATAACTTCAGCGAACCCGGTAGATCGTGAGGAAACCGCAAAGAAATTGATCGAAACAAAGCTAACGGCTTCCGTAGACCCCCTTGCTGCCATAGGTTCCATAGGCTCCGTAATGTCTGCCATAATAGTAATCGTAGGTTGCTCCTGATCCGGAGGGTAGACAGTTCAACACGATGCCAGCAGGCACTACATGAATGTCAGCGAGCAGTTTCAGAGCGCGTAGAACCATTTTGCGAGGGGTCATGAAAGAACGTACCACAAGGCAGAGAATATCAACCGAATGGGCGACAAGCAGCGTGTCACTGACCGGGAGAAGCGGAGCTGAGTCAACCACCACGCGGTCATAGGATAGCAACGCTTCCTCCATGAGTTCCCGGAACGGTTCACCGGCAAGAAGTTCCGAGGGTTTCTCCGAACGACCACCGGCTGTCAGGATATTGAGATCCTGGATGCCGGAGGGAATAACGGCGCTTTCGAGGGAAACGCTCCCAAGCAACACCTCGGAAAGTCCTGGCTTGCGATTCATTCCAAAAAAGAGTCTGGAGATCGATGGTTTGCGCAGATCAGCATCGATCAGCAGGGTTCTCAGACCTTGGTGGGCAAGCGTTGTCGAGAAATTGGCGCTCGAAAAAGATTTTCCCTCCGAAGGGAGTGCGCTGGTAAAAAGGAAGGATCGCTGGTTTTCCATCCTGACATTCATGGCAATAGTAGCGCGCAGATCACGGAAGGCCTCCGCCACAATCCCACTACGATCATCCTTCACAACCAGTGCCGTGCCCTGGGGAAGTGCTGTCACACGGCGGGGATTTGCAACCATCGTCAGCACGGGCTGTAAGGTATCCCAAGCCTCTGCCAGCCTGTCTGAAAGGGCCCGCTTGCCGCTCTTGTTGCGAAAATCGGCGAGGGCTGAAAGGAAGCCGGCCCTGATTTCTCGCCACTGTTCCCTCGAGAGGAGGCCAAGAGCAAAGGCAGAGGCATCTTTCTCCTCATATCCAACCTGGGGAATTGCCGATACCACGGCAAGACCCGTGGCAACTTCCACCTGATCAACGGTCTTCATCGAGGTATCAAGTTTATGCAGACCGATGGTGATACCTATACCAAGCGCCACTCCCATGAGAATCGTTTTTAGAATGATTTTTTGAGGATCAGCGCCTACCGAATCTGCCCCCATCGCCGGCTCCCTGAGCTGAAGAGGCGCCTGACTCAACTCCTTGGTCATGTCAACTTCCTTGATGCGGTTGATCACTGAGGCATAATAAGCGGCGTCACTCTCCTCCTCACGCTTGAGGTCATTGTATTCAATGGTCTTGCTGGTGACATCCAAGAGATGTTTTTCCGCATCATCACGTTCGATTTTAGCGGCGTCCTGCTGAGCAGTCAGACTTGATTTCATGGACTCCAGGAGACCGACAACATCTGAAAGTTCTTTGTTCAACTGCTGTTGGGTAAGGTCTATTCGTGTCTGGAGATCGATGTAGATGGGATGCTTAGCCCGATAGCGTTGCTTCACAAGGGAGAGCTCATTATCAAAACTTTGCAGTTGTGCCACAAGCGATGCAATCTTGGGGTCATTTGCGACACTCGGTAGTCTCAGCAATTGCTCCGTGTCGTTTTGATGCGATTGGGCAATGCTTAGATCACTGGTGATCTGGGTGATCTTTGTCTTGAGGTCACTTTGTCTTGCCGAGAGCTCGGAAATCTGGGTCTGGGCTTCCTGAAGCATCGATTCGATGGAGGCGGCACGCTCCCGTTCCCGAAACGCCTGCATTCCCTCTTCGGCTGCCTTCATTTTTTTCCTCAATCGGTCGGATTCGTCGATGAGGTACGTTGCGGCCGAATGGGTAGATTCCCTTTGCTCATCCTGATCGTAATAGAGATACTCCTGAGCGTAGGCATTTGCTATTTTTTCGGATATTTTCGGGTTTTGTGATGTGACGAAAATATCGATGAGTCGTGTATTGAGACGAAACTCTGCATCGATCATCCCAGTGAGGATGGCGGCCACCTGCTCGGACGAAACGTCATTACCCTGAATGCCGACAGCAGTTAAAAAATCATGATCCTGGGCAAGCTTCAATCGGTTAGCGACACGCAGTGCAAAGGGATAACTCTGAAAAAGATCGATCAGCGTATTGATCATGTCCACTGAGGTAATCTGATCATCGCGAACATCGGCCACCTTGTCGTTTAGAATCCTCGATTTTTCCTGTACAATAAATAGAACGGCCCGCGACTTGTAGAGTTGATGGACCTTCGAGGCCTTATAGAAGCCCAAAAAGGTAAAGAGGATCACGCAGAGGATGACAATCCAAGCGCGAGAACGAATGGCGTAATAATACTCGCGCCAGTCGAATCCCGCATTTGTCGGCTGTCCAGCCCCACGCGGAGGTTGACCTGCTTGAATTGGTTGAACGGATGGGAGCATTGAAATTTCTCTGTTAATACCAACTCTCGTGGACATCAATCACATCGCCGGGTTGGATTTCAAAACGATCGACACCCGAGTCCGAAAGTTTTTTTGCATTAATCTTCATTGTCTTGATCGCATCACCATCGTGACGTTTCACGATCACATGGCCACGGTCGGCGATACGTGTAAAACCTCCCGCCATCCCGATTGCCTCAAGCAAACCGATCGACTCACTCCCCGAGCAATCATAGGTTCCTGGCCGTCCAACCTGGCCGATGATAGTGAATTTACTGGCATTATATCCGGCAATATCGAGATAAACTTGGGGATTTACAAGATAGTCGGCATTGTATTTTTCACGGATCAGGCTAGTCGCATTGCGCACCGAAAGTCCCCCAAGTTTGATTTCACCAAGTAAGGGAAGCTGCACCAGGCCGTCCTTGCCGATTTTCGAACGCATGCTGAGATCAGGCTCCCGGTAGATAACCATGTCGATAATATCCCCGGATTTGAGCAAATAATCTCCATTGGCAGCCCCCAAGGAAGAGGCACTTCCCTGACCTTGATAACCATCTGAAGCTGATTCGTTTGATGTCCTATCCGATTTTGCTCCCGCCACGGGATCGGCACGTTGCGACACCTTCTGAACAACTTGAGCATTGCTCGGAGGCACCGGCTGATCCTGTCCCCGGACTTTTCCAAGAGTGAATGGGAACATGAGCATCATTGCCCAGGCGAGACCACTTCTTGGGTATAATGTCATCGGGCGGACTCTAAAACCGTTCCTTATAAAACTAAAGCGAGAAATTAAGACTGATTGCATACCAGATTTGAGCTTGGGAAGTGCCTGCCCCCCCTGTGCTCTGCCCAGTATTATAGGAGAGCGTATTTGCGAGGGTGACCCAATCACGGATTTTCCAATTCACCATGATCTGTCCCAAATAGATGTTACTTGGCAACTGCCCGGAGGATTGAGCGGAAAATTGGGAACTCTGAGGGGTGGACAGATTAATAAAGTGCTGTTGCGAATACCCGGCATTCATCGTGAGGTCAACCGAGGTAAAAAGCTTCTGGCTATAAGTTCCGATCACCCCGGTGCTCACCTGGTATTGGGAAGCTAGCGTGCTGGAGTACGATTCGGTCTGCGAAAAACCGAGGGAAAACCGAGTTTTTTCGCGGGGATTCCAGTTCAACATCAAATTGAACTCCGGAACCACATCGGATCCCTGTTCGCCAGCACTCATCGTCACAGAGGTTTTGGGTGTCGGGGTGTAATTAAAACCAACCGTCCATGAGGGTTTGATTCCCGTGTAGGAGGAGTTGGCCATACTCCCCTGGGAGGAAGTCAAATCACGTGCTCCCAAAGCCAGATCAAACGAAATTTTTCCCGTGATGTCATACTTCACTTTTCCCAACAACTGGGCATAACTCGTGCTGTCGGAAGACGAATTCGTCGTGGCGGCATTCCCGGGACTCACTGTGCCCTGTTGGATTGATTGGGACGAACTGCCAGCCCCCACGATGGCGCTCAAATGGGTCTTGTCAGAGAGTTCATAGACAGGGCTGACCGTAAGATAAGTGCCCGTGCTGCTGTTATTGGGGGTGGCTGACGAGTCAGAGGCATTCTGAAAATTCACGCCGGCAGAGGCATCTACTGTCGTGTAGCTTGTCAGGATATAGTTTAACCTCGCAGAGGCATCTGTCGTGAACTGCCGGTTATTGGAACCCGAGGAAAAGTCGTATCCGGTTCCTGTGGAGCCTGTCAGGAGACCGCTTAGCGTGTAACGACTCTGCTGAACTGATGCATTGAGAATCATCGTCTGGGAAAGAGAGTTGCGTTGAGAACCGGTGCCCCCGGCAGAATAGTCAGGATTGGAATAATATTTTTCTCCGGCAGAATATCCGGCGGAAACCGACCAGGCACCATGATCCCTGTCATAGAGCAGGGCAATTGCAGGCGCAATAAAGGGACTGTTCCCCGCTGCGGTATTGGCACCCTGCTGCGTTCCCTGATTGGAAAACTCCCAACCTACCCCCAGTTGCGGTTTGAAGGTGATTGGCGACCCCGGTTGGAGATTGGAAAGCGAAGCCTCTACCTCCCGTTGCAACTGATCCTGGGTCTGTAGTGAGCCGACAATGGCACCCAGACCATTGAGCGGGGTGCCGGTGGTGCCCATGGGGATTTGATCCACCTGCTCACCAACCCATTGGGAACGAAATTGAGTCTGCTGCACCGTCGGTACACCCTGTGCGGCAAGATACTTCGTCCCGCATAGCAGGAGAATCACGGCAACAGGCAACCAAAGCAGCCCGGCAGCGGAATTGCGGAGAGGAAGCATTCGTTGTGTTGTTGCAAAAATCAATCGGATGCAAGAGGTCAGAGATTTCCCGTAGCCTTCAAATAGCTGATCAAATCAGCCAGCGCAGCCTTCCACTCTCCTGCGCGCATCTCAAGCACTCCTCGGAAACGGAGGGCGTCGCTTCTTGAGGTACCATTGAGAGCATCGGCGAGATAGCGTTGGGAAGCTGTATCATTTCCAATTTTCCTATAGTAGATCGCGGCCGCAAGCGGATCACCCGGAATTTCACTCTCCTCAGCAGGGCGGGTAGTTGAAGGCGATTGATCAGTCAACTCGGGCACGGGAATTTGAAAGCTCTCAATCAAAAGACGGCAGGCCTTTTCCTCATTGCCCGATGCAGTGAGGATTGCGAGCCGTGTATTGAGTGAGGCATGCTCATACTCTGGATGGCCCTCCAAAAAGATCTCCACCTCCTGCTTCTCTCCTCTCTGCCACCATAGGCTGATGAGTTGACCTTTTTCCTTGTCGGAAAGGCTGTCCATAAAGTCGTGGTCACGAACGGCCTCTGCGGTCTGAATCGCATTACAATACGGTTGCGACAGCCAGATCATTCTTAACTCCCTGTTGCTTGCAAGCGCGGGGAGCCTGTCAAACAGCGGCCAGTTGGCAAGAGCGGTGGAGATCATTTGCTGATAGAGATCACCTGTGCGGTGGATGGTGGAATTCGGAGATTCATCGTAGGCCAACTGCCTGCGAAGAGCCTCATTCCAGAAGGTGGCCGTTGTCATCGGAGCATCCTCCGCAAGAAGCCATCCATCCACAAAGACAAAGTCGGGATCATTGGGTGACACAGCTTGTTCCGCCTCCAGCAGCTGCGTCGACTCGGAAACATTTTTCTCCGAATTCAGCAACATCTTTGCCAATTGAAAATAAAACGCGTGGTTCATCGGGTACTCACCAATGGCACGCCGGGCCTCCCTAATAGCCTTTTCCGCTGAGTCCGGATCACCCTTGTCGTAAAGATTCACGATTTTTTGTTGAAGAACCCGTGCCGCAAACGGCGGCAGAGGAGTGCCGTTGCACCACTGGGCCCTGATCATCATGAATCCCAGCATAATGGCAACCACTCCTCCGAGGGCAAAGAGGAGCCGTTGGATAAGAAGAGATTTTGGAGATGCTTTTTGCCTGCCTGCAGGAACACCAAATCCGATACCTCCAAGAAGCATCACCCACCACCCAAGCTCCGGTTTATGCAAAGGTACATCGATCAGGCCGTGCAGAAGTTCTGTCAGGAATGCAGCAATGAATGCCCATCGCACCGGCCAGTCGCTTCCAGAATTGGCAGCGATCCGGGGAAGCCTTGAGATCAACAAAATCAGAAATCCTGCCGCTAGAATCAGCATTGGAATTCCATTTTCGGCACAGAGGGTGAGCCAGTCGCTCTCGGCATGAAGTGCTGTTGATTGATCACGAAGGCTCTTATCCGCATAAAAGGGATAAACCAGCGGATATGTTCCAAATCCAGTTCCGGTTAAAGGGTAGTCAGCAATGATTGAGAGTGTGTCCTCCCAAATTTTGAGGCGAATCTCAGCAAAGGAAGGCGCCGACAGTTCCGTTTTTGAATCCGTTCCGGGAGAACCTCCTTTCAAACGCTCTAACAAACTACTTCCAGAACTCAAAAAAAGCATCATCACCACAACCATCACAGCCAGAAAACCGAAGAGAAAGGTGCGCGAACGATGTCTCCCTAGCCCCCCAAGCCAGATCAACACCCCGACAACCAAAAATACCATCCCCCCTCTGGATACAGAATTGAAGAGCAGAACCGAGATCAGAAGTGAAAAGGCACACGCTGCAATGCATGCCTGGAGCACTCCCCTACCACTCACCCCCCGATAAATGAGTCCTAATGATAAAATGGCCCCCGTCAGCAGAAATCCCGCCGTATGATTGCGATTCGGAAAAAAACCAAAGGCGGACTGTGCCCAAGCTGGTTTGTCAAAAAACGGATAAATCCATCCTGTTTGCCAAGACTTCAAGGCCAGCAAGGCGTAAAAGGCGCATCCTAGAACCGCGAATAATGCCAGACTCCCAATTCCTCGCGAAGTAGGAGGCGAACCCAGAGAATTAAAAAATATTAACAGGCTCAGTCCCATCAGGAGAATCCAAAAAATAGTCGTCCGAGGTTCCAAAGAGATACTCGTTGGTAGGGAGAGGATGGATACTGGCCTGATGGATGCCCTAACCCCCAGATGTCCCAGCCATTCCTGCGGGATCATGGATGAGCATGCAGCCAGCATCAGTACTGCCGCTGCCACCCAAAGCAACCTGGGAATATGCTGGATGGGACGAATCACGAGCATCACAACTCCCGAGATGGTCAGAAAAATTCCCATTCCCCCCTCCATGGGGCCTCCCGCCAAAAAAACAGCCGCAAGGGCACCGCAGAGGAGTGCAAGTTGGGCACGGAAAGCGCCAACTCCTGAGGATACAGGAGTTTGATTCCCTTTGGGAGGAATATGTTTGGGAGATTCAGCCATGCGGATTGCAGAAAGGTCAGGAGTTGGCGTAATACATCGGCTCAAATTCTCCTTTTTTTATCCATCGAAAAATAATCCATTGACCCCTATCTAAGATGGAGGGATCATTAAACTAGATTCTTAAAAGAAAGTGCCTGAGTGTTGACAACAATCACTGAAACACTTTTCCCATGTTTGTCGCCAGCAAATCAATTGCCACATATTATACCGTCATGAAAATTTCCCTGTACGGCATTGCTACTCCAGTGATTGCTCTCGCCATGAATATGGCCGCACCTACAAATAGCTTGGCTGCAACTCCGACACCTTCTCCCAAACCTAAAGTATCGGCGACGCCAACGCCGACTCCTGAGCCCAAGGCTACGGCAAAACCGAAGGCAACTGCGACTCCTAAGCCCACGGTTAAGCCTAAGATCCCGACTCCTAAGCCCACGGTCAAGCCGAAGATCCCGACCCCAATTCCGACTCCACTCCCCACGCCCACGCCTACTCCCACCCCTACTCCTCCAGATACTCTGATTCAGCAAGTCTGTCCTCCGGGAAATCCAACTCCCGCAACATCTCGGTTAACTCCATTCAGTTCCTAGATCAGTTGCGACCCTAGAATCGCATTTCCACACTCCAGAAGAGGCTCTGACTAACCAAGTCGCTGTTACCGAGCGAGGCATTGTAGAACAGCGCAGTATTCCATTTTTTGTAGAGGTTCACGGTGAAACCGATCCCTGTGTAAAGACTATCCCTCAGCGGTGCTTGAGTGGTATTTGCGAACTGGGATCCTCCTCCCAAGGATCCGTTGATATCATAAGGATTCTGAAGAAACTCATGCTGCCAACTCAGATTGATCTGAGGGACGACAATGATATTCTGCGTAGCCTGCCAAAAGTAATTCACATGAACACCTAGGTTGCTGATGAAACTGCTGGTCTGCCAACCGCTTGAATTAAAGTCTAGACTCTGTGCACCCGTTTCATTGACGTCATTAGCTGCAAAATAGGTGTATTGGCCACTTGCCAGTGGGCCAAAAGTCCATTGCCCCTTATGGAAATCATACCCGCCTGCAAGCAGGGCATCAAGTTCACCGGCACCCGGAGAACTGTTTGCCGTTCTGCTGACTCCAGGAAAATTAATAGCCCTAGTCACCTGGTAGTTGTGATATCCCCCACCGGCCAACGCATCAACATAGAAACCCTTTCCGCCTCCCGGGGCGTAAGTCCCGAAGAGACCGAAGCGAACACTATTATCCTTGAGATTGCTGCCACCGCCATAATTGACATAACTCCCCTCATAACCGGCATAGATTCCAGTCGAGAAATTGGGATTCCAATGGTAAACGGGGCCGGCAAGACCGCCACCGCTCATGACATTGTAATTTGGGAGCATATTGCCGCTGTTCTGCTGCGAGTAAATGCCGTTCAAATCCGTAAACATTCCCCAGTGACTATTTAATCCCGAGCGTAACGGGATACTTGATTGTCCATTGTTCTGAATGGTCGGTGCATTCTCTGGAATCCCAGTGACAGAATCACCATTCTCACTGGTTCTGATGCCTGACATCCTTTCGATGAAATCGTTGTTCTGGCTGTTGGCCATATTGAAAGCGATCGAGCTTAGTGATTGATAGAGCGTTGGCATGATAGCAGCAAACGCCTGAGAATACTGGGAGGGAGTGAGATTATCGAGCGCAGCAACAATCACCGACTTATCACCACCCGCGCCGACAAAGCCATCGAGCGCCTTGGCCACCTGGTATTGATTGGCATTCTGGGCATACTCGGTGTAGCTGGGCGTTGGGCTGGGAATGGGGGAGGGAGTTGGCTTCGGAGTTGGGGTGGGAGTCGGCGCATTCGTGTTCTCGACATAGACAATATCATGATTCGTGAAGATTGTGACGTTGGTGGGCTGTCCACTAACTCCAAATTGGCTGGCTGCAAAATCATTGGTACCATAGCTAAAGAGCGGCATTGGCGTCTTGCCGATCTTGTCNNGAAGAGTTCCAAGTGAATTCCGATGTAATGGTAAGATCCGCCTTAAGCGATAAGGTGCTGCTGCCATTGAGAATCACCGAACTGTTTCCCAGGGCGTTGGTACTGGCTGCAACCACCGTCCCACCCGTGATCGTTGTCGTCCCGGTATAGGTGTTGTTTCCAGAAATTGTTGTGCTTCCAGATCCCAAAAAGTTCACGGATCCGAGTCCTGTGATCGAACTGGTGAGCGCTGTCTGTGTTGTTGGATTAAAGTTAATGGTGCCACTACCACTTCCAAACGTCACGGATGGAGTCGTCAGGGTACCGTTGCCAAGATTAAGAGTGCCGACCGAATTACTTGAGTTGGCGAGAGTGATCCCGTGATCGGCACTCACCGTCCCGCCATTTTCCACTGTCAGTGTACCACTACCCGAATCTCCGACGATGATTGTGCCGGTGTTACTCCATGTGGAATTGATTCCCGTCACCACGACAGATTCATCAAGACCGGGATTGGTGTCTCCTCCAAACCCCGTCGCCGTCCCAATATAGGCCTGACCGATCGTCGTTACTGAGGCTCCGTTGGAGATGAGCATGCTATTCCCGTTACCAGAATCGCCGATGTAAATTCCAACAGGAGTTCCAACCACCGTTATCTTTGTGTTCGTTCCGGAAACAACCAAGTGATTGCTGTCACTTTCCGCTCCCACCCAGAGGTTCGTGCTTGTCACCGTTGATCCGTTACTGATGTCCATGAGATTTCCTCCTGGATTATTTACGCCACCAACTGTCAAGACGCCGCTAAGATTAATGACCGCGTGGTTCGCCGTCACCACATTGCTGCCAGCCAGGGTTCCGTTGCCGATAATCATGCTGTTCATCGTCGTCGTGCTGCTACCGGCAAAGGTCATCGTCACCGAGGCATTCGTTGTGCCCACATCAATGTAGCCATTGGTACCCCCGTTGAGCGTTCCAGTAACAATCATACCCCCCTTATCAACCGAGACGACACCCCCATTTGTCAGACTGGGATCAAAAAGTAGCACGGTTCCTCCGAGAGTTGTTGTTCCAGTACCCTCGTTTCTCAGGTATCCCAGTCCTACCACAAGCGTGTTAGTGACCGTGTAATTTTTACTGAGATCAAAGCCAAGTGTGGGGAAGTAATTGGTGCCGCTATTGGTATTGGCCTGCATGATGAGCGTCCCGGTTCCAAGCGTTCCATTGGTTCCACCATCGCCGATCTGGATTGCCGCGCATTGGCAGAGAACTGAATGAATCAGCGTGATGCCGGCATAGTCGTTGTTGCCGGTCAGAATCAGATGACCTCCTCCAATATTTTCCAGATCACCGTGGCCGCTGATATTATTAGACATCGTGTATTGGTAATCGTGATCGATATTGATCAGCAAAGCGCCGTTGTTTGTCAGTGTCACTTTTCCTCCAGGGCCAAAAATACCATTTGTTCCGTTCGTCCCGACCATCAGGCTCCCTCCGGAGATGTTCACATCCCCATTATAGGTAACATTATTACCATTCAGGATTGTGGTTCCACTTCCATTCATGTTAAGTGTAGCCTTACCTGTGCCACTGACAAGATCCGCATTGACCTGAGTGGTATCTGACTGATTGAAATTCAGCGCTCCATTTCCATCGCCAAAGTTGATGGTTGTGGCATTCAGGGAAACGTTTGTGCTGCCGCCTCCAACCACCCCAACATTCAAGGTTCCAGAAGAGACAACCCCATTTGAAGAGTGGGCGGCAATAGTGATGGTGTCGGAGGTAACGGCAGCACCACTCCCCAGCGTAAGCGTTCCCCCTCCCTTGCTCCCGACGATCATTCCTCCGGAGTTACTCCACGTCGATCCAATCCCGGTGATGAGGGCACTGTTGTTGGATCCGGGAGCATTGCCCACAGAGTCAACACCGAGAGCTGCCCCACCTGCTGTAACCAGTGTGGCACCGGCAGATACAGTGAGTTTATTACCGCTTGATCCATCACCGATATAAAAGCCATTGGAAACATTGAGAGACGCGTTTGATCCGGTGACCAGAAGAGAGCCATTTTTGGATCCCTGATAGCCAACCCAGAGACTCTGGGCGACAGTTGCTGTTGCGGAGGCAATCGTGAGGGCATTATTGCTCCCCCCGTTAAAACCGATCAGCAGTTGGTAGCCGACCGGCAAACTGGCTCCGTTGGTCACCACAAGACTGTTTTTGGAAAAATCGTACCCTATGACAACATTCGATGCATTGGTTAAAATGGTGCCCGCCCCTTGAACGTTCAGTGTATTGTCATCGCTTGACCCACCGATCAATGTACTCGAGTAGGCACTTGTTCCATTATTGATATTCGTGGTGATCCCACCTTCGATATCAAGAACCTGCGCCATCAAACCCGTTTGAGTCAGGATGATTAATAGTAATGATAATTGAAGTTTTAGCATTCGTAAAACCGTCGTGAATTATCAGCGGTTAAACCGATAACAAGCCGGCGACGGGAAGGGGAAAAACTATCTCAAGTCGAACAAAAATCAAGTCTTTTAACCTGCTTTTTAACTCTGTATGCCCCCATCCGATGAGTGGAGAAGAAGAATTTCTACACGCAGCGTACTACTCAGCGTTTTTTGCGCGCTCCGTAGCTGTACCCCTTGAGCGTACGGGCTCCACGGATGTTTTTGAGGACTCTAGCAGCTTCCTCCTCCTGGAATAGCATCGTGAAGAGATAGGGAAAGTTCTCCAATTTCTCGCGAGGTACTTTTTGTGCAATGAATGTCTCGATGGCCTTCACATGAGGCAGTTCCTCAGCCGTCATGATGGTAAAGGCGTCCCCCTCAGTCTGGGCACGACCCGTGCGACCAATCCGATGGACATAATCCTCGGGATGCTGCGGCACGTCGAAATTGATGACATGACTGACACCGGCGATATCAATACCGCGTGCGGCGATATCCGTCGCCACCATGACTTCATAACGACCGCTCTTGAATCCCTCGAGTGCATCCATGCGTTCCTGCTGGGAGCGGTTGGAATGCATGACGGCCACCTTGTGATTCTCACTCTCAAGCTGGCGGGCGATCCGGTCGGCACCATCCTTGGTGCGGCAGAAAATCAGCACGCTATGGTAATCAGTGCGATCGAGCATCGACTTGAGCAAGTCAAATTTTTGAGCGGCAGCAACCGGATAGAAGGCATGCTTCACCGTTTCGGCGGCGGAGCGTCGGGCGCCTATGGATATCTTCTCCGGATTACGGAGACACCATGAAGAGAGCCTCTCAATCTCCTCGGGGACAGTGGCGGAGAAAAGTAGTGTCTGCCGCTCTTTCGGGCACCTCTCCACTATACGGCGAACATCAGGCAGGAATCCCATGTCGAGCATGCGATCGACTTCATCAAGGACAAGTATCGAGACATCAGCCAGACTGATTTCTCCCTGTTGCAGAAAATCAAGAAGTCGTCCAGGAGTTGCTACGATAATATCCACTCCGCGCTGCAAGGCTTCCCTCTGAGTTCCATAGCCGACTCCTCCAAAGAGAACCAAGGTTTCAAGATCGGTGAAGGCGGAGAAATCCTTGAACGCAGCCTCCACTTGAAGCGCCAGTTCCCGCGTCGGCTCGAGAATCAGGCAACGAACTTTTCCCTGTGCTTCCTTCAGACGGCTCAGAATGGGAAGACCGAAGGCCGCTGTCTTTCCAGTACCTGTTTGAGCGGAGGCAATCAAGTCGCCACCTCGCATCACAACTGGAATAGCCTGTTCCTGAATGGGCGAAGGCTCAACATAACCCATCCTCTGCGCACCGTGCACGACGGCTTCAAATAATCCGAGATCCTGAAATGACATGAAAGTTCACCCTAGCGGATCAGCGAGATCACACCAGCGAATTACACTCGGCAGCGTCTGGAAGGCAGCTGCCCCGTGGATTCCACCCTTCATCAACCAGGGAAAGACATTCCATTCCACCCCCCCCACGAACACCTGCACGCAGTCATCGGATGCAGGAAGTATGGGCCTCGTTGCGTTTAAAAGGCCTCCAAGTCCTCTTCCATCCCCCTTGATTGCTGCTTCACGGCAACACCAGAGTCTAAAAAACTCCGGCAGCGATTGAGTTTGGGACAAAAAATCCGCTTCCTCGGGTGAAAAAAAACGCCGGGCCAATGCGAGGGCATCCAGCGTTCGCTCCTGCTCCAGATCGATACCCGAAGACTGAATTGAAAAAACTGCCGCCACGGCCTGCTCCGTATGAGAGATGCTGAAGTGAAAGTGATGATGAGGGAGAAATGGTTTGCCCAGATCGCTCAAGGCTATTGTGATATCCTCAGGTTTCATCGCCAGCCATTGTGAAAGAATTCCCCTCACTAAGTAGCGCCCGGCAAGGTAGCGATCCCGTGAGGAATGATGGGTAATTGCAGCTGCCCGTCTGAGCTCATTCTCAGGCAAAGCCACAGCTTTAATATTCGATGTGTTTCCGATAACAATCACGGCTTCCTCTTTGTTTGGAGAAGCTTCTGAAAGCAAAGAAGGATTAAAAACCTTGTAACTATTTTTAAAATATTGACTTGTCATGCTAAGCTTTCTGGAAAATAACTCCCCTTGTTATGACATTAACCAATCTGAATAGCGCTTCTTTGCGCAGTCTGATTAAACTTACTGAACGCAAGGAAGCTCTGGTGCTTGAAATTAAAAAAATCGAAGCTCAACTCTCTTCGCTGATTCTGGGAAAAGCGCTCCCTGCAGGAAAACGTCGCGGTCGCCCCGCGAAAGCCGCTGCTGCGGTAAAATCGGTCAAAAGAGCCAAGCGAGGCACCCTTAAAACAAAAATCTATGCTGCCCTTCGCGCTGCCGGCGACGAGGGATTGAAGGTTCCCGCCCTTTCCAAAAAAATAGGTGTGAAGAGTCAGAATGTCCATGTCTGGTTGAGCAGCACAGGAAAGAAACTCCCGGAGATTAAGCGGATTGGAAAAGGACATTTCAAACTTCAGGAAAAGGCTCGTGGGAACGAGGCTTAGTCATGCGAAGCAGTCCGAGCGTTAGCTCGGATGCCTGATCCGGAAGGATCGGCAGACAAAAATTAAAGGAGAGAGTAGGTTTCTCAGGATTCATTTTCCCTCTCCCGGTAAAAACGGATCGCCTCCGCGGTTCCTTCACCCGCCTCCAGTCGGGAGACATGGCCTCCGGCTTTGAGAACCACCATTTTCACGCTCTCATGGGCATTGGCCGGACATGCCACCATACCCGCCACTCGACCGTAGAGCATAGCGAGGTCATTTTGATGGTCACCCACAGCAAGAATATCCGTGGTCGGCATATCAAGCAGCCTGCCGAGTTCGGCCAGCGTACTTCCCTTATCGTAGAGGCGGTGGCAAAAGCGGAGATAGATATTGCTGCGCTGGTAATGAAAATCATCCTGTCTTCCCGGCAGCGCATTCAGTCGGGCGGTGACGTTATCCAGAATTTCCTCACTCTCGGCAATGAGTCCCTCGGGAACCCCCTCTCCATTTCGCTGCAAGATGACTCCTGGTGTTTCCACTACCAAATTCCGGATTTGTTCGAAAAAATCACCTGACTTTTCAAAGAGTTGGTCGTGATGTTCGCGACAGATTCGATTCCAATCACCGTAGTCATGCCACCCCCCGTTTCCGTCAGGATGATAGATGTGTCGTTCACTGGTGAGAATATACTCGGGTGAGAGAGGACCTCCGAATTTAAGAAGCCCCTCCAAGGCGCTCTCCAGCGACCGGCCCGTATTCACCGCCCAGATGGCACCCTCCCCAACGGTCGCAATGAGTTCGGATGCAAGGACAGGGGCACAGCTATCCCCCCATTCACCACCGATCAACGTTCCGTCGAAATCCGTACTCAGCAACCGTATTAATGACATAGGATGACTCTTCTCAGCCTCGCAATGCGGTGCAATCCTAGAAATCCTGCAAACTTACACTAACGAGGTGAGGACGCAGGCTTGGAAGGAGCCCCCCCTGCAACAGCCCAGAGTTTACGGAGATCACGATCCAGGATGGAATCGTAGGTTGGCCTGATCGTCTGGCAGGCCTCTTTGAGTACCCGGAGCGCGAGATCTTGACGACCAGCGGAGATCAATCCGGAAGCTAACGGAGCAACCACCTTGTAGTAAAAATTGCCGCCACCAGTTTCCCCGAGTAGATGCAACTGACGCTCAAACTCCTCCACAGCAGCAGCAAAGTCCTTTGTCTGCAGACGATCCGAGATCAATGACCAGGCCGCTTGGGAACTCAGGTCGGTGCGGGCATCCCGGTTCCAACCTCCGCGGTTCTCGTGAACGATCTGATCCGAAAGTTCCTCCGCATTTTTTTTGTCACCTGAACTGACTGCAAGCGCGATAAGCGCCTCCTGATGCTGTGCCTTCAAATCGCTGAAGCGGGAGAACTGTGCGATGGCTGCTTGATGATGAGCCTTGAGATCCGCAACGGGTGCTCCAGTTCTTATTAGCCATTCCTCCCGGGCATCCCACAGGGAGGGATTTTCAGGGGAGACCTGAAGGGCGCTCTGCAAGGCGCGCCCTTCACCTGCAAGATCACCCTTCCTTCTGAAGACCGAACCAATAATCAGATCCCGACGCGCAGCATTTTGAAAATCAGGGTTCCCAAGATGGCGTGTGATCAACTCTAGATCGTGATCGGTGATGGGAGACCAATCTTGCGGATCCAGCCCCTCACCTGTGGCGTAGTTCTGTGAGGCATAACGGGCTACATTGAGTTCCCAATGGCCAGGTCCCTTGAGGTAACCGACCCAGGCATGCCCGCCATCCTTACCCTGCCCGGAAAAGAAAATTGTTGGGATACCGAGTGCCTTGCCAACAATGGCGGCATAGTAGGCCTGATCGACGCAGATCCCCCCATGCATCCTGATATCGGCCAGCAGATACTCTCCCCATGGCCAGTCGTAGACATTTTTAATGACGCGCCCCTGATCATAGGGGATTGATTCAAAGGCTTTCTGCGGATCCAGATGGGCCAATTGGGGATTTTCGCGGATTGAGTCAATTTCAGATTCCTTGAGCGGCGCATCGACGACAAATTTCAAATCCTCCACTTCGAGCAATCTCGGATCCATCCGAAGTTTCCCTGCACGAAATGCCTCTACCCATTGGGAAAAGAGCTCCTCAGGTTGCCCCTCCTCCCGGGGCACATCAACCTGAGCAACCTGATGATGAGGCCAAAAATCGGGCGCAGGCTGATCCTTGACGACGGCCAGTGCCAGGGCGAGTGACTGGAATTCATGCCAGTCAGCTGAATGCGACTTCCAGATCGCTTGAAAATTCAAAAGGACTTTTGGTGCCACATCATCCTGACTGTATGATTCTGACCAGCGTTGCAGAAAATCTGGGTCGGCAAGCGTGGCAGAGATGAAATTTGGATCAAGACGATCGGCCAGCAGACCTGCAGCGGGAGTGAAGGGCTGTGCAACCAACTTTGCAACGATCTTCTGCATCACAGCATCATCAGAAACGATTTTATCAAGTAGCTCAGGAGATCCGGAACCATGTCCTGGCGCGATGCCAGGCTGGATAATGGTAATATGCATTGAACGATCCAGACCAGATTGCTGTGCTGTCATGCTCAGATGACGACTCAGCCAGTGCTTCATCACTTCATTTTCATTAGACTCCAGCAGATCAAGCCACTGATAGAGATCAACCCATTTGGCAAATGCCGCATTGGAACTGGAACCTGGACGCCCTGATCTGGAGTCTTTCCAATGCGAGGTCAAAGCGTCCCCAAGCGTATCGCGCAGCAATGAGAGCTTCTCTTTTCCCGCGATTATTCCAAGCTGCTTGTAATCTGGCGGACGTGTGAGGTCGAGAGTCTCTGTCGTGTTGCCACCGCTCCATGAAATGTCTGCGATCAAGAAAAGGAGCGCCAGCACGATCGATCGATAAAGTGAATAACTAGTGCCCTGCACAGGGAGGAAGATGACATGACTCCGTGCTCATTGCTCGTCATTTTGAAAGCAAGATTGGTAGCGCGTACGGGATTCGAACCCGTGCGCCAGCCTTGAGAGGGCTGTGTCCTAACCGACTAGACGAACGCGCCATGAGAGCCGGATACCCTGCTACATCAAAGAGGAACTGGCAAGCAGAGAGATTGCAATCTATAATTTGACAATGACTCTATTCATCAAAAAAGGCTGTCCGTGGTGTGACGATGCGGAAGACTGGCTGAGTCAGCGCGGGATTGCCTGCAAAGTGGTAGATGTTGTGTCTGATGCAGCCGCTTTTACGCTCATGAGAAAGCTCTCAGGACAAACCAAAGCTCCCGTACTCGTGACGGAAGAGGGACGAGTCCTGTCGGATTTCGGCGCAGAGGAACTTCCTGCATTTCTGGGTGTCTAGGGAATCGCAGACACTGACCTGAGTTTTTCCAGGACAACGAGGGCCTTGCCTGAGTCGATGCTCTCGTTTGCCAGGGCCACAGCTTCAGGCAGCGAACCAGCAACCCCTGAAAGGTGTACTGCGGCCGCTGCATTGAGCGCAATCATGTCACGCGCAGCGCTTCGCTCCTCACCCGCTAGGATTGCAACGATTCGGCGTGCATTCTCCACGGCATCACCCCCCTGAAGTTCTACATACGAGTCAGTCAGGGCAAAACCCAGTTCCTGGGGGGTAATTTCAAATTGTTTCATTCTCCCAGCGCTTGTTTCCACGACCATGGAGCGACCGGTCACCGTGAGTTCATCAATCCCTCCGCCTTCCTCTCGGAACGCTGATGGAGGTTCGCCATGGACTGCCCACGCCCTTCGACGCCCAAGCATGCTCATGGCCTCCGCATACCGGGAAAGCATGTCGAGTTTGTAGACTCCAGTGAGCTGGAATTCCGGCAAGGCGGGATTCAATAAGGGGCCAAGAAGGTTGAAAATTGTCATCTGCCCACGAGAAGCAAGGGCACGGCGGAGAGGAGCCACAAGGGCGACAGCGGGATGAAAATCCGAAGCTAGGAGAAAGACGCATCCCGCGCTTTCCAAAATTTCTGTAATCCTTCCAGTCTTGAGATGAAGGGTCACTCCGAGAGATTCCAAGACATCGGCGCTACCACAACGGGAACTCACGGCACGGTTTCCATGTTTCACCACCCGTGCACCCGCACCAGCCGCGACAAACATTGCCGCCGTGGAAATGTTCAGCAGTCCGGTTTTGTCCCCGCCAGTCCCGCAGAGTTCGACCAGAGGGCCCTCCTGGTCCCTCTCAATCATCGGACTAACAGCCCGCTTCAACAACTCGCAGGAAAATCCCGCCAACTCTTCGGCACTTTCCCCACGCTGATTCAGTGCGGATAGAAAGTCTCCTTTTGACTGGTCATCCTGATGGGCATCGCACAAAAGCGCGACAGCCTGCACGATCTCCTCGGAAGAGAGGGAGTTAGTGGAGGTTGGATTGGGAAATTCGTAACTCATCACGATGGCTCTTTATCAAGAGTCTTAGTGGAGCACGAGCGCCATTGCAGAAAAGAGAAGGATCGCTCCGGCAAAACGCCAACTCATCACTACGGATCGATTCCCGACGAAAGGGACTTCACCAGCCAGCGAACCAAAGATCCAAACGATCAACACACTCCAAAGACAGCGTGAACCGTAAAGGATATTGGTGAGGGTGGCGCTTCCATAGAGGCCGATTGCGGAATACATTCCAAGCGCCTGGAGTGCCAACAGGAATGCCCCCACGGCAAGCCAGGTCACTCCGAAAGCAGGAGGCGTCTTCATCCCGACACCATCCCTCCCATGTCGTGATTCTTTCAGCAACGTTGGCAAATAGAGCAAAGAGCAAAGTCCCGTCACCCCAAACATGATCGGGGCGAAACGGAAGTAACCGATGGAAGGCACCCAACGTTGCACCAAGACATCCGTAAGGGCAAAAAGTGCGGCAGCCCCAAGCGACCAAGCGATGGTTGCGATCAGTCGTTTATGCAAACCTCCTGGAGAATAGGAAATCAGCGCGATTCCAAGGCTGGCAAGCAAGGAGGCAAACCACCAGGAGGGGGGAAGTCGATGGCCAATCAGAAAAAGTGAAAAGAGGGTCACCAGCAGCACTTTTGCACCCAGTAGTGGAGTGGCGATGGAGACATCGCCGGTGGCGATGGCGCGAAATGTAAAAAACTGTCCGAGAAAAAAAAGCAGCCCACAGGCAA
>DKEN01000153.1:0-19200 GCA_002452515.1 Spartobacteria bacterium UBA6821 | reverse complement strand
AGGGCAGGCCATTGACCGGGCACCTGCGGCTTGCCCAACCAACCATAACAGAGGGGAGCGCCAAATCCGGAGAGGACAAGACGCGAGAACCGGCCGGCCGGACCCATTCCCATGGTGGTGACAGGGATCGGAAGTTCATCCAATTGAAAATCGATCAGTCGACGAAGATCACCCTGGGATTCAAGGAAGGTCGCCACTTTGAAGATATCCGCCCCCTGATCCGCTGCACGGGAGGCAAGTTTCTTGAGAACAGCCAATGTCGGCGTGGCCTCAAAGTCATGATGGGAAAGGATGACTGTCCGGCCATGCTGATGGGCAGAAGCGATCACCTGGGCAAGTTCCCTGGAGGAACGGAGCTCGATATCGAGAGCCGATGCCCACGGAAGCGCCCCCTCAAGTAATGCCTGTCTCTGGATTTTTGAAAGTTTTCCCTTCCCCCCCTCATCTGGATGTCGTGCCGTGGCGATCATCGGCAGCGGCCAGGAATCGGGCAGGCTTCGCGGAGGAAGGCAATCTAGCCGCGCTTCCAAAATATCGAGCGGGAGCCGAATGGCATCATTGTTTTGCCGAGTTAATCTGCGGTGTTTTGACGAGACAGCGCTCTCTAGAATCTTGAGGCCGGTTGATTCGTGAAGCGTACCGACCGCGAGAGGACGACCGAGGGAAAGTAGTGATTGAAGGCTCAAAGTTGACGAAGTGTTGTGAACAATCTAGTAGGGATGTTCTGTTTTTTCCCTCTCCATCGTGAATCGCAAGCAGGAAATTTCCAAAGACTTCAGTCTTATCTTCGACGGCCTGCTCCTCGGCTTATGCCTGTGGCTGTGTTACCTGCTGCGTATTTCCGGTTTGATTCGTCTTGATGGACTGACAGAAATCCCCCCTTTTTCGCACTCCTACTGGATGCTGGCGGTGATCATCCCTGGAACCCCCTTGCTGCTTGATCTGTATGGTTTCTATGCCAATCCCCTGACCCAGCACTATGAGGATGTCCTCCTCAAAATGAGCCGCGCTGGGTTCTGGCTTGTCCTGATCATCAGTCTGATTTCCATTTTTTGGAAACTGGAAATCCCGAGCCGCTCCGTCCTCCTACTCTTTCTTTTAATCGCCCCGCTCGCGCTTCTGGTGCGGTTTTGGGCAACCAAAAAATATCTCACTCATCGTTATAGCA
The DNA here is from genome assembly GCA_002452515.1 of Spartobacteria bacterium UBA6821. Lineage (GTDB taxonomy): Bacteria > Verrucomicrobiota > Verrucomicrobiia > Chthoniobacterales > UBA6821 > UBA6821. Next base: position 18,032 of record DKEN01000153.1, on the reverse strand, counting down.
CTGGAAATTTCAACAACCGGAGCGTGATTGTAGGCTTTTCCCACGATATTTCGCTCTTCCTGAAAGGGCTCACCGCCACGGACAAACTACAGTTTCAGATCTCGCACTGGTTTGATCTGAACCAGTTGGATGCCAGCACCATTAAAAAAAGCATCCGCTATCATGGCCCGGACAGGGTGATCTTTGTCTCCCCTGATGCTCCGGAAAACGAAGATCTTCCGTTTGATTTTGAAAGCGAGGGGGTTGAAATCTGGATTCTGGCCCGTAACCTTAATAGACTGATCGGGGTTCCCACGCTTTCAACCGCTGGCCACCATCGGGTGCTTGTTTTTGGAAACACCGCGGGCAATTTTTGGTATCAATTCGCGAAACGAATCCTTGATATAGCAGGGGCACTTCTGGGCTTGTTGATTTTCTCTCCGGCATTTCTGGTCATTGCGATCGCAGTAAAGTTGACTTCGCCTGGCCCCGTTATCTTCCGGCAGGTGCGCAATGGCAGACGGGGTCGCCGTTTCACTATCCTTAAATTTAGGTCCATGGTAGTCAACGCGCCGGAATTACATTCCGATCTCGCCCATCAGAATGAAATGAACGGCCCTACTTTCAAGATCAAGATCGATCCCAGGGTGACGCCCGTCGGGGAATTCATCCGCAGAACAAGCCTCGACGAATTGCCTCAACTCATCAATGTCCTGCGTGGTGAAATGAGCATCGTCGGCCCACGCCCTCTGCCAGATTATGAAACAGAACAGATCGAGAAAAGTACACACCGCAGACGTCTGAGCGTGAAACCTGGACTCACCTGCCTCTGGCAGGTTAGGGGCAGAAATTCGATCTCAAGTTTTGAGGAATGGGTTCAGCTCGACATTGAATACATCGACAATGCCTCGCTGATTCTCGATCTCTGGATCATCATCCAGACAATCCCTGCTGTATTATTCCGAAGGGGTGCTCACTAAAGAAAACATCTCTCTGGATTTTTTTGGAAAGTTCGCGCACAATTCATGACTTATCCTTCCTCAACAATTACTTTTCAAGTGAGTTCTCCCCTTCTCCTCCGCCCCCGACTAATCCTCCTTGCAGCCGCCACGGCATGCTTCCTCACCACAACTGTGTCACTCCGTGCACAGGCAGGGACGGAGTTTCAGATCACAAAAATTGATCCTTCCCTACCGCTTACACCGGCCACGACCTTTAACGGATCACAGAAACCGGCAATCCCTAAAAAATGGTTGGAAGTCGAAGTATCGTTCTCCTGGAAGCCTCGTACAACGACCGATAAATACGCCGACGAACTGACATTCAACTACTATGTCCTGCTTGCGAATCGCGGCATGGCTTTCCCGCAGGGCACGCTCCTGAGCGGACAGGTTACCCATACCACCGTTCCGGCCGGTCAGAACGATCTGAAGTCGGTCATGTATGTCAGCCCGAGAACACTAGAGCGTTACTTTGATGGTAAAATTCCAAGCTCTGCCTCATCCGCAGTCGTGGACATCGGAGTAACGATTTCGTACAAGGGACAGGTTGTCGCCATGAAGAGTTTAAAAGGCTCCGGAGAGTGGTGGCCTCAGTTCCAGCAAACCACCGGAGGCCTGCTAAACAAGAGTGAAACTCCGTTTGCACCGCTCTATTGGGATTACTACGAAGCGGTTAAGAAACAGTAATCACGCCCGCTTCGTTGAGTCCCTCCCCGATCACCCGCACTTCTAATTTGATTCATGGCTTCCGCTAAAAAAATTCTTATTCTTGATCTCGGAATGCAGTCTCTCCGTCTGGCGGAATTCTCGTCCACATCCGGAGGAAAACTCAAGTTGCTGCGGGGTGCCCGCAGAGATCTTCGCCTTGATCCATCGCTTGAAGCCACGCGCGCCCATCAGATCCAGTTAGGCCTGGAGGACATCCTCAAGGAATGGAAATTCAAGGGGGGATCCGTCACCCTTGTTCTTCCGGCACACACCGTTTTCACCAAAGTTGCCCCACTCGAAGTTCCCGGAGGGAACAGTGCCCAGATCAAGGCATTGGTTGACTTTGAGGCGCAGCATAACATTCCTTTTCCTCTCGATGATGTGGTTTGGGACTATGTCGTGATGGGTCAGACGCCTGCGGGCGCCGTCAATGTGGTCTACATCGCCGTGAAACTGGACCTCTTGGAAGAACTATGCAGATCCATATCTGCAACCGGCTTGCAGATCACATCCATATCGGCTTCCCCCCTCGCTCTCTATGACGCTTTTCAGCATGCTTACCCGGAAGAGAGTCTCTCCCAGACTTCGCTCCTGATCGACATCGGATCAAGGACCTCAAACCTGGTGATCTCGACACCTGGATCCTTCTTCTCAAGAAGCATTCCCTCCGGTGGACTCGCTGTGACAAATGCGATCGCCAAGGACATGCACATCGAGTTGGAGGAAGCCGAAGCTTTGAAAGTCACCCACGGAAAAGTCGCACTCGGAGCAGGGTTCGCCCTCCCAGAAGATCCCGTCGAGGCAAATTTGGCACGGCTTGCCCGTCAGTCGCTCCTGAAAACTCAGGCCGATATCAGCCGATCTCTCAGCTACTATCGGTCCAATCTAAGCGGATCGGATCCTTCGCTTGTTTTTCTGACAGGAGGAATGGGCTCAATGCCCTATCTCGCCGAGTTCCTTTCAGAAAAATTCCTAAAGGAAATATCCTTCTTTGAACCGCTCAGGGGAGTCGCTCTCTCCGAAAAGGCATTCCCTTTCGTCGAATCGAATCCGAACAATCTCGGGGAATTGGTGGGCGGTGCCCTGATTGGAACCGATATTCCACACACGACGGTTAACCTTCTCCCTCCGTTTCTTGTCAACAGGAGGGAACTCAATAAACGCCTTCCTTGGCTGGCAGGGGCGGTTGCTATCTTCTTCCTCGCCTTGATCTACTGGTATGGATATGCACTGCATGCCACATCCGTCACGGCAACCGAAACAACCAAGATCAACGATGCCATTACCGAAGAATCCAGCATCGCCGCCCAAATTGACAAACGTAGCGCCTCCCTTCGAGAGGTAAATGAAACGTCTTCACAGTTACTTTCCCTGGTTCAGCTCCGCGCTGACTATCCAGCCATTCTCACGGATTTGTGCGCGAAGATACCGAGTCGATTCCTCTGGATCACCGAAATACAACCGATCCTCCCCATCCCTGAGAGAGGGGCACCAAAAGGCTCATTTTCCCCCAACGTTATCAAGAACATCTCTGTCAAAGGCCTTTATCTGGACAATCCCCGTCAGGCGGCCGTCATTGATGATTTTGTCACAGCGCTCCAAAGCTCAACCATCTTCAAGGTGGATGAGAAGGAAAAATCAAAAATCATCATCCAGCGAGGCAGCCCGAACGGTCAATACTGGGCTTACCCATTTGCCCTCACCATCCCTCTGCAAAACCCAATTTCACCGCTCCCCTGAACAGGATGAATATTAAAGCAATTTTTTTGGAAAATAAGGCGGCCTCGTCTCTTGCCCTGACATTTGTTCTTGGAACTGCTGTTTTGGGATACCTGACCTGGAGCGCATGGGATAACTACGGCAGCGCAACAGCCGATTACTCGTCGAAGGCCTCAACACTGGATCAGCTGTCTCACAAGGAGGTTTTTCCTAGTGATTCAAATCTGAAAAAAATCTCAGAGACCCTGAGTGATAATCAGGCTAATCTCGACAAACTACGCAAGGCGCTTGAAGCCTTCCATGTCGCCACTTTCGGGGAATTTGATAAAATCAAACCTCAGGATCAGCCTCAATATTTTCAGGATACGCTAAGGTCTGAAGTAACGGCTATCCGGACGCTTGCAACAACCTCTGGAGCCACGCTGCCCCCAACCTTTTATCTTGGACTGGATGACTATGAAAACCATCTACCACAACCCGAGCAGTTGCCATTACTCTCCAGACAACTTACTGTTCTTGAGTGGCTTGGGAAAAGCATCAGCGGCTTAAAAGGAGCCATCGTTGCCGATTTTTCCCTTATTCCGACGGATAAAGGAAAACAAGGCGCTGCACCCGGATCTCAGCGAAGGGGGCCTAACGCCCCGTCAGCAACAACTCCGGAAGCAGGGTTGCCTTACGAAACTCTTGGGAGTATGCGCATCACGCTGCGTTGCGATCAGGGTGAGTTCCGCGATCTGATCAATGCACTTTCAGCAGCCCCCTATTTCCTCGTCATCGAAGACATCAAAATACAGAACAGCTCAGGGGAACCACCCATGAGAGATACTGCTCCTGCGGCACCAGACCAACCCTCTGCAGACGGTTCACAACCTGCTCAACGCCTCCCAATCATTGTGGGTCGGGAGACGATCAATGTGTATCTGAAAATCAGAATGATTGATTTCCCCTCAACTCCAAATCCATCAAAGCCCACGCATTAATCGGCTTATGAATCAATTTTTAAAGAGTTATTATCACTGGATCGTTCTGGGTCTTGCCGTGCTCACTGCGCTTGCCAGCGCCGGGATGCTCATCCCACAGCAACTTGGCCTTCAGGACTCCCTGACAGCGCTCGCTGCAGCAACCAAAGCAACCAAGCTCCCAGCTCCTCAACCCTCAACTGATGCAGCGAACGCATTGGCGGGAATAAAAAAACCCATCGTGTGGGCCCAACGGGATGACGGGGCTTCGATGTTGGTATCGCGCCCCTATTTGCTCAAGAACGGCACCCTGATTGATCCCATGGAAGGACATGAACCTCTTTTTCCACCCGTACCGAACAAGTGGCTCATCGATCACCAACTTGATTACACAGATGTCAACATTCTGGATCGGGATCCAAAGCACAAAGGTTTCACAGTGTTGGAGGAGTTCAAAGCAGGTACCGATCCCAATAATCCAAATGTGTTTCCCCCACTTGCCACCAAGTTGACTTATTCCACTGGTGACATCTCCAAAGGCACCTACTCCATGGATTTCATTGATGGAGAAGATGATGAGGGAGTGATGAAGTTTGAACTTCGCCCCCTGGAACCCATTCCAAATCCCGCCAAAGGCAATCGCCCGGATACTTCGCCAAGATCGGTCGCAAAGGGGGATACTATCCCAGGTGCGCCTTTCCTCAAGGTTGTCGACTATCAACCAAAGACCAAAACGATCAACGATACAGAATACGATGTCAGTGAATTGATTTTAGAAAATACCCTTACCGGTGAAAAACTTGCCCTCACTAAAAAATTCGGCTCACGGGAGTATAAAGCACTTCCTATAGAGATCATTGAGAGCGTCAACTTCCACTACCAACTCACCGGTGCTCCCGAACAGATTGTCTCCGTACAGCGAGGCAAGGAGTTCACTCTCAGCAGCCTTGACAATAAATTGACGGAAACGTACACGCTTAACAATTTTTCAACGGGGGGAATCCTTCTTGGAAAAAATGGAAAAACTTTCCTTGTTAAGGAAGCCACGGCAGTATCTCCATTGCCTACCCCGTAATTTCAGCCTCTCTTTTTTAATTTTCCCCCTCTAAAACTCCTCCAGTGACAAAGAATTTCGCTCATTTAAACCAAGAAAGTCCTGCCATGATCATGATGCCACGAGGACAGGGGTCATTTTTAGCAGGGGGATTGCTAGCAGCGTTACTGGTGCTGCTGTCAAATTCGACCGTTCTTCACGCGCAACAGAACGGAGTTGTCGGTCAATCCGAACGTGAAATTCGCATCTTGGAGGAACGTACAGCATGGGCCCAGAATCAGACGGCAAAGGCATCTGCCGCACTGGCAAACAATGATTTTGAATCTGCTTTTGCTCTCTCTAAGAGTGCCGTTGACGCCCTTCCTTCCGGTGGTGCAGGCTCCGAGGGACTCCGTTCTCTGGCCATGGAAACGTTTTCGAAAGCCTCATTGGCGCTTGCTAAACAGCGTATCTCCGAGGGGCGTTACGAGGATGCTGAAACGGTTGCCGCAGCCGCTACCGACAAACCTTACAATTCCACCTATAAACCGCTTCTGACCCTTCAGGCCCAACTCCGCGATCCCAATCAGTTCAACAGAACGATGACCCCGGGCTTCATCGCCAAAGTTGAAGAAGTCAAGCAGTTGCTCAACGAGGCTCAGGGTCTCTATTCTTCGGGGCGTTTCGATGCGGCCTTCAAGGATTATCAGAAAGTTCTTAATCTGGATCCCGAGAACACCGCTGCCAGACTTGGCATGGAACAGGTCAACAAACAGCGTAGTGATTATGCCTCTGAGGCCTATAACGAACGCCGAGGGCAGATGCTAGGTGATGTGGCCAGGGCATGGGAACTGCCAGTGCCTAAATTTGACACCGGTGCTTCAACGATCGTTGAGCAAAATCCGATCGACATGAAGGGCACGACGAGCATTAGTCGCAAATTGGATGAGATCGTGATTCCACAGCTTTCCTTGCAGGATGAAACAGTCCGTGATGCCGTTGACAAACTGCAGAAAAAATCCCGCGTCCTCGACACTATGGAAAGCGATCCTTCCAAGAAGGGCGTCAACATCGTCCTCAAACTTGACCCGACGAAGGAAGCCTCCGATGGAGGAACGAAGATCAACCTTTCCCTGAACGCCATTCCCCTTGGAGAGGCGTTGAAATACATCGCTTCAGCAGCCAATTTAAAGGTCAAGATCGAACCGTACGCGGTGGCTATTGTCCCACTTTCAGAACCAATCGAAACCCTGATTTCAAAGGAATACAATGTTCCTCCCGGCTTTATCTCTACGACCCCCAGTTCCGCTTCAAGCGCAGCACCTGCACCCGGCGGACTTCCCGGAACTGCTGGTACTGTAGGAAAATCAAACGCCAAAGACTACCTTGAATCCCAAGGGGTGACCTTTCCTCCCGGCGCTACGGCCACCTATCTGGCCTCCAGCAGCAAGCTGCTTGTCAAAAATACCCAGGCCAACCTTGATCTCGTTGACTCCCTGGTGGAAGTTTCGCTTGCAACTCCCCCAAGTCAGGTGGAAATCGAGTCGCGCTTCCTCGAAGTTACTCAGAACAACCTTCAGGAACTTGGTTTTGACTGGCTCTTGGGGGCTTTCAACCTTGCCGGTGGAACTGGTATCTCTGGGGGGGGAGGAACTATTGGAAACCAGACAGGAAATGCCGGAACCTATCCCTTCAACAATGCTGATGGATCTCCTGTTGGCTCCATCACGGGGGCTGGCACCGGAAATCTGAGTGCTGGCAACCGAACCGGATCTGCAGCGATCTCCGCCAATGCTCTTGATGGGCTTCTATATGGTTCTCCAGTCGGTCCTGCGGCAGGTGTCCTTGCCTTGGCGGGGATTTTTACAAATCCTCAGTTTCAGGTTGTTATCCGAGCCATCAATCAGCAAAAGGGCGTCGACTTAGTATCTGCCCCGAAGGTGACGGTGACAAGCGGGCACAATGCCACCATCACGATCACTCAGAAATTTCCTTACCCAAAAGATTTCTCACCTCCGACAGTTCCTCAGACACAGTCAACGACCGGAATCAATCCAGCCACGCCAGCGACTCCAACTTCTTTTGAAACCCGCAATGTGGGTGTTCAACTGGAAGTGACTCCAACGGTGGGACCAGACGGTTACACGATTGATCTCAATATCTCACCCCAGATCACGGAATTCGAAGGATTTGTCAATTACGGAACGCCCATCAACACCTTTGCCAACGTAACGACTGTCGGAGGTTTAGTCTTGGGAACAAAACAGGTTCAGCTGACACCCAACACCATTAACCAGCCGGTTTTTAGTGTCCGTCAAGTGGATACCCAGGTCACTCTTTATGACGGACAGACTGTAGTTCTCGGAGGACTGATGCGTGAGGATGTTCAAAAAGTGCAGGACAAGACGCCTATCATGGGCGACCTGCCTGTTGTCGGAGGACTCTTCCGCAGTTCTGCCAACCAACGTATTAAGAGAAACCTTCTGATTTTTGTCACTGCCGGACTGCTTGATCCCGCCGGTCAGCCCCTGCTTAAAGAGGATGAGGATAACCAGGAAGTACCGACGCCCAATGCGAAGGCACTCACCTCTGAAGCTGTTCCGGGAGATCCTTCCACCGCATCCGTCCGATGAACAAGATCCTTACACCGCTTTCCAGAGCCACCCCCAAACTCGTGCACGATTCGCTTTCACCATCACCAGTCACCGATCATACCATCCGGATCTCCAGCGATTTGCTCCGTTCACGGTTTTATCATGCAGGCGGCTTACTGCTACTTTCCCTTCTCCTTCCGCAAGCATGCTTACTGCATGCACAGGACTCCCCTTCGCTTGCTGCGGCTGATGAACGGGCTCTGGTGAGGACTCAGGCAAGTCTGATTCAGGCGCAAGCGTTGATGAAGTCTGCAATGGATCAGCGCTCCCAGCATCATCTGGATGCAGCTTATCAGGATGCAGTCGATGCGATTGCCTTGACTCCATCCGGAGATGGGACGGGAAAAATCCGCCAGACGCTTGTCAACGATTACACCCGTATCAGTCTTGATTATGCGAGGGAACTCATTCAAAATGGTCATTATCAGGAGGCTGAGACCACAGCAAAGTCGGTTTTAGATCCCTCAGTGAATCCCAACAACAAGGAGGCGGTTCAGCTTCTCTCTGATTTAGAACAGCCGGATGTTTTCAACAAAACAGTCACTCCCAAATTCGCCGCAAAGCGGGACGAGGTTGTGAAGCTGCTTCGAGATGCCGATGGTTATGCCCAAGCCGGTCGCCATGAAATGGCGATGAAACAATATGAGGCCGTACTTCTCATCGACCCCTATAATACAGCCGCCCGAAAAGGAATGGAAGCAATCCACCTTGCTACCGACAAATATGCTGACGAGGCCTACAATGAAAACCGCAGCCGAATGCTCTGGCAGGTGGAAAAGTCTTGGGAACGTCCACCTCATAGAAACAAGCAGGGTCGTTCCACGGAATCAGTTGGTCGCCAAGAGGATCTGAAGGGTACGGATCAGATCATAGCCAAGCTCAACTCCATCATCATTCCCAAGATCGACCTGACTGATTCACCCATCAGCGAGGCGGTTGAGTATCTTAAACAAAAAAGCGTTGAGCAGGATCCCTTAAAAAAGGGAGTTAATATTTTCTTGAAGCTTGGAGATCAAAGCGCCTCGGCTGCACCAGCAGCCGCCGGCGCACCGCAACCAAGTGTTGGCGGTGCAATTCCAATTCCTGCAGCAACTACCGCGGCCCCAGGAGACACCTCCGAACCTCATGTCACCCTAGCACTTACCCAAGTACCACTTTATGTCGCCTTGGATTATCTGAGTAAGTTGGCAAATCTAAAACTCAAGATTGACCCTTACGCGGTATCCGTTGTCCCACTCTCAGAACCGACCGATATCCTGGTTACCCGAGAATACCAAGTTCCACCCTCCTTTATCCCTCCAAAACCAGTAGACACTGGATCAACCTTGCCTCAAGCGGGGGGGGCGGTAAGCGAGGCCAACCTCCCTCGCGTTCCCGAGCGTTATAATGCTCAGGAGTTCCTTGCGTCTCAGGGTGTTGATTTCCCAACTGGTGCCAGTGCCAACTACCTGCCAACGGGAAGCAAACTTGTGGTTCGCAACACTCGCGACAACATCGACCAAATTGATGCCTTGGTGGATGCAGCCACCGGAGCAGCCCCCTCTCAGGTGGATATCTCCACAAAATTCCTCGAGATTAATCAAAACAATCTCCAAGAGCTTGGATTCGACTGGTTGTTGGGCCCTTTCAGCATAGGAGGTGGTGTTTATGGGTCTGGCGGTGGCGATGCATCCACCACAGGTGCCAATTATCCTTTTGGAAATCCCATGGGCGGAGGCGCTACAATGAACTCGGTCGGTGCACTTCGATCAGGCGATCAGGCGTTATCAGGAAATTCCGTCGATTCACTGATCGCTGGTCAAACCGGTACAACCGCCTCTCCTGCTCCCGGAATCTTTAGCATTGGAGGGATTTTCAATGATCCACAGTTCCAACTCGTTATCCGGGCGCTGAATCAAAAGAAAGGCATCGACTTGATGTCCGCTCCAAAGGTCACCACGAAGAGTGGTGTCAAGGCGACCGTAAAAATCGTCGACGAATTCATCTACCCAAGGCAGTACGACCCGCCGACAATCCCCCAGACCACGGCGAACAATAATAATAATAATAACTCAATCACCACGATCACCGCCACGGGAATTACTTCAACATCGGGCAATAATAGTACACCTCCAACAATTACTCCCTCCTTCCCTCGGGACTTCACAAAGGAGGATCTGGGTGTCGTCCTGGAAGCCACACCTCGAATTGGAGCCGATGGATATACCATTGATCTGGAACTTGACCCTAAGGTGACGGACTTCGATGGATTCATTAACTATGGCTCTCCCATTAGTTCTGTCGGTTATACACGTACAACAGGAACACTTGGTATTATTGTCAGCCCCATTGCAGAGATTCTAACCACTAACAACATTAATCAGCCAGTTTTCACGGTTCGTGAAGTGAATACCTCTGTAACCGTCTGGGATGGTCAGACAGTTGCCCTTGGCGGCTTGATCAGGGAGGATATTCAGAAAGTCCAGGACAAGGTTCCTTTCTTGGGAGACATCCCGTTAGCCGGACGCCTCTTCCGTTCGGATGTGGATCAGAAACTGAAGAAGAATCTTGTCATTTTTGTGACCCCGCGGATTCTGGATGCTGAGGGACAGCCCCGTCGTGGGGATAGCGAGGAACCGGAAATCGTCACACCGCTCGGACTGCCTCAGGATCTGCCTCAGCCAACCGTCAACTCTCCAGCAGTCAGAACAAAGTAAGAAAACAAACCATCGCTGGCATCTTTCGGGATGCCGGTGAAATTTTCATCTGGAGAAACGCCTCAAATGCCGTCTCTCGCAATCACCGGAACCATTGGGAGCGGAAAGTCTCTTCTGCTCCACAAACTTGGGACTCTGCTAGGGGCAAAGACTTTCTCTGCAGATGAAGAGAACCGTCGGCTTCTTGATCATGACCCTGAAGTCAAGAAACTGATCCTCTCACACTTCGGAGAGATTTCGTACCTCACAGATGGAACAGCCAACAGGAAGGCTCTCTTTGAGTTGATCAGCCGTGATCCGGTTTCTCGACAAGTGTTGGAATCCATCCTCCATCCCCGCCTTCAAGCTGTGTGGAAACCTCTGGCCGAAATATTCCATGAAAATTCTGATTTCTATTTTCTTGCCGAGATTCCGCTTCTTTACGAAAAAAAACTGGAAGTCTGCTTTGACAAGACGATCGTGGTCGGGTGTTCTGATTCCGTTCGCAGGAAAAGACTTCAGGGATTACGCTCCCTCTCGATGACGGAATCTGATGCTTGGTTAAAGTTGCAGGTTCCTCAGGATATCAAAGTCACACGGGCTCACTATCTTCTCTGGAACGATGGCACAGAATCCCAGTTTCTCGTGCAAACCCAACTTTTGGCCTCCCACTTTCTTAATGTATGAATCAGCTTCCAGAATCGGAGCATCCCCTTCCCTCGTCTTCAGTTTCATCGGTTCCTCCAGAAGTGGCGGCCGGGCCATCACTTGAAATGGCGGAGCCCCCAACTCCACTGGAACTAGCTACGCTACAATATCTCAGCCATGCAGCACTATTGGCCATGGCTCAGGAGAAAAATCTCTCCGTCTTCACCGACTCTTCACGGCATTATCTCATCCTCGATATTGCAAGGGATCACCTCAAGCGGGGAGGACTCTTACGAGCCGGTGGGATTCTTGAATTTGCACCAGAAGCCCCCATCCTCCGATCTCCAATCGTCAACTTTCAACCGACACCCTGCGATCTGACGCTCCCTGTCTCCTTGCTGCGCGAGTATGAACTCCGGCCCGGTCTGCGCCTTGAAGGCACTGTCCGACTCCTCAATAACCGCAAGCTTTCACTCGATACCTTGACGAGCATTGAGGGAATACCTGTGAGCGAATGGAAGAGCCCCGTTGAATTTGACAAACTCACCGCTATGTTTCCGAACCGGCGGATTTATCTCGAACAACCTGGTAAAACAAATCCAACAGCCCGAGCCGTCGATCTCATTGCCCCCCTCGGGATGGGTCAACGCGGCCTAATCGTAGCACCCCCCAGGGTTGGCAAGACAATGATGCTCAAGAGCCTTGCCCTAGCCATCAGGGCGAATCATCCGAAAATTGATCTCATGCTGCTGCTTGTGGATGAACGTCCCGAGGAGGTCACCGATCTCCGCCGCGCACTTGACTGCGACATCTTCAGTTCAACCTTCGATGAACCGACATCACGCCATGTGCAGGTTTCTGAGATGGTCTCGGAACGGGCTAAACGGCTTGTGGAACTTGGAAGAGATGTCGTCATCCTTGTCGACAGCATCACCCGCCTTTCTCGGGGATATAACAACAACATGCCTAGCAAAGGCCGCACGATGAGTGGCGGTGTTGATTCCGGCGCGCTTGCACGGCCTAAGAAATTTTTTGGATCGGCACGCAATGTTGAGGAGGGAGGCAGTCTCACCATTCTAGCTACGGCTCTCGTGGAGACCCACAGTCGCATGGACGATCTGATTTTTGAGGAATACAAAGGCACCGGTAATATGGAGATTCACCTCGATCGCTCCATCATGGAACAGCGGGTTTTTCCAGCCATCCATATCACCAAATCTGGAACCCGCAGGGAGGAACTTCTCTATCACCCTGATGAGTACGAGAGGGTCGTCCTGCTGCGCAAACAGCTTTCTGAACTTCCAGCCGTGGAAGCCATGGAAATTCTTACCCTTAACCTGCAAACCACCCAAACAAACGCAGAACTGCTGCTGAAAGGTTTGAAGGGAATTTGAAAACACCCCTCAGTGGTCCTCCGACAGCGGCGGCGGTTCTAGAGGGAAAAACCGAACTAGCCCGCAGGCTTGATAAATCCTGCAGATCACATATCCCGCAATTCCACCACCTAGATGGGCCATGTGGCCTATCTCCTTCTCGATTCCAAGGAGCCAGAAGAGAAATGATCCCACAATCACCAACCATCCCAGAGTGGCCGCCCTCATTTTCACGGGAATCACAAAGAAGATAAGCGCTGTTATTTCCAAGCGTGGGAGGAGAGTGGCAAATCCCACCAACATGGCACATACAGATCCAGATGCTCCCACAAGGACGCTCCCGTGCGCCAAGAACATCTGAAGAACTCCACCGACAATCGCGCCTCCCGCATAGAGACCAAGATAACAGAGCGCGCCTAACAACTCCTCAAGCAGCGGACCTGTAAACCAGAGCCCCAACATATTCACCAACAGATGTAAGGGACTGCCATGGAGAAACGCATAAGTAAGTACCTGCCACCAGTCACCTCCTGCCAAACCTTCCCTGCTCAAAGCAAGATAAGGGAAAAGCGATGAGGCAAAAAAGTGGGTATACAGTTCTTCAGCCAGAAAAAAAGCCACATTGATCCCAATGAGTATCAGGGTGACCGGAGAGTGACTCAGACGTTCCATCAGCGGTTTTAAGCAGGAGCCAGTACGGAGAGGGCACCCCGATCAATCGTGACGCACAGAGGCAGATATCCCAGCATTTCTCCATCAAGTTCGTACGGGACAGGCTCCTCGGCAGACAAGGAAAGCGTGCCCGTCTGAAAATATTCCACATCACTCAGATTTGGATGCTGTCCCATCAGGATCGCCTGCATGTAACGGAAAAGATCCCAGATGCTTTGATTCTTAAACACGAGGACATCCAGTAATCCATCTGTCTGCGATCCATGACGAAACATCCTGAACGGCCCCCCGTAATATCGGCCGTTCCCAAACAGGACGAATGATCCGGTGTGCTCCAGCCCACGATCGCATGTTATGGTTATCGGAGGTGGTTTCTGCCCCGCCACCTGCGCAAGTGAAACAAGATAGCTCATCGGCCCAAGTGCTTTTTTCGATTCCCTTGTTGTACGACGGACAACTTCCGCATCAAGTCCTGCTCCTCCCAATTGAACAAAATACCGGTCCCCAGCCTTAGGAAGATCCAGCTGCCGTATCGTCCCCCTTCTGATGACATCCCAGGCTTTTTCGATCGAGTTGAGTGGAATCCCCAACTCCAGGGCAAAGACATTCATTGTTCCCACGGGCAGAATTCCCAAGATTGGCTTGGATTTTCCAAGAGACGCACTCCCAGCGATTCCGTTCACCACTTCATTGATGGTGCCATCACCTCCTGCGGCGACAATCGTGGTGTAGCCCTCCACAACAGCGGCACGGGCTATACGTTCCCCATCTCCCGGTCTCTCACTGAGGCGGATCTCGGCTCCCGCGCAGACTCTTTCAAGCCGCTCGGTTAACCGGACAGCCTTTTCACTCTGAGCCGCAGGGTTAAGAATAATCAGGGGAGGGGTCACAATGGCGGATTAGGAAATTAAGAAAACGCCTTTCGCTCAAGACGATTCGGATCGCAACAAATATCTACCGATTTTTGAATCGTCACAGTAGCTTATTCAGGTGCGATTCAATGCCAAGCCTCTCATCCTGCTGATCATCATTCTTCTTGCGATGCCGGTATTGGCGCTGCTTGGCTTTAATCTCATTCTGCAACTTCCCTCTGTTCAGAACCGCATCCAATCCAGTATTGAAAAATCTGTTGGGATGCCCATCTCGATCGGCGGCATCTCGGTAACTTCCGGTGGAGATATCAAAGCGCAAGGAGTATCCTCCAGGGGTGAAGGCTCACCCAGTTTCGCATTGGAATCCCTCGTCATTCATCCCTTCTTCCTCAAGCTACTGCAGGGGGAAGTCGTCATTCACTGCATCTCGATCCATCATCCGGTTCTACGCTATTCGGTCGCTGAAAGTGGTGTGAAGAGCTCATTTTCTCAAAAATCGAACAACCCAGTCAGTGATTCGATTCAGCAAACCGCAGTACAGATCATCACAAGCACCTCACTCCCCTCGGCACCTCCACTTAACAACATATCCTCGATTCAATCATCGCTCTTCCCAGGACTTCGAGAGTTGCCTCGTTTGAAGATCATCGATGGAGAATTTCTCTTACTCGATGAGAGGAATATACCGTTGGTCTCGGCGCAGGGAATCAACCTTACGGATACGGAGCTTTCAGCTGGAGGCTGGAGGGGCTCACTGACGGCCAAACAGATCACCCTCGGAAGCAGTTTGATCATTCATGAGCTTTCCTCGCCGATCATTGTATCTCCCGATGCCGCCAGCATCTCCCTGAACGATCTTACGGCAACACTTGGAGGGGGGAAACTTGCGGGTAACCTCTCCGTTGATCTGCCTCCCTCCACACCCGAGTTCAAGACGCAGCTAACACTCTCGGGTGCGACCCTCAACCAGTTCTTCCTTGATGCCTCGCTTGGAAATGCCGCCACGGAAGGGGTGGTGACAGGCAATTTGCAACTCTCCGGGATCGCAGGTATTCCACAGAGCACAGAAGGTCAAGGAGCTCTCCTCTGCACGGATGCCGTGATTCAACCAGCTGATTTCCTGAAGCAGATTGGACAGATTCTCCAAATTCAGGAACTGCAGCTTTTGCGTCTGGCGGAAGGAAAGACACTTTTCCGGGTCCAGCATGGAGATGTTCAGATTGATCAACTTGCTCTGCGTTCCGAAAATCTCATACTGACGGCTCAGGGACCGGTACATTCCAATGGCGATCTCGACCTGCAGGCCCGCCTTCTCTTTAATGAAAAACTAAGCGGCCGCCTCCATGGTTTTCTCGGTCCTCAGCTGACTCAGGCTCCGGAACCGGGATACAGCCAAGTTGCATTCCATGTCTCCGGTCCGGCAAAGAGTCCCAAGACAGATCTACTAGAACGCCTCACCGGCATCCGAATCAATGGTGATCTTGGCGGCTTGCTGCAGGGGCTTTTCGGCCGTCCTTCCAATCATTAAGAGTCGATGCGTGTCATTGCAGGTTCCGCAGGAGGTTTGAACCTTCGTGCACCGGGTAAGGAGACCCGCCCCACGATGGATCGTGTCAAAGAGGCGATCTTCTCCTCACTCGGCGAACTGATTCCTGAATCACGGGTCCTTGACCTTTTTGCCGGGAGCGGTGCGCTTGGCATCGAGTCCCTGAGTCGGGGAGCCTCCTCAGCCACCTTCGTCGAACAGCACGGTCCGACCACCGCCGTCATCCGTCAAAACCTGCATCTCACCCGACTCTCAGGGAGCGTGCAGCAAATGGATGTCTTCCGTTTCCTTGATCTGTATGCCGAGGAAAAAAACTTCGACCTTGTCTTTGCCGACCCCCCTTACTTGAAGCGAGTCAAGCCGGGAACCGAAGCCACCAATACAGCTGATCAACTTCTGGCTCATCCAAAACTTCCCGGAGCACTCTCCGAATCGGGATTCCTGATTTTGGAATGCGAACGACGTCAACCCCTCCCCTCGCTAGCACGCTGGGAAATCCGATCGGACCGCAACTACGGCGAATCGCGCATTCTCATCCTTGCCAATCCCTCGCAAGGAAGCGCTGAATAAAGCATCGTGAACAGGATCGTCCTTTTCATCTACAAGCTGCTTTTCATTCCCCTGCTCTTGATCCTGCTCCCTGGGTATCTTCTGCGCATGGCGAGGCGTGGAGGGTACCGTGAAAAGGTTGCCCAACGCTTCGGGCGATTTGATCACGACACACTTGTCCGAATCGGTATCCGACGCATCTGGATCCATGCAGCAAGTGTCGGTGAGGTCGGCATCGCCTTGAAGTTCATTTCCGAATACCAACTCCAGAATCCAGAGGCCCATTTCCTCTTGAGTGTCACCACCTCTACGGGACTCGCCATCGCCGAACAACAGGCATCTGACTTTTTGGAAGTCATCGCAAACCCCATCGATTTTCCCTTTTTGACGGGCAAATTGGTCAAACTGCTTCAACCATCCGCCCTCCTCTTCGTAGAAGCCGATCTCTGGCCAAACCGCGTGGAGGCCGCCCGCAAACTTGGTATTCCGGTGATTCTGATCAATGCCCGCCTCTCCGCCAGATCGGCAAGAAGATTTCACAAGGCAAGAGCATTCACGGCACCCTTCTTTAATAGCCTTAGCATGATTCTGCTCACCGAAGAGGAGGATCGCGAACGTTGGGTGGCACTTGGAGTTCGTCCCGAACTCCTCCACCTCACGGGAAACATCAAATACGATACCTCATTTCCAGCTTCATCAACTCCGTTGATCCTGCCGGAGGAATTGGGATGGTCCCGCGAAGATCCTCTCTTTCTTGCTGCCAGCACTCATGAGGGTGAGGAACTTGAGATTGCCCATGGCTACCAACTGGCACGCCAGAGAACTCCATCCCTGCGCCTTGTGATCGCTCCCCGGCATGTTGAACGACGTGGCTCCATTGTTGAGAGTTTGGGCTCTCTTGGCCTCTCCACCTTGCTCCGTTCTGAAGGCACTGCATCTCTTGACGGAGTGCTTCTACTCGACACCACGGGGGAGCTCTCCCGGTGGTACCCCCTTGCCACCATGGTCTTCGTGGGAAAAAGTCTCCCCTGCTCTGTCAATCGCGGCGGCCAAAATATGATCGAGCCACTACAGGGAGGTACTCCGGTGCTGATCGGCCCACACACCGGGAACTTTGAGCCTCTTGCCACACGACTCTGCAACGCCGGGGCAGCGATTCGTGTGAGTGATGCGGCTGGGATTGCAGCATCTCTGGAACAACTGCTCAGTGATCCGTCACGATGCAAATCCATGATCGCTTCCGCCACTGCAATCCTGGCTGAGCATCAAGGGGCAACGAAGCGCACTTGCGAGCTGGTTGCAGTTACTTTGCTGTAATAAATGAGTTTGACTCACAAATACCACGGGTATCAAAACACGATTGTGCATAGTTTTCAAAGCGCAGGAAGTTTTGATGCCGCGCAAGGCGTCTCGAGTTCGGCAGTAGTGAACTACGCCGAATGAGAAGCAACACTGCGCGGTGCAAAAATCCCAAGCCTCTTCACTCCGGCGACCCGTCCCAGAAGAGCCTAGCCGCACGCGACCAATCACGTTCCGCAACACGGGCCCTAGAGGCTTCTCCCATTTTCTTGCGCAGGAGGGCATCTCCGGCGAGATGTTTGACGGCTGCAGTCAGGGCATCGAGATCCTGTCCCTTGGTGATCA
>DKEN01000136.1 GCA_002452515.1 Spartobacteria bacterium UBA6821 | reverse complement strand
ACTTCGTGGTGACGCAGGCAACTCAGATTATCAAGCCGTTCAAGCCTATTGCCACGCAGACGAACACGGTTCCATTCTACTTGACCAATGTACCCACGGCAAGTTCCGGTCTGCCGGTATCACTCGGTATCTCCTCGGGATTCGCGACGATTGTGACCAATAGCAGTACCAGCTACACCATCACGCCGACGAATGGTGGGAGTGTGACGCTTGTTGCCACTCAACCTGGAGATTCAGACTACCTTGCTGCCCATCCGGTGACAGTGACGTTCAAAGTGAAATAGACGCTTCGCGGGGGTAAGTACCTCTGTGTCGTCAAAGAGTAGGACTAAAGCGGTAGTCTCCGCTTCAGGATCGGTTTAAATCAGGGCCATTGTTTTATGGCTTAAAAACTACAATCAAGCTTCCCATCGGTAGCTAGTGCCGCAGGGTATTACCCGGCCATCAAGTGTTCCATGGAGCGAAAGCTCCATTGGTTCACAGCTTCCGCCGAAGTTCTTCTCAATCAAGGAAACTGGATGTTCCTCCAACTCATCAATGAGGTCGCTGTAGGTGTTGAGGAGCAGGAAGAGGGGATTTTCGGACAATGCTTCACGCGCCTGTTGGATGAGCTGTGGCAGGTGGTCGGAGAGTTTCCAGAGTTCTCCATTTTTCCCCCTTCCGAATGATGGGGGATCCATGATGATGCCGTCGTAATGATTGCCTCGCCGGATCTCCCGCTGAAGATATTTCACCGCGTCCTCGACGACATAGCGGATCGGTGCCTCGGAGAGACCAGATAGCTTGGCATTCTCCGAGCACCAGGCAACCATTGCTCGAGATGCATCGACATGAGTGACGGAGGCTCCAGCATTGGCTGAGGCCAGAGTGGCCCCACCTGTATAGCCAAAGAGATTGAGAACGCGTATAGGCTCCTGTCGTGAGGCCCTGGAAATTATTTCTCTGAGCCANNGATGCAGGGATCAGGGAGGGGAGTCAGCCATTGCCAGCGACCCCCGGTAGCACGCAGTCCATCATAGTGGCCCTGCCACTGGGGAAGGGATTCCGGATCGTTCCATGACCAGAGAGCTGCGGATTCAGGTCGTTGCACCACGACTCCCCGCCACCGTTCAAGCCTCTGTCCGGCCCCGGAGGCAAGGAGTTCGTATCCCTCGATGATCGTGGACTCCTCCTGCATGCTTAAAATCCCGTTTGAAACTGCATGACGAGTAGCCACACATTCAGTCCGGCAATGATGACGGCCATGATCCAGCCGACGCAACGTACCCAGACGGCATTCACAAACTCTCCCATGATTCGTTTGTTTCCGGTGAATTGGACAAGCGGGATGACGGCGAAGCTAAGCTGCATGCTCAGGATGACCTGACTGAGTAGCAGGAGATGGGTTGTTGCCTTTTCACCCGCTATCGCGATCACCAGAATTGCCGGAATGACGGCGAGTAGTCGGGTGAAGAGACGCCTCATCCAAGGTGAAATCTTGATCTGAAGAAATCCCTCCATCACGATTTGTCCGGCCATCGTTCCGGTCAGCGTGCTGTTCTGTCCTGCTGCAAGCAGGGCGATGGCAAAGAGTGTGCTGGCGCCGGTGACTCCAAGCATGGGAGAGAGGAGCTTGTAGGCCTCCTGGATCTCCGCAACATCCAACCTGCCCGCTTTGTAAAATGTTGCGGCGGCGAGGATCAGGATTGCGGCGTTGATGGCCAGAGCAATCGTGAGAGCGATGTTGGAATCGATCGTGGCAAAGCGGATTGCTTCCTTCTTGCCTACCCTATCGAGTGGATAGCTCCGTGTCTGAACGATCGAAGAATGGAGATATAGATTATGGGGCATGACAGTGGCCCCGATGATTCCAATCCCGATAAACAGCATTTCACGGTCGGCGAGTATTTGATGCGAGGGGAGAAAGCCGTGAAGGATCGGAATAAGCTCCGGTTTGGAAAATAGAATTTCTAAACCGAAGCAGCAGGCAATTGTTGCGATCAGGGTAATCACAAGGGCTTCGATGTACCGGAAGCCCTTTTGTTGAAGCATCAGCAGGAGCAGCACATCCAGGGTTGTGATGATGACACCGACAAGAAGGGGAATGTGAAAGAGGAGATTGAGGGCGATGGCAGAACCGATGACCTCGGCAAGATCGCAGGCAGCAATGGCAATCTCGGCAAAAATCCAGAGCGGTATGGAGGCTCTCTTTCCATAGTGATGACGGCAGAGTTGTGCCAGATCATTGCCTGAGGCGATGCCCAACTTGAGGGAAAGAAACTGCAGAAACATCGCAGCCACTCCCGACATCAGGATTACGGAAAGCAGTGTGTAGTTGTATTTAGAACCTGCTGCGAGGTCGGTGGCCCAGTTGCCTGGATCCATGTATCCTACCGCAACGAGGTAACCGGGTCCTGCAAACGCCAGTAACTTGCGCCAGAATCCAGGCTGGGAGGGAACTCTGAGTGAGCGATGAACTTCGGGAAGACTGGGTGAAGTTTTCATACTCATGGATTCATTCTTAGCATAGGCTAATATATTCTTCTGTAGCTATAAAAATTATTCTAATAAAAAAATATTTTCATCGAATGATATTTCTTCTATAGTCACCCCATGAACAAGGTTGGCAACCGTTCCACTTCTGCGGCGGAAGATTATTTGGAGCGCATCCAAGAGTTGATTGACACCAAGGGATATGCACGCGTCGTGGATATAGCAGGAAGTCTTGGAATCTCTCAGGCTAGTGTGACCAATATGGTGAAGCGCCTGGATGCAGAAGGATTCCTTCATCACGAAAAATATCGTGGACTAGTGCTGACTCAGGAAGGGGAGAGGGTGGCGAGAGCGATCAGCCATCGCCACAAGATTCTGACCGATTTTCTGAGTCTTCTGGGGGTTTCTTCCGAGGATGTGGCTTGTGATGTCGAAGGGATGGAGCACCATCTCAGCTCTTCCTCGCTGAGAGGAATCGAGGCACTCTACAAGGAACTTGCTGAAAATCAGGTTTTATTAAAGAAAATTAAGGGAAAAATTAAGTCTTGATAATCTTATAACAAAAGGAGAAATCGGTCATCAGATGTCCGATCCTCTATTTTTGTAGCAACATTTTCTTGCAAGACAATGTCTGGGAATCTTAGAATATTCCTCTTCCATGATGTCCACATTCAAGCAATTAGCCTCATTCTTGGGAATTTCGGATCGTCAACTTCGCCGATACGCCGATTCGGGAAAAATCGTTGGTGTTTATACGACCAAAGGTGGGCATTGGAGGTTGCGTGGAAAGCTGACCGATGCCCGAGTGGAACGTGCCCGCAAAGAACTCCGGCTCAATCCTGCCATCGCTGCCGTGCGGAAGAAGGAACATTTCAAGCGGGCCAATGTGGTCATCAAAGATGTCCAGAAGCAATGGAGGCAAACCTTTGAGCCACCCAAAAAAAGACCTTCCAAGTCTGCACTCAAGAAAACCGCTTCTGCGCCGCAGCCGGGAGATGCCATTCAGTGCGATCTCTTCGCGGAATTTTAAGGAAACGCTTCCCTGATAATCTTGGAGCCCCATTCCGGGGCTTGGCTTTCGTTGGAAAACCGAGCACTCTCCGCGATCCATGAAGTGCTTGAAAAAAGTTCATTCTCTATCGCTTGCCTTGATTCTCACTTTACTGGGCCAAGCAGTCTATGCGGCAAAATCCCCGTTGAGCGTAATGGCCACGCTTTCATGTCGTGGAGCCAAGCCGGGAGATCGACTGGAACTTCTGGTGACCGTGCGCGCAGCCAGTCATCCGCAGGTCGAGCTGCTTTCCAATCAGCCAGGCCTGCATTTCCGGATGCTTCGCAAACCGCAGCACCTGATTGTGGATCAGGAAAGTGTTTGGCTCTTCCGCTATCGAGTGATGCCGAGGCAGATCGGTACTTATGAGATTCCCCCAATTCAAGTAATTGATGCTCCCGATACGATTAAAACAAAGCCTCTTTTTTTGACTGTCTCCAAAACCGGTGAAGCACCAGCACTCTCGGCGCGAGAACTCGCCCTTGGGGTCGATATACCCGATTCCTTGAGCGAGGAAGCGCTGAAAGCAGCTCCACAGCCGACACCGCATCCAACCCCATCTCCAACCCCGCCTGACACAAGAGGATTTGCTCAGAAAAGCGCCACCTCCCTCGGGCACTTTTTTCAGACTTGGTGGAACTTTCCCGGAAAATAAGGCATCCTGTTGCACTCCGGAATTGTCATGCCGCATTGAACATGGGTAGAATTCGTGAAAATTCCCCCAATGATCCCACTCCTTATTTTTCCAAAGCTCTTGATCGCGGGCGGTGTCTTTTTAGGGACGCTCGAGCTTCCGCCTGACATTGCTCTCGATAACCATACCCTTCTTGGTGAGAAAATTTCCTCATCACAGGTCGTGACGCGTTCCCGATGGGGAACCCCGATGCTTCCCGATGGGAAGGGTGGTTACAGTCTGATTGCTCCGATCAATAAGAAGCTCATTGAGCAGAGTCTCTGGATTCCGCCGGTCTCCGGGACACGTCCTGTCGTGGAAACCCCTGCTGCTACAAATGCAGCAGTCCTCTTGGCTCCTTCCAGCGTCGTAGAGCCAGCTCTTGTCCCCAAGCAGTAGGCTTCTTCTGGCGCGGCAGACACTGACCATCTGTCAGCAGTGTGCTCGGGAGTATTTGAAAAAAATCGGTTTTTTTACTGGCGAAGAATCGTGCTTCCGATTGCAATCTCACGCAATCATGTCATCGCTCGCAGATCTTTTCTCGAATAATCAATCTTGGGCGCAGGGTCTGATAGCCAAGGACCCCAGCTTTTTTGAAAAACTCTCGATTCAGCAACAGCCGGAGTATCTCTGGATTGGATGCTCTGACAGCCGGGTTCCCGCCGAGGAACTTGTGGGGCTGGCTCCAGGAGAAATCTTTGTTCATCGCAATGTTGCCAATGTTGTTGTCCATACCGACTTCAACTCCCTTTCGGTCATCCAGTTTGCCGTCGATATGCTGAAGGTAAAACACATCATCGTGTGCGGTCATTATGGATGCGGTGGTGTCATGGCAACCCTGCGTCAGGAACGTGTCGGACTTGTGGACAACTGGTTGCGTCATGTCGATGATGTCATTCAGAAACATTCGTCGCTGTTGGGACATTGGGAAAACGAAACGGACCGAGGCAATCATCTGTGCGAACTCAACGTCATCGAACAGGTCGCCAATGTTTGCAAGACAACGGTGGTTCGTGATGCGTGGGAAAGAGGACAGCAACTAACAGTTCATGGATGGATTTACGGCATGAAAGATGGTCTCGTCAGGGATCTGTGCACAAGTGCCTCCACCCTGGAAGAGGCTCGCTGTAATTATCAGAAGGCCATCACGACATTGCCGGAGTAAAATAATTGAGAGATGAGACCTGGAAGCTGAAACCTGAGTAAAAACAGGTAACAGACTCAAGGTTTCTCAAGCGGGCAGGCTTCGATTAGTACAAACCATTGGAAGACGCCGAAGAGTCTACTTTTCCGTTGGCTCGTTTGCCTCTTTCCACCCAGCGATGCCGGGTTTGAAATGCTGCACATTTGTGTAGCCGAGTTTTTGAGCGGCCTCCGCAGCGCGGGCATAGGCACCGCAATGTTCATTGCCGCAATAGGCAACAATCAGGGCGTTTTTGTCAGCGGGAAGAACCGAGGCCAGATTCGCGGTGTGTGCTGTGAAATCAATTGCTCCGGGAATATGACCGTTGGCATACGAGACGGGGCCATTGACATCAAGCAAGGTTACTTGTTTCGAGGCAATGGCTGATTTCAATTGAGGAAGTGTGATGTCAGGGAAGGTTCCTGCAATGGCACTCAGTGAAAGGCAGAGGAGGGCTAGCAGAGGAAGGAGCAATATTTTCTTCATGGAAGGAATCTAGCATTCGCTAGAGTTTTCGCCACAGGGAATCTTATTTTAAGGAGTGATTGGAGCGAAGAGGCCTTGTTCGACGTTGACCCTTAGCCATGAGGGTGGCGGAGATGGAGGTCCTGGCAATTTCGATATGTTGATCGGTAGCAAGTGATAGGACTAGCTTCACCCACCGTTGTGATTTCTTGACATGACACTCAACCAGCATTGACGATTTCACTCACCTGCTGTGCTTACTCAACAATCGCAAAATTCCTTACTCAAACGTAGCAACTGGGTGCTTCTTACACTGCTGCTGATAGTCGGCACGGCGGTGGGAACTGCATTTCTGACTCATTGGGCTGATGAGTTGATCGAACATCGCGAGCGGGGAACCTCACCTAAAATCGATTCAGGACCTTGGGGGGATCTCCTGGTTCGGAATATCAGGGTGGAACAGCCCATGGAGTACGTTGGTTTCGATGTCACGACGGCAGAAGGGCCTCTATGGAACTTTGGCAATTTAACTTCTCCTGCTCTCAGAGAGCTCCTCATCCAGTGCGGACTCACTGGGGATCAGGCAGATCATTTGACTGCTTCCCAAGTGCCAGGGAACGAATCGGTGATCAAGCCGGATCATGAGTTCATCCTGGGACTTGATCCTGCAGTGAGGGAAAAATTGTACCTCGCCCTCTCCCAGAATGCTGCCAACCGTGCCCAGGCGAATCCCTACTATATCGCCGATGGTGATGTGGCTGCGCTGTTTGACAGCAACCACCCCTCGGATGCCAAGGCAATCAGTGTCATGAAAAAACTTCTCTACACGCGCAATGGCTTCACCTACTTCAGTGACCCCGAGGTGGTGTTGGGATACATTTCCTCCCCACAAGAGAGGGAGGAATTTCTGCAAAGTCTCACAAGCATTAATTCCGTAATGATGGGCCTTCTCATCCGTCCCGATTCTGACATTGAGAAACCCCTGAATTACTGGGCTCTTTCCTTACCCGGAGTGACGATGAAGGATCTCCGGCCCCTTTTTGAGGCGCAGCGCCGAGAGAAGGATGGGGGCTCTCTCAGCATCCTCTATCTCCTTCCTCCGATGGCCCGGGAGCACCTTTTTACCTCNNGCCTCCCGGTTCATTCAGGATAACTACTACGAGATTGCCGTGCCTGGGGTGCCCGGAGATCTCGTTCTCTTGCTGGACAATCAGAACAAGGTCATCCACTCAGCTGTTTATATCGCTGATGACATCGTCTTTACCAAGAACGGGATAAACTTCGCCCAGCCTTGGGTGATGATGCATGAGAAAGACATGGTTGGTCATTTCTCGGGCCTGAATCCCGTCAGGGTGGCCTACTTCCGCAAGAGAGGGCACTGATGGGTGCTTATTCACTTTCCATTCTTAGCGAAACGGCCTCCTNNGTGTCGGTTCGAACCCGACCGCTGGTACAAGATAAAATGGGCTTTTAGAGGGGTTTTGGATCGAGGAGCATTCCGAACGGATAACTCACGACGGGTGCGATAAGTTCTTAGAGCATTTTTGATTTAATCTGACGCTGCAAAAAAGAAAAACTCGCGCAGAGGCGCAAAGACGCAGAGAGAAAAAGAGAAGATTTTCAAGGGATCAAGGGGAAGCAACAGAGGAGGCAAACTCCACACAGGCTCTCTGATCCTGCCTTTTCAGAACCTTCTCCGCGCCTTTGCGTCTTTGCGCGAGTCTCTTTCTTGCCTCCGTTTAATCAGGGCGGATGAATCCAAGAGATGCGTCAATATGACCAGAAAATGCTCTAGAGCTCGTGAGCCGCAAGCAATTTTCTTGAGATTTCACAGG
>DKEN01000129.1 GCA_002452515.1 Spartobacteria bacterium UBA6821 | reverse complement strand
GCTAAAGTATCAGCAATTCAAGTTGGAATGGGATTGGGTTCCGCTCTCATTCCGCTTGGCATGGGATCACAAAATGTCGGCAGTATTACTGTATATTCTCCTCTTGATCATAAAATGGAGGCAGTAGCAATCAGTAGCTTATTGCAGGCTAGTCAGTCAAAAACGTTGGCTACTAATTCCTATGCAATATCTAACCAATCGGTATTGGTGGCCGAAGGTACGCCTGCGCTCTTCAAAAAATATCCTATCAAAAACTTGGATCCTTCAGCCAGTGTCGTGACCCCAGTAGCATTTAATAATCGCATTTGTGTTCTATTTGATCCCTCCTCAGGCCAAATCGGTACTGATTGCGTTGTTACGGATGTAACGAGCAAACAAGATGTCATGAAATTTCGGATTGAATCACTTCCTGCCGCTTTTTGTGTCGATCATATGATGTGGATTTCAGATCACCAAATCTTATGTTTAGCTTTTGGACGAAGATATACATCATTCTCTATTTTGGATTTAAAAAGTCACACCATTATTCATGACGACCAACTTAAAGATGTTATCTATGCATCATTTTGTAACAATCAGCTTATGTTATTTTGCACTAATGAAAATGGCGTGGCGCAAGAAAAGCCATTTCATCCTCGCGAGAATATGGCAACGATTCCAAGTAAGGGCCTATGAAACCAATCCTCCTACTTCTTGGCATGCTCTGCCTGAGTGCTCCTGCTATTCCCAGCTTCGATCAAGTTGATCGAATTTCGATTAATACACTTAGAGGATGGGTGTTGGATATATACCCAGACGGATCAGGAAAGCTAACTTATGGTTCTAGTGCTGGAGATGATGCTCAAATACCAGTAAAGACCTTTTCATTTCAAGATGTGTACAATCTGATTATTCCGCATGTAACTAGAAATTATTCGGTAGATAAATCCGTCGCTGTTTTTCTATTCGTCAAAGGGGTTCCTCTAACTACACCTCCAGACCCGCTTAATCTTGAGGACAAAGCTACGATTAAAAAAATCATGTCTCAAGCTCGTGATAAGTCGGTGCCGCTGGATCAAAATCGATTTAAGGAATTGCTCTTAAAGTATCTTTCTGAGTGGAACGACACAAAATAGTTATTGAGTTACTCCTATGAAACCCATTCTCCCCCTATTTTTTGGGTTGCTCTGCCTGAATTCCTGCCTTCTTGCACAACCCCTTTATTTTGCTAGCAATAATGTGGTCTATTGTACTTCTGGGAAGGAGTTGCCTATTCTATCGGGACGATCGTTAATTCCACTAACCGTCAGCGATTATCCAAGCAATGACCCAAGAGTAATCTGCATTTCATCGAAGGATAATATTGTTCAAGAGATCGCATTACCTACGATTAGGTCTCCTAAAAGTGCAAAGATTTCAAACATCCTGATAGCTGATCAGAAGCTTTATATTCCAGCTGCAAATCCCACGCTATTTAAAATATATCCGACATTCGATACAACAAATGTAAACCCATTAGCAGTCACGACGNNCTTCCTTTCCTGGAGGTTTTTGCACCATCACAGATATTAGAACGGGTAAAGATTTGAAAACATTTAAGGTGGAAGATCTCGATGCTTCCCTTGTAAAAAATCTAACTTGGATTTCGGATCGTTATGTAATCTTTGGGCTTTACTCTTATCGCCGTGAAAATTCGTTCGTGATTATCGATATAAAAAACAAATGCTTTCTAAAAACCAAGATAACGGACGGGATGAGGTATTTTTCTAAAAGTGGAGCTCAGATCATTGGTTATTTTGGTGATCAAAATGGAAAACTCCTATCAAGAGTGTTGAAAATCAATTGAATCCCTGACTCTTACCTTCAGAGGTTGCATCCGGCACTTCAATTTGAAGCCCTAGATTTGACCTTTTAAAACCCCAAAAATCCCCCCTCGAATGAAACCCATCCTCCCCCTGCNNTGCGTTGATCTGCCTGAATGTCACTGTTCATGCACAATCCTCTTCAGAACAGAAAACAGATTCAGAGCCCCGATATATCCATGGACTTGTTCTCGATCTTGATGGCAAACCTGCTGCAAACAGAAAGGTAACCCTCAGGGGAATTTCACATGATGCACTGGGTATCTCCTTAGAAGGTGCAGCCTCCAGATATTATCAATTCACGACAGATCTAAAAGGTCGATTTCAGGTAAGACTCTGGACGGAAGATGATCCGAGTGATTATGCGCGGCCTTATGGATCTATGTATGCACTCGTCGTGGATCCGTCAGCCCAAGATGCCGGGGCAGTTTCCCAGCGACTCACCAATCTTGCCAGCATTCCACAGGATGGTCTTAATCTCACCCTGCAAATCCAGAAGGGATTCACAGTGGATGGAAAGATCGTCGATTACGAAGATCCCACAAAACCCATGAAAGGAATCAGCGTGAGGTGTAACAACGACCTTCATGCCGAAACAATGACCGGATCCGGAGGTGAATTTTTTTCACAGAACACCGTGACCGACCGACTGGGTCATTTTAAAATCCAGCATGTTTATCCGGGAGAGGATCCCAGCCTTTCGATTTCAGTGAACTGGTTGCGCACGAAGCTAGATGGTAAATGGGTTGATGGGCCGGTGACAAAGGTTGTGCCAGCCACTGGAACCAATAGTGCAGTCGTCGAAATTCAAGCATCAGGCAAGAATCTCTTTCGCTACTGCGGACATGTGGCTTCCAAGGATAACGCCCTGATTACCAATGCAGAAATTGTTTTGGCTCCATCAAGCTGTCCAGATCCAGATGATCGGGGAATTAATCTCCACGATGAAACTATCCCAGTGGATGCAAAGGGTGATTACGAATATATGGCACCCACTCCATGGGTGGGATTCATCAGAGCACAGGCGGAGGGATATTTGAATCTGAGGATCAAGACAACCCACCCCCCCGGGAAATACGATTTTGTGCTGACACCCGTGAAAGAAAAAAATCAGTAGCTGATTTCGAAGTCTCACTCCGATGAAACCCATTCTCCCCCTGCTTGCTGCGTTGATCTGCCTGAATGTCACTGTTCATGCATCTCCATCTCTATACTTTCCCTATCAGAACGGAGTAGGATCGGTTCCTACAACAGAACTGAGCCCAAACGCAGATGGACTTACTCCCTTGGCGATAAACTATGAAAATGTTTTCGACGGCTATGACTCAAATAGCGGAAGCATTACCTATTATTCACCAGCACAAACAAACCTCGTCACTATTCCCTTCTCTCAAATGCTATCGGCAGAGCAGATAAAGGCACTTCCACAGTATGCGTTTGGCATTAATAATGGAGCTCTCTATAAGGCAGATGGGACACCTGAAATCTTCAAGAAATATAGTCAAAATGCTACAAATCCTGCCTCGTTAGTTGTTACCCCTTTTCCATATGAGAATAGATTGTTTGTTTTAGTTCGGCCAGAAACAGGTATTATGGGAACAGATTGTATTGTAACCGATATTGCTACTAAAAAGGATATTGTAAGATTTCACATTGATTTACTTCCAATGCCTACAGTGTATGAGGAAATAACGTGGATATCTAAAAATCTCATTTTGTGCACGCTAATCTCCAGGCACAGGAAATATTACTACATTATTGATATTCAAAAGCGAGGATTTATAAAAAAAGATCAATTTAAAGAAGTTGATTTTTATTCCCTCATAAATGGTAAGCTTATTTTGTATTCAGGTGCGCCAAACGATACGCTGCTATCGAAGGAATTCCAATTCTGAGCTTATCCGATACGACTAGCTCCGTTACTCCCATGAAACCCATCCTCCCCCTGCTTGCTGCGTTGATCTGCCTGAATGTCGCTGTTCAAGCGCAAACTCCCACCAATAACGGGACGCCAGCACCAACCAATAGTGCCTCACTAGACAGTCTCTTGCAGGAGTATCAGCCATTAGCTGCCTATTTTTTAGATAAGCAAGGTTGGGATGGCCCAAATTTTCTTGTTCTGAGTGATTCTGATCAATCTAAATTTACAACACTATTACATCTCGCAAATCAATTGGCTGCCTGCCCAGCCGCCCATGATGTAATCACACAACTTCTAAGCAGTTATAAGGATCATGATGGCTATACGAGGGTGGCACTATATATCGCACTTAGAGACACAGATTATACAAAAAAATACTTATTGTACTTAAAGCAGCTATTTTTGATATCGTTAAAATGTAAGGGCAGCGACTATCCTAATCATTTCCATGCGTGGATTTCTCCAGAATTCTTTACTTCGCTTATAGCCACGCGGGTAGCTCACGTTGCAGATACATTAAATGGATCTCCATTTATCAGTGGTGCAAGTAGAGACCTGTTAAATACGAATCCCATTGCATGGATCAATCAGCAGATTCCAGATGATACCAAGCCAGATTCTGAGAAACAGTAATAGAGATCCTCGTTTTTCAGGCCGTTACACCATGATACCCATCCTCCTACTTCTGGGGTTATTCTGCCTGAACGACTGCCTTCATGCACAAACTCCCAGCAATGCCGGGACGCCAGAAACCAATAGTGCCGCGCTGGACAGTCTTTTGAAGCAGTATCACCCATTGGCAAAATACTTTCTTGATAAAACGAGTTGGGGAGGAAGTCAGGCGGCAGATATTACGGAAGCAGAGAAGCTACAATTCAAACAACTTAGTGCTCTGACAAAGGAAATAGTTGATGCGCCCGGTTCTCAGGAAGTTGTCTTTAAGCTCTTAGAGGGGGTTCAGGATCATGATGGTTACACGAGGCAGGCCCTATTCTCAGCATTGTTACATCGTTCGTATGTACGATCTGATTATCCATTTTTAAGAAAATTATTTCTCTATTGTTTAAACTGCAAAGAAGCGGGTTATCCGAATCTCCTTCGGGGATGGCAGCAACCTGGTTTCATGAGATTCGCGCTTGCGATAAGAATCTCGACTCTTACAAACCCATTAAAATTTGGTTCAGCATCAGACCAAGCGAGTATGCAATTACTTAATTCAAATCCGAAAGCATGGATAGATCAGCAACATCCGTGAATAATGGTTCTCTCTCTATGTCTGCGTATCCAAATATCGAATGGTTTGGCCACAACACCCTAGGGAGATTTTTCCTTCCGCTTGAGCTACAATGAAACGACTATTTATCATCGCTGCGGTATTGATCCTGACTTGCAGGTGTGAAGCCAGAATGTTGTGCGCCCCTTCTATCGAATGGCTTGTTGATCAGTCAGAATCCATCGGGATCTACAAAGTGGACACGCTGATCATCACGGATCATCCAACCGGAGGGCCTCACTCAACTTTTGGCACGGCATCACTGAAATGCACTCTCATCGCTGGCAAAAAGGGGAACCCTCCGTTTACCTGTGAAACGAACTATATGATTGAAATCAGAACTTCAGAAGCGGAGATCGGCCAACAAATCGCCACAGCAGATCTACTGGTATGCTTTTTTCATCAGGATGGGGGCTTAGAAAAGGTATGGCGAACAGGCAATCTTTCTTCTCCTCCTCACCGTGGAGATCATGCGCTCTATTCCTCAACCTTCAACATTCTGAAATCTGAGGCTGATATCATCAATGCAATCAATACTCGCTTGAATAGTAAGGTTAATCCTTACTAACCTGAATTGGGCGACTTTAAAGACCACATTCGAATTCCCCGCGATAAGGAAGCCTATCAATCCTTGCAGGCAATGTCAGGCGGCTGGCTTATCATTCCACCGGATTTACAGAGTACCAACAGTGGAACGCTCCATGAGCCTACCCTATTAAAATGAAGAATCGCCCCAAGTTCCAATTGCTGCAAATGCTACTAGCAATCCTCGCTCTCACTACAAGCCTGCGTGCAGAATTACCCGTAAAAGTGGACTCCATTTTGGATCAACCAATTTCCGTCAAGCTTCTGACAAATCTGGATACACCCTGCACGTTGGTTAGCAAGAGTGACCATCAAGAGCATTTCATGCTGACTATTCCTCCGTATCAGCAGTGCATCTCACTGATTGAGAAACTCTCTGGGAAGAAGGTTGTTCAACCGAAAGGCATGCCCGTATGGCAAGAAAGCAGCCGCTTGGAAACTGGAAACGGGGGTCTTGGCGTGTCAAGCGATGAACCATTGAGAAACTTCATTTCTAGGATCTGTTCTATCTCTCTAGGCCTCAAGTGGCACTATGATGGAAAACAGGATGTCATCGTACTCGACTATCCATGGACAAGGGACGATCCACGCAGCTTAAAGGAACTAGCTGATGCATTGATTGAGACTAATCCGGTGAGCTGGAAGAATCTTCCAGCAGATCCGCAGCCAAATCAGGTAGGAGGGCATGGAATGCTTTTAGATCCGTGGCGGGTTGCCTTTGATGGACTGCTCAGCAAGCCGGAGAACTATTTGCCCTGTTCTGCCGTACGATTCTTTCACAATACCCATGGAAATACGGAATTTGCGGCTATGACTGACCCAGATACCTTGTTTTCAGGGAAAGTGTGCGACAACAACGGCCAAGAAATGATTCTCGTCCTCAACAAGCAGGAGAGTCCATCTACAGAATCAGGGCCTGGTGATGTCGCCTATTATCTCTTCGATACAGGGGGCAGGTTTTTAAAAGGGGGGGTCTATTCCCTAGGGGGTTTCCGGGGATTAGTTTATAGAGCTGATGTGGTCGATGGCCAAAATCTTAAGATCGAAGTTCCAGGTTTTGGTCAAAACACCAAACTAATTAATTTTCAGCTACTGAACGGGGATCTGGTTTTTCAGGGCTGGATCGATTCTCAAGGCAAGGAGACCAAAGCTATTCCCTCTCAGCTTATCCCGATAGCTTACGGAGGCACAAATCCTGGGCAACTGAAATACCGGGTAGAAGGATCTGCCGTTCATTAATGTCCAACAAATGCGCCCAGTTACCTCCGTGCAGTTAAGCCAATGAAAACTATCCTCTCCCTGCTTATCGGATTGATCTATCTGAATGCCCCCGTTCAGGCACAAATAATTGATATTGACTCAGCTCAGAAAATAGCAGGTGTTATATCATTCACCGGCTATCAAAGCCTATTTTATCCAAAAATCCCAAAAAATCTTGAGCATCTTCCGCTGCGGATCAAGGATGGAAAATTACAACAGTACGATAATAATAATTGGCTGAATACAGAATCAAATATATTATCTAATAATATTTCAGGAGATTGGAGTCAATTTGATGTTTGCGGTGCATGCGTATTTGTTAGTGATCCTGTTAAATTAAACCTTACTCTTGGAAAAGAGTATAGGGGAGATACGTTGGCGCTAGGGAGAAATTCAGTTATTGAATTAGGAGTTAAGCCTATACAAGAAACATCTCTTAGGCATCAATATAAAATCTTCTTGTTTAAGGGTGATATATCAAATGACCAGAGAAATCACTTATCATCGTTTAACGTCTACACTGATTTTCATTACTTTAGAATAGACAGAGTTTTTTTTATCAGTGATAACATTCTACTCATACTTGCATCTGAGGAAGATGAATATATGAATTATGCAATATTTTATGATGTAACAAAAAAAGTTCCAGTGGGATTTAAAACCTATTCGACATTACAATATTTCCCTCTCAGTGGCGAAATGTCTTTTGGAAGGCCCACCCCAAATATTATTGCCAACAGCCCCGGATTTGATCCCGACAATATTGAAGTCACAAAGATTCCACTATTTGACGGAAAATCGCTTAGTCCAGAGTTAAGGGATACTTCATTATTTGAAACAAAATAAGCTGCAAAAACAGCCTATCTAGAAATGAAAATATACCTTTGGAGTATTATCTTAACAACTGCTTTGCTTTGCAGCGGATACAGTTACGCCCAAACAAACCCACCGATAATATCTCTCGATACAAATTGCGGCAGCTATTTCTACTCGGGCGGGAACGCAATCATGGTAGCTCCGGCACTTGGATTTAAAATTGCCCCCAGCCTCTCACTTACTCCACTCTATACTTATGCCAAGAAATGGGGGAATCTGACTCTCTATAATGAGACAAACAATAAGCTTCAGGATGCCTCTCCTCTCGCTCCTGCTTCGGAAGAGATTGTGAAAAATATACCCGATGACTTTTTTTCGGAAAAGTACCACTACGTCGACTATGCAGTACAAGGTAGAGACTACTTTCTTCCGGCCAACAGAGGGGAAATATTCAAGGAATATCCAGACTTACCGGTTCGCTCTGTCACCCCGCGACCACGGAACGATAAAATATGCGTGGTCTATGCTGATAAAGGAGTCGGCACTGTAGCGAACTATAGGATTTCTGTGGTTGATACGAAGACCAAGAATGATCTCCTTTCATTTGAATGGAGTTGCAGCACAAGTGCCCCGGGATTTATGGACGACAGGTTGGAGTGGGTCGATGACCGCTATTTGCTTGAAGTTGGACCCGGCAGAAGATGGACATTTATAACGATCATCGATCTTGAGAAAAAAACGGTCATTGATAGAGGCTTCGGCGATTTGAAAGAAATATTATCCGCTGCTGTAATCAACGGCAAAGTAGTAATCATACGGGACGGCGATGCTAATGGCGTACACCCCTATACATTCCCACTTGAGCATTGAGTTAACATGAGAAAATCACGGCGAGTCAGGAAACAAGGTGAGAGGTCGCTCGTGTGTATCCTGACTCCTTTAGACATTTCCCTGATTTTTCGATGAGACTCTTTAAAACAATTGCGATGATCGGTTTGGCAGGTTGCCTCCACGCGGAGGAGGTGGGGACCAATTCATTGACGACCAATGCAACTACTGTCCCGGCAACGGAGATCTCCTGGGAAAGCTTTCGAACAAATTTATGGGGTGAGGACGCATTGCCCTATGCCCATTTGGCTCTGAAGGCTTGGTATCAAGAGCAGGATCCAAAAAAGAAAGAGGCGATCGGAGACACCGTTTTGGATTTGGCCAACCGCGCCGAAAATGGGGATATTGCCTACGAATTACTTACGGGCAGNNAAGCCACTAGAGCATTCTGAACTTGTCGTTCCCACGAATGCTATTCCGATGAATCTTCAGGTTCTGAAGGAATGGGATATTTCAGAGCATCAATATGATTTTCATTTCTACGACGATGTGGTCAGGAGGGTAGGATTATCCAACTTTGAGCTCTGGACACCGACAAACGGTTGGCTCTTCGACGCTCAGGGAAATCAAGTTAACGAGGCTACCGTGCATCGTCGGGATGGATCTGGAAGAGAGTGGTATGGTGGATTTCTTCCCGATGGCCAATGGATCACCACGGAGCTCTGGGGGGAGGACAATCGAATTTACCAATTTTCGAAGAGTGGAAAATTCGTGAATTCCTTTCATGACGGTATGGCTCGATGGGCACGAGCTTCAGAGTCGGGCAAAAATTGGGTCATCGGCATGAATGAAGGCTATGGAGATACATTTTTCGACAAGGATGCTGATCTCAAAATATCCCCATGGGGATGGAAGCAACGGTTTTACCGCTTGCTGAAGAAATGCCATCTACCAGTCAAGGAATCATCCTGCCGTTCCGTGGAGAAAATCGCTGATGCACGTGAAAGTGTAAGCCCAAGAGAGCTGGGTTGCAGAGGCTTCTTTTGTGATATGAAGGCCCAGTCGGATGATCGAAATTCTGTTGTAGGTTTTGAGGCGGCCGGGCATGGACGATGGTGCTTTTGGATCCATTACCNNAATTACGAAAATTTCGGTTTCTTTCCAGGGAGCCTCACTACTTGGATCGGGGAAACCAAATACCCTCATCGACCGGAACATGATGGGGAGACTTTTCGAAGTTGGATCATCGATCCCGCAGGAAAAGTACTTGGTTGGGTTCCCGCGGAGAGGGTGGCCGATGATCCCGATGGCCACCGGATGTGGTTCGTGGACGCTCGTGGCTATCTGCTAAAGGTCGATGCCGATGGGGTGGTTAGCGAAGTTCTGCATCCGACACTTCCCGGTGCTAGCGGTAACGAAGCACCCTTCCCTCATGTGCTCTTCCCTGATCTGAAGCTAGGATTTTTCTTCACCAAGCCCGGACATCTCGTGCTGGCTCGATGGAATTAAGTGTTACCTATGTCCTGAGCCACGCCCCCCTCTTGCTACCTTTTACTTTCCCACCTTTTACCTCATCTTTCAAGTTTGTCTGGCGGTTGTCCCCAACCAGGCATCCTCGGATTTGTCCTCACTCGCTCCCGCTCGGTTTGCTCGGGCTGCCTGCGAAATGACTACCTTCGCCTCCCGGCAGAAGGTTTGCTGATCCTCGGAATTGATGCCACTTTGCTCCCGCAAAGCCGTGGCACCCTTAGGGCTACAATTTTATCGTAGTCTACCGCCCCGGTGCCCACCGGGTTGGTTCTCAGCCTACGCTTCGAATGACAATACCTGTCCGTGGGAACGGACGGGATAGCCAGCATTAATATGCTGCCCGCAGGGTTCCATTCGCGGGAGCGATGGAAGCAAAGCCGCGTTTGCCACAGCCTCTCCCGAGGCCATCGTCCTTCGGACTGCTTCGCAGGTTTAACCGTGCCTCCCGGCACTCGGTTTTCCACGCGCCTTTTCAGCTTTGACGGCACTTGCCTCCCGGCAAGCGGTGCCGCCCTTTGGGCTGCAACTTCGTTGCAGTCTTACGCGCACCTTCCCAGGTGCTTGTTTCAACTTTCCACAATTCAGCTTTTCAGCTTTTCTCTCCCTCATGTCTACCCTCCTCGAATCCCTCAGTGCGGCGGAAAATTCCGGCGCGCTTCTTCCTTCCTCGGCGGAGAATATCCGCAAGATGCTCTCCCGATCAGCGTCTCCGCTGACACTGTCCGTCATCACTGAACTTGTTGAGGGCGGGCAATGGGATGAGCTGAACAACCGCTTCTTCCGCACACTTGCCTTCGGAACGGGGGGACTTCGCGGAAAGACGATTGGAGCCGTATTGACCAAGGCGGAGGAAGGTCCCGGACGTGCTGACGGGCGTCCCGAGTATGCCTGTATCGGGACGAACGCGATGAATGAATACAATATCATTCGCGCTACTCAGGGCCTCGCCATCTATTCCCGTGAATGGCACAAGCGGCAGAATCGTCCGGGACGGCCCTCCATCGCGATCAGTTACGACACCCGTTTCTTCTCGCGGGAGTTTGCCGATCTCTCGG
The DNA here is from genome assembly GCA_002452515.1 of Spartobacteria bacterium UBA6821. GTDB lineage: Bacteria > Verrucomicrobiota > Verrucomicrobiia > Chthoniobacterales > UBA6821 > UBA6821. The sequence continues at coordinate 2,281 of DKEN01000129.1, read as the reverse complement.
CCAAGGTGATGACCGATCTCGGCTGTGATGCCCTGCTGTTCGAGGGACCCCGTTCGACGCCGGAGCTTTCCTTTGCCGTTCGCTACAAAAATGCCACGGCTGGCATTAATATCACGGCCAGTCACAATCCCCCGGCCTATAATGGCTACAAGGTCTATTTCGATGATGGTGGTCAGGTGATCGAACCCCACGCGTCGGCGATCATTGATCTGGTCAATGCCGGGGAGGGTGATTCCTATGAGGCACTTCCCGAAGCCGAGCGCGGTCAGGTGATCAAGCTTGGTCGTGAGATTGATGAGGCCTACATGGAGCGTCTGGAAAAATTGATCGTCGATCCCGAACTCTTTCACCGCAAGCCGGCTCTCAAGACCGTTTACACACCGCTCCATGGTGTCGGCGGTGTGATTATCGTGCCGATGCTGCATCGTCTCGGAGTGGAATGTTACCCGGTTCCCTCGCAGATGGTGCCGGATGGCCTTTTCCCGACGGTGAAATCCCCGAATCCGGAATATCCGGAGGCGTTGAGTCTGGGAATGACCTTGGCTGATATCGAGAAAGCTGATCTTGTCCAGGCCACCGACCCCGATGATGATCGCATGGGTGTTGCTGCCCGGGATGCCAGCGGCAAGCTGGTGCTGCTCACCGGCAATCAGATCGGTTCGCTCCTAGTCTGGTATCGCCTGAAGAGACTCTTTGAAAAAGGGATCCTGAACGAGGGGAACCGTGATCGCGCCGTGGTGATCAAGAGTCTCGTGACCACAGATCTCCAGAAGGAGATCGCTTTGGGATTCGGCGTGAAGTGTGTCGAGACACTGACCGGTTTCAAATACATCGGTGCCAAGCAGCGTGCCTATGAAGAGAAGTTGCCGGAGGCGATTCAGGCCCGTTACCGGGAGCTCTCCGAAGAGGAGACCCGCGAGGCGCGTCTGAAGGATTCCCTCTTTTTTGTCTTCGGCGGAGAGGAGAGCTACGGCTACAACACCGGTGATTTTGTGCGCGACAAGGATGGGAATGCCGCCGTGATCTGCTTTGCCGAGGTGGCCGCCTATGCCGCTGCCGAGGGGTTGACGGTCGTCACTCTGCTGGATCGGATTTTCTCCGAATACGGATTTTATCTGGAGAGGGGGGAATCCCTTACCTTTGACGGGGCCGAGGGAGCCGCCAAGATCAGGAAGCTTGTCGATTCCTACGCGGGGAATCCCGCGGCGGAGATCGAAGGGGCCAAGGTGCTCTCCGTGCTCAACTACGACAAGCAGGACATTTATGATTCCGAGGGGGAACTGATTCCGAAGGAAGCGATGATCGTTTTTGAAATCGCCGGGGGTCTCAAGGTTGCCGTCCGTCCTTCTGGCACCGAGCCGAAGATCAAATACTATCTCTACGCTTCCGAAAAGTCGGGCTCAGGCTCCTTCTCGGCAGACGAACTCTCGGCCACCAAGCTGCGTGTTGCTGAGGGTCTGGAACGCCTTTGGCAATGGCTCAAGGCTGATGCCGCGAAGAGGGCGGAGTAATTTACAGGGATGTAGGGGATGAAGAGGATGGAAGGGATGAAAATGGGAGCGCGCAGATAGGAGTTGGAAACTGGACCAAATTCTGTAGCTGAAGCACTCTGGGATGGGATGCAGTTTCCTAGAGCAGCTTGCGTTAAGAAAACCTGTGGCCGCCAGAGTCGACTCTGGATTATTTTCTGAGGTTCTCACGCGGGGCTCGCAGAGAGCACGGAGAGGGAAGAAACCAGCGACTGGCGGGAGCTGGTAGGAGTGCCAGTAGGCAACCCCGTGAGGGGCGAGCGGCATGAGCACGCCCGAGTTCAAATAAAAGCTTCCTGTATTTTCCCGCGTCTCCGCCTCAACGCGTGAGACTTCTGTTATTCTTCTCATGAACCCTGCGGCTACGATTCAACTTAAAACGCTCTATAGGTTCGGTCTCGTCGTTTTTCTCTTTGGAAAGATAGTTTGAGACGCTTCTTGCTAGTGGGTACCTCTGGGAGCAGGGTTGGTATCTGAATCGTTCAACTTTACCGCAGCGCATCGCTTTTTTGGGAGATTATCTCCCAAGACTCTGTGGAATTGCGACTTTTACCCATGACCTCGCGGAGGCTGTGGCGGCGGAAGCCCCGGGCGTGGATTGTTTTGTCGGAGCCGTCAATGACCGTCAGGAGGGGTATGATTATTCCCCGCGTGTGCGTTTCGAGCTTCTGGAAAAGGATCTCGACTCCTACCGTCGCGCGGCGGATTTTCTGAATTTCAACAATGCCGATGTCCTCTGTGTGCAGCATGAG
>DKEN01000003.1 GCA_002452515.1 Spartobacteria bacterium UBA6821 | reverse complement strand
GCAGCCTTCCCTATGGTGATCAGCGCCGTCTGGAAATCGTTCGCGCACTCGCCACCAAACCACGCCTTCTCCTCCTCGACGAACCAGCTGCCGGGATGAATCCCACCGAGAAAGAGGAGCTCAAACGGCTGATCGGCCAGATCCGTTCGGAATTCGGCACGGCCATCTTGCTCGTCGAACACGACATGAAGGTGGTCATGGGGATCTGCGAACGCCTCGTAGTTCTGGATCAGGGACACGTTCTCTCCCGTGGGACACCCGCCGAGGTACGCGCCGATCCCAAGGTGATAGCTGCCTATCTCGGAGAATCTCATCAGGAGCAAGCCACGGAGGAGGTCCGATGACAAGCGATCAGAAAACATCCCCCTTGCTGGAAATCCGCGATCTTGAGGTGCGCTACGGAGGCATCCGTGCCCTGCACGGTCTCTCACTCAACGTTCCTGAGGGAAGCATCGTCACCCTGATCGGTGCCAACGGAGCGGGTAAGTCCACAACGCTTCGCACCATCTCCGGGCTGGTGCAGCCTGCAGCGGGATCAATCCGCTTCGCAGGCAAGGAAATCGCGGGAAAACCGGCCCACTCCATCGTCGCCGAAGGGCTGGCCCATGTTCCCGAAGGACGGCTGATTTTCCCCGAATTGACNNGGCGGCGAGCAGCAGATGCTCGCCATCGGTCGAGCGCTGATGGGAAGACCCCGCTGCCTGATGCTCGACGAGCCCTCCCTCGGCATCGCCCCGTTGCTGGTCGAGACCATCTTCACCCGGCTTGTTGATCTAAACAGAGAACGCGGACTCACCCTTCTGCTCGTGGAACAGAATGCCTCCCTGGCACTGAAAGTGAGCGACTATGCCTATGTGCTGGAAACCGGTCACATCCATCTGGAAGGCCCCTCCTCGGAACTGAAAAATCGCCCAGAGATTCAGGCTGCTTATTTGGGACACTGATTGCGGCTAAAGGCCGCAGACTGTTAGCGGTTTAGGCTGAAGGGTGTTAGGTCAGAAGCCAATAGAGGACAGCTTCGTCTTGCCCTTGACCCGTGATGCTGGCTAGAACTAAGGGCTATGTCTTTTACTGCAACAGCTTTTCTGCTCCTCGATGCCACCGCCGCTCAGGCACCGAGCCCCATCGCCCANNTCCGGCATCTATGGCCTGATCTCCAACGTCAAGGAGACGACGGTGACTCTGAAAATCGCCGACAATGTGAAAATCGAAATCGACAAGGCCGCCATCGCCTCGGTGATCTCCCGTTCCGGCGAAGTGACCGTCGAGACTCCGGCCTCTTAAGGTACTTCAGCACTCCCTCCGCCTTCTTTTTTTGTTCTTTTAACTCCCCGCCGTCATGACGCCGATTCTCACTTTCTTCTTTGGTCTCCTACTTCTTGGACTTTTCGGCTGGTATTTTTCCACCGAGAGCGATGTGAAAAAACGCTGGCTCGGTCTGATCCTGACTTTATTGATGCTCTTCTTCTGCGTCGATTCCGCCACGCCGCCAGCCAAGAAGATCCGACTTGGTCTTGATCTCCAGGGTGGCACTTCCTTCCTGCTCCAGCTCGATCCTCAGAATGGCGAAAAGATCACCGCCGATATGCTTCAGCAGGCGGTCGAGGTCATCCGCAAGCGAGTGGACAAGTTCGGCGTGAGTGAGCCGGTCATTGCCCCGCAGGGGGAGGATCGCATTCTGGTCCAGATTCCCGGCCTGGATCCCGCTCAGATTCAAACGACCCGCGAACAGCTCCAGCAAGTGGCTAAGCTGGAATTTGCCGAAGTGCATCCCGATTCCGCCGCCTTGGTCGCTGCGATCGACAAGGGAGACGCGATTCTTCCTCCGGGCTATGTCATCAAGGAGGAGAGCCAGAACCGTGACGGCAAGGATCTCACGGAGCGTCTGCTTGTTAAAAAGGAAGCTGACATGACAGGAGAGCATGTAACTCGGGCCAATGCGTTTTTCGATCAGCAGGGATACGGTGTTTCCCTGACCCTCGATGACGAGGGGGCCAAGCAATTCCTGGAACTCACCACACAGCTGGCCCCTCATGATGGACGCCTCGCCATTCTGCTGGATGGCAAGATCCAGAGTGCCCCTTCCGTGAAAAACCCGATCGCTGGCGGTCAGGCCCAGATCACCGGACGGTTCACCGAAAAGGAGGCCCGTGAGCTGGCCAGCGTGCTGGAAAATCCCCTGCGTGTCCCCGTCCAGATTCTGGAAACCCGGAGTGTCTCCCCGACTCTTGGAGCGGACTCCATCCACAGTGGCGTGGCCGCCTGCCTGAGCGGTCTTCTGCTGGTCACCATTTTCATGGTGATCTATTATCGTTTCGTCGGATTCATTGCCATTGTCGCCCTGCTGGTGAACTGCGTGATGATCGTCGGTGCGCTCGGCATGTTCCATAGCGTGCTCACGCTGCCCGGCATCGCGGGTCTTATTCTCAGTCTGGGTATCGCCGTAGATGCGAATGTGCTCATCTACGAGCGCCTTCGCGAGGAACTCGCCGTAGGCAAGTCGCTCTGGCCCGCCGTGAAGGCCTCTTACAGCAAGGCTTTCAGCGCCATTTTTGATGCCCACGTCACGCAGCTCCTGACCGCCGGCATTCTCTACTGGCTCGCCAGTGGTCCGGTCAAGGGGTTTGCCCTGACACTCACGATCGGCATCATCGCCTCGATGTTCTCGTCGTTGCTTGTCACCTACACCTGCTTCGAATGGGCCTTTGCCCTGAATGCGCTCAAGAAGATCTCGATGCTCAATCTAATCCGTTCGAAGGGCTTTAACTTCCTTGGCCATGCCAAGCCCTTCATCATCACTTCCGTGGTGCTGGTGATCTTGAGCATCGCCATCTTTGCCTCCCGTGGCAGCCGCAACTTNNCAGGCCGAGCATGTCGGCAATCAGGACCTCATCAGTATCCGCACCGAGTATGGCAATGTGGAAAAGATCGAAGCCCGTCTCAATGAGGCCCTTCCTCAGGCTGGCTTGAAGTTTGAGCAGACCGAACACATCGGACCGCTTGTGGGCAAAGAACTTGCAAACAAGAGCGCTCTCGCACTTGCCCTTGGTCTTCTTGGAATCTTCCTCTATGTGAGCCTGCGTTTCGAGGCCTCTTTCGCCTTTGGGTCGCTCCTTGCCCTGGCGCACGATCTCATTATCACGCTCGGGTTCTTCGCCCTCAGCGGTCGTGAACTTTCGCTCATCATGGTTGCTGCGATCCTGGCCATCGCGGGTTATTCCATTAACGACAAGATCGTGGTCTTTGACCGCATTCGCAGTGGGCTGCGCGACCAAGGCAGCCGTTCCATTGCCCAGGTAATGAACGCCTCGATCAACGATACGCTTTCCCGCACCATTCTGACAGGGGGCACCGTGCTTCTGACCGTTCTGGCACTCTACTTCTTCGGGGGACCAGTACTGAACGACTTCGCCTTCTCCTTTGTCGTGGGTGTGATTGTCGGCACCTACTCCTCCATCTTCGTGGCCTCCCCGATCGTCCTTTGGTGCTCGAAATTAAGCGGCAGGAAAGCTGCCGCGGTCGCTGTTAATTAACACTCCCGAACCCACACCAGCCATCATGTCTCTCCTCATCCTTGGTTCCGTCGCCCTCGACACCGTCAAGACTCCCATTGAGGAGCATACAGACCAGCTTGGCGGCTCGGCGTCCTATGCCGCCGTGGCGGCGAGCTTCTTCTCCCCGGTCAATCTGGTCGGCATTGTCGGCGATGATTTTCCAGAGGAACATCTCGCCTTTTTCAAATCCCGCAACGTCGATCTTGAGGGACTCCAGATCGTGCCGGGCAAGACTTTCCGCTGGTCGGGTGAATACATGTGGGACATGAACCAGCGGGAAACCCGCTCGGTGGAACTGAATGTCTTCGAGAATTTCACACCCGACCTCCCAGAGTCCTACCGCTCGGCGCGTCTGGTGCTACTCGGTAATATCGCCCCAGCGCTTCAGCACCATGTGCTGGATCAGCTGATCCGGCCACATTTCGTCATCGCCGATACGATGGATCTCTGGATCAACATCGCAAAGGAGGAACTCCTCCGACTGATTGCGCGTGTCGATATGCTGATCCTCAATGACAGCGAGGCCCGCGAACTCACTGGCGAGACCAGCCTGATCAGGGCCGGTCGTCTCATCCGCGAAATGGGGCCCTCCTTTGTGGCGATCAAGAAGGGGGAACACGGCTGCCTGCTCTTCGGGGAAAACCAATTTTTCAGCTGCCCCGCCTACCCGCTCGAGGACATCCATGATCCAACGGGTGCCGGGGATTGCTTCGCCGGTGGGTTGGCCGGTTATCTGGCAAGCCGCCATCTGAGCGACGTATCGCTGACCGAGAAGAAGGAAATCCCCTTCGATATCATGCGGATGGCCGTGGTGGAGGGAAGCGTGATCGCCAGTTTCAATGTCGAGTCCTTCAGCATGGATCGTCTCCGCACGGTGACTCCCGCTGAGAATGTCGAGCGTTTCGAGACATTCCGGACCCTGAGCCGTTTTGGAGCACTTTGATGGTTTGTTCATCGCAATACTTGTCGTGAGCTAAGTTTCTGCGCAATAAGAGGGGTGTGAACACCCCCGCCCACGAAAGCTTTCCCCCGAACGATTCCATCGCCTCGCCCAATTCTCTCGGCCCCGAGGATCTGTATCCGCTGATCGAGTGTCGGCACAGTGACCCCCATTACATCCTTGGAGTCAGACCAGGCCCCCAAGGAGGAAGCATTGCACGCGTCTATTATCCCGGCGCTGTTTCCGTTTCCCTGCTCTTTGATCAAGGGGAGAAACTACACCTGATCAAAGTTCATGCGGACGGAGTTTTTGAAGCCTCCTCCCCGCAGCCACTTCCTTCGGGTGCCGATGCCTACCAGATTGAAATCTCCTTCGCCGACGGCAGCACGCTCCTAACGCGCGATCCTTATGCCTTCGCCCCGCAACTCAGCGAATTCGACCTCTATCTGCTCGGGCAGGGAGAGCACCTAGAGTCTTACAAAGTACTGGGCGCTCATCTCAGGACCGTTGACGGAATCGAAGGAACTGCCTTCGCCGTCTGGGCCCCGAATGCTCAGCGGGTCAGCGTGGTGGGAGATTTTAACGAATGGGATGGCCGCAGACACATGATGCGCCGTTTGGGCGGCTCAGGGATCTGGGAGATTTTTGTTCCGGGCGTGGAGGAAGGAGATCATTACAAATATGAACTCCGCGGCCTGCACGGAGAGATTATCCTGAAAACCGATCCCTACGGTTTCTACGCACAGCACGATCTTCGCACCGCCTGCATGGTGACGGATCTCGAACGTTATGAGTGGAGTGATGCGGCTTGGATGGAACATCGGGCAAAACGTGACGCCTACGCCGAGCCAATGTCTGTCTATGAAGTCCATCTCGGCTCCTGGCGCCGCAAACCCGAGGATAAGAACAGGCCCCTCAGTTATTTGGAGCTCTCTGAGGAACTGGTAAGTTATGTGAAAGAGATGGGCTTCACCCATGTGGAACTGCTCCCAGTCATGGAACATCCCTTTGACGGATCCTGGGGCTACCAGGTGGTGAATTTCTTTGCGCCAAGCAGCCGCTTCGGTTCTCCCGATGAATTCCGTCACCTTGTCGACAGCCTTCATCAGGCTGGCATCGGTGTTATTTTGGATTGGGTACCGGGACACTTCCCCAAGGATGCCCACGGGCTCGCGCGTTTCGATGGCACCGCGCTTTACGAACATGAGGACCCTCGTCTCGGCGAGCATCGTGATTGGGGAACGCTGATCTTCAACTACGGTCGCAATGAAGTGCGAAATTTCCTGATTTCCAACGCCCTCTTCTGGCTCGACCAGTATCATCTCGACGGGCTGCGCGTGGATGCCGTCGCCTCGATGCTCTACCTCGATTACTCCCGTGAGGCGGGCGAATGGATTCCCAACTGCTTCGGGGGCCGGGAGAATCTCGAAGCGATCGAGTTCCTTAAGCGCTTTAACATGCTCTGCTACAGCCGCCACCCCGGCGTGATGACCATCGCCGAAGAGTCAACCGCATGGCCTGGCGTTTCCAAGCCGGTCTATGACGGCGGTCTTGGCTTTGGATTTAAATGGAACATGGGATGGATGAATGACTCGCTCCGCTACATTGCCCGTTCCCCAATTCACCGGAAGCATCATCAGGGAGAGATCACCTTCTCCATGCTCTACGCGTTTCACGAGCACTTCATCCTCGTGCTCAGCCACGACGAGGTGGTGCACGGAAAGGGATCACTGATGAACAAGATGCCGGAGGACGATTGGCAGAAGGCGGCCAACTTGCGGATGTTCCTCGCCTGGATGTGGGCCCATCCGGGTAAAAAACTGCTCTTCCAGGGAGGCGAGATCGCCCAGTGGCGCGAATGGGATCACGAGAACAGCCTCGACTGGCATCTTCTTGAGCATCAACCCCATCGCGGCGTGCAAAAGTTAGTGAAGAGCCTGAATGCCATTTACCAGAAGGAACCCGCGCTCTTCGCGCTTGATGACAAGCCCGAGGGATTCCAATGGGTTGATTTTCGCGATTCGGAAAACACCGTCTGGTCCTTCCTTCGCAAGGCACCTGCAGGCAGCGGGTCGCCACATCTGCTGGTG
>DKEN01000141.1 GCA_002452515.1 Spartobacteria bacterium UBA6821 | reverse complement strand
GCCAGATGCGCCGCGCCATGAACGACGGCGTCGATGTGCGCGGCTACTTCCCCTGGACGTTGGTTGATAACTATGAGTGGACCGAGGGATGGCATGGCCAGTTCGGACTCTTCTCCTTCGACAAGAAAACGCACGACCGTATCCCGGGCCCCTCGGCTCTCTGGTATTCCAACTTCATCAAGGCGTATCCGGAACCCTAAGGGAGAGAGTCGAAAGTCGAAGGACGAAAGCTTTAAAAAAGACAGCACCAAACAACCATCGGTGAATGTACTTTTAACTAGATTTCTGAACCCTAAGGAAACGCTGAAAAAGGAAGTCGAAGGTCTAAGGACGAAGGTCGAAGGCCCGCGATTCCGCTAATCCCTCTCCAGCCATCGACCCTCGACTTTCTTCCTCAGCTTTCAGCTTTCAAGTTTCATCCCTTTCCTTCTTTCCCACTTTTTACTTTTTCACCCCCTCCCCTCCTCATCCCTGTGAGTCTGCCAGTTAACCAGTTCGAGATCGCAGAGACCGTCGATTCCGTGATTCGCGGAAGGCGTTCGGTGCGCGGATTTCTGCCGACTCCGGTACCAAAGGAGACCCTTCTGGAAATCCTCGATGTCGCCGCTCGCGCCCCCTCTGGAACGAATGTGCAGCCGTGGCATGTCACTGTTGTCACCGGAGCAAGGAAGGATGCCCTTTCCCGGGAACTGATCGAGACAGCACTTGATCCCTCAAAGGATGCCGAGCATACACAGGAGTATGCCTATTATCCTGAAAAATGGATTCATCCCTACATCGATCGCCGTCGGAAAGTCGGCTATGATCTTTACTCCCTGCTAGGGATTCCCAAGGGGGATCGTGAGAACATGGCCCGACAGTTTGCAAAAAATTACGCTTTCTTTGGTGCGCCCGTGGGTTTGTTTTTTTTGATCGATCGTATCATGGGTCAGGGAAGCTGGCTCGATTACGGGATGTTCCTTCAGAATGTGATGCTCGCGGCCCGCGCCCGTGGTCTCGATACCTGTCCGCAGGCAGCTTTCATCAAATATCACAGGATCGTCTCACGGCATTTGGAAATACCTGATAACCAGCAACTCGTCTGCGGCATGGCACTTGGTTACGAAGATACGGGGAAAATCGAAAATACTCTGCGCACGGAGCGGGAACCGGCAGCAGCCTTCACCCGATTCCTCGAGTAGGGCTGTTAGGGTTTGAATTCATTCGCCATTTCATCGATGAGTTAAAAATCCTCGCGCAGAGACGCTGAGAACGCAGAGATTGTATTTAAGAGTTCATGCGTCATAAAAGCGCATATCTCTCTGCGTTCTCTGCGCCACTGCGGGATAATCTCTCCTTCTTCTCTCTGCCAAAAATGAATGGAGTTAGATAAAAATTACTCTAGGAGGAATAACTACCGACCCATTTCGGCAAGGGCCGCAGCAACAAGGGGGCGATCCTCGGGATAAGTGAGGCCTAACCACGGATCGTTGGAATGAAGCAGGCGCACGGTGGCCTCATTCGTTCCGATCAGGGAACTGACAGCTGCTGGCAGATAAAACTCCGCTTTGAGATCCTCCCCGCGTTCCTCCAGAAACTCTTCGAACAGACGTTCCAGTTTTTCCAGAAAATCAGGCAACAGCCCCCAGAAGTTCATCGAAGTCGGCTCCGCACCACTCAAGATCACGGGCGGTTTCCCCTCAGCAACGATGCCTTCCGGGGTTCTCGCAATACTCGTCCTTTCGGTGATATCGATCAGATAGCCAGTTTCATCGGCGCGGCAGATCCCACGGGAAACGGTTCCATGATCGGAGAGGGTTTTATCCAAGCGGTAGCCAACCATCGCATATTCGGATGGTGCTGCAGTTTTCAGGAAGGTGGCCAGTTCCGCAAAACCAGACGCACCGTAGTAATCATCGGCATTGATCACGGCGAAGGGACCGCGCAGTAGATGCGCAGCAGCCAGCACTGCATGTCCCGTGCCCCACGGTTTGGTGCGTCCGGGTGGGGAGACGCGACCTCCCGGCAGGGGCTCCAGCTCTTGAAAGGCATATTCCACTTCGATTTTCCCCTCGTAGCGGACTCCGACCGTTTCGCGGAACAGCTCCAGCATTTCGCGCCGAATGACAAAAACAACTTTGGTGAACCCCGCGCCCATCGCATCACCCACTGAATAATCGAGCAGAATCTCCCCAGATGGACCGACCGACTCGAGTTGTTTCAGGCTGCCGTACCTGCTTCCCATGCCAGCCGCCAGGACAACGAGTGAAAACTGCATCACAAACGAAGCTTAGTTGTTCTTTTTAATCGGCCCTGCGTTGGACGTATCACGATAGAAAATGATGCCATGCTGGCGCAGATTCGCGATGAACACCTTCATGTCCACAACAGCACCGTTGACGGAATCCATCGCCATCGTTCCCTTCTTTAGGAAAATATTGGCCTGATCGGTGACTCCCTTGATCTCTCCGGAAGAGGCCGCAAGCGCGTCGCTTGTGGTACGAAAATTCGCAAGGGTTATCTGAAGATTCTTCACCCCTTGCGCATTAAAGACCTTGTTTCTCAAATCACTGCTCACTCCATTGATGTCGCTCAAGGTCGCGTCAAGTTTCGGCATGCTGACATCATTGAGGTGGGCCAGCGCCTCGTTGAACTTGGGCAGAATCTCGTCATGAAGCTGGCGCTGCAGCTCGGCAATACTCGATTCACTCACCCCGTTGGTGATCACCGAATCAGGAGGAATCGCTTTCTGATCCACAGCATCCGGCCCCATGGTCACCGTGACAAAACGGTCACCCAGCAATCCGGAGCTTCCGATGGAAAAAATACTCCCCTGGGGAATCTCCACCTTATCGTCGATGTTCAGTTTCACCGCCACTCCGCGCATGTTCGGCAATACCTGCGGCGCGTCGCCGATAAAGCCGATCCGGGCACCGGCAAGCAGGACATCGGCACCTTTCAACAGGCCGCTGGCATTTCGATACTCGACGGTCAGCGTGTAGTATTTCTTGATGCTGTCGCCGAAGCGTCCGAATTCCAGGACCAGAGCCCCGATGGAAATGATTCCAAGCAGGACGAAGAAGCCTGCCTTGAATTGAGTGACTTTGCTGGTGGTATCCATGAATATGAGTAGGAACTTTAGTCGATTTCGTGAGAACGCCCTTCGATGAAATCCCGGATCACGGGATCGGTCGAGCTGTGAAGGGCAGACAGCGTGCCGGTAAAATGAATACGCCCCTCGCGGAGCAATGCAACATGATCAGCCACATAATTCGTGCTGATCATGTCATGAGTCACGACGATCGAAGTAACCTTGAGTTGAGTTTGCAGCCGTCGGATGAGTCGGTTGATCGTATCGGAGACGATCGGATCGAGGCCGGCCGTCGGCTCGTCATAGAGAATGCAGGAGGGTTCCGAGATGATGGCTCGGGCCAGAGCGGCGCGTTTGCGCATACCGCCGCTCAGATTGACCGGCATCTTCTTCTCCTGTCCCTGAAGGGAAACCAATTCCAGGGAGTGGGCGACTTTTTCCCTGATCACCTTCTCACTGCGTTCACCCCTCTCTCGGAGAGGGAAGGCGACATTGTCAAAAACCGTCATGGAGTCAAAGAGCGCCCCGTCCTGAAAGAGCATCCCGATTTTTCGTCTGACCGGTTCCAATTCCCGTTCGCTAAGGCGGCTGATCTCTTCACCATCGATCTTGATAGAACCGGAAAGAGGTCGGATCAGGCCGATGAGATGACGCAAAAAGACACTTTTTCCCCCGCCGCTCTGGCCTAGCAGGACAACGGTCTCACCACGAGGAATATCAAGATTGACCCCTCTGAGGATCTCCTGACCGGAAAGGGTCTGCCTCAGATTCCGTACTTCAATGAGATTGTCAACGGACATATCAGTGCGCCCCGGCAGGGAAGACAATGTTGAGAGCCATGGTCAGGAAGAAGTTTCCAATCAGGATGCAGAGTGAACTGATCACGACCGCCTCGGTGGTCGAGCGTCCCACGCCGACAGCACCGTTCTTAGTATTGAGTCCCTGCTGACAGGCGATGAAAACGATCAGGATGGCGAACACAACCCCCTTGCTCATCGCCATCACGATATCCTTCCCATGGGTAAAGTTCCACATGTTGTGAATGAAATAGACGCTGCCGACATTGAGCAGTTTCACGGCGACCAGATAGCTCGCGATAATGCCAAAGAAGAGGCACTCCCCCACCAGCAGCGGCATCGAAATCATCATCGCCACCGCGCGTGGCACCACGAGGTAATCCACGGGATTCACTGCCAAGGCACGGAGCGCATCAATCTGTTCGGTGACTTTCATTGTGCCGATCTCGGCGCTCATCGCCGCACCGACCCTTCCCGCAACCATCAGCGCGGTGAGCACCGGGCCGAGTTCGCGGCAGAGGGCCACCGAAACCACGGGACCGACGGCGGAACTCATGTTGAGGGCGGAAAATTGGAAGAAGGTCTGGGCGGTAAAGACTGCACCAGTGAACGCCCCAGTGATGATCACCACAGCCTGCGAACCAAATCCGATTTCATCCACTTGCTGCAGGACCAGTCTCCAGCGAATCCTACCCGCAAATATGGAGGTAAAAGTCTCCCCGGCAAGGAACGCCACCTGACCCAGATAGGTGCAGAAGGCACGCGTCACCGGGAAGGAGTAGGGAAATTTCATGCGCTGAAGTTGAAGTCGAAGTGAGGTCGATGAAAAGAGCCTGACACTATCCTTCGATGGGCGCAGCTTCGAGATCGTATCCTTTCGTGCCGGTGACCTTGACCCGATGGAATGTTCCTGCCTGGACGGGTTTCGTGAAATGGACACGACAGTCAACATCGGGAGCGTCCCCTTCGGTACGCCCCAAGAGAGCTGTATCGGCAAGGACGGTGAGCTCCTGCCCGACATGAGATGCGGCAACCTCGGCGGCGATCCGCTGCTGCACAAGCATCGCCTCACGCTGGCGGCGCTTCTTGGTTCCTCCGTGGATCTGGCCCGAGAGTTTGGCAGCGCGGGATTCCTCCTCGCGGGAGTAATTGAAAACGCCAAGTCGCTCAAAGCGGGTCTGCTCCATGAACTCGAGCAGTGTCTCGAAATGCTCCTCTGTCTCGCCCGGAAAACCGACGATGAAGGTAGTGCGGATCGTCAGCCCAGGAATACCTGCGCGCATTCGCTTAATCAAATTGATGATATGAGCGCTATCCGTCTCCCGGCGCATCGAGTCGAGCATCGCGTCATGGATGTGTTGGAGCGGCATATCGACATATCGGGTGACCTTGGGGTTGCGGGCAATGGAAGCGATCATGTCATCGCTCCAGTGGGCAGGATGGGTGTAGAGGAGGCGGATCCAGAATTCCCCTGGAATCGCTCCGAGGGCGTCCAGGAGCGCAGGAAGGCCCGGACCACGCGCTTCATCAACCGGCTGTCGGGGCCCGGCCTTTTCCTCCCAGAGATCCATGCCGTAGTAGGTGGTGTCCTGGCTAATCAGATTGATCTCCTTCACTCCGGAAGCAACAAGTCCCTCGACTTCCCTGACGACGGATTCAATCGTGCGACTGCGATGGCGTCCGCGCATTCTCGGTATCACACAGAAGGAACAGGGATGGTTACATCCTTCGGCGATCTTCACATAAGCGGTGTGGGAGGCCGTGAGACGCACCCTTGGGGTGTCGTAATCGGGGATGTAGGCGGCCCGGCGGGAGACCTCCACGAGCGGTCCCTCCCCGTCACGCTCCTCATCGAGAAGACGGTCGAAAAATGATCCGGCATTCTTGATTTCATCGAGTCCCAGAAAGGCGTCAACTTCAGGCAACTGGGTGGCGAGATCGGTCGAATACCGCTGGGAGAGGCATCCCCCGACAACAAGTTTTTGTCCAGCTTTGGCCCCATGCAGACGGCGGCGATGGGCCTCAAGGATGGCACTGATACTCTCTTCCTTGGCAGGGTCGATGAAGCCGCAGGTATTGACGAGAACGACATCGGCATCATCGGTCTCCGTGGTCAGCTCATAACCGTGGCGCGCGGCATCACCGAGGAGAATTTCTGCGTCGACCAGATTTTTTGCGCAGCCAAGGCTGATCAGTCCGATCTTGCGGATTGTGGCTGGAGGTGAAGACTGCTTTACTGAAGTACTCATCTGTTGGAATCTGGCAGAACGTTATAGGTGGAGGAGACCCAGGGCACGGATCGGACGCGCGAAAGCTGGCGAACCATTCCCCAACTGCCAAGGAGGGCCACCAGCAGGACAAGTGCGAGGGCGATTTTGCCCATCGGGGCAAGCATGGCCAGGAGTGATTCGATGGCCTGCCATAGGGGATTCTCCCCACGCACCACAAGCAGATGCCCGGAGGTTCTTAGTTCCGGGAGAGCGGGCAGGGAATCCTTGAACTCGGTTGGGTTCAATCCGAGGAAACGCAGATAGGAAATCGCCTGAATACGGGCATACCTAAAATCAAGGGAGGTGTCGTTCTCCAGTGCTTCAATCTCCTTGAGGGAGAGATGAGAGGATCGGGATGCCTCTTCAAGGGAGAGTTGACGGGCCTCTCTGGCGGTGCGCAGGAGAGGACCGAGAGGCTCGGCATCAGGTTTGGATTGAAAAAATTTCATGAAAATGGTTCAGCGTTTTGGCGACGAAGGGTTAAGAACTTTAGAATCGGGAGCCAGTGTCATCCAGGCTATCAAGATCAATCAGAATCTCCCGATCCCTGGCACCATCCTTGGGACCTAGAATGCCACGTGCTTCCAAAATGTCCACGACGCGTGCAGCACGGGTATAACCAAGCCTAAGTCGGCGCTGAAGCATCGAGGTGGAGGCTTTTCCTTCCTGACGGATGATTTCGAGACATTTTTCGACCAGCACCTCGTCCTCGTCAGTGACATCCTCTTCGGGCATTCCGGCTCCGGAGAGCTTGGCTGAGATACTTGGTTCGAAGACCGGCTTGCTCTGAGCGGCAAGATTTTTCACCACGCGATGGATTTCCTCGTCGGTCACCAGCACGCCCTGTGCCCGCGTGAATTTGGCACTTCCCGGCGGAAGGTAAAGCATGTCCCCCTGTCCCAAGAGACGCTCGGCACCGTTCTCATCAAGAATGACGCGGCTGTCGATCTTGGAGGCGACTTGAAAGGCGATACGGGTTGGAATATTTGCCTTGATGATCCCAGTCACGACATCGGCGCGTGGTGTCTGCGTCGCCACGATCATGTGAATGCCCGCAGCCCGCGCCATCTGGGTGATGCGGGCAATGGCAGCCTCCACATCGGCCGGAGCTGTCTGCATGAGATCAGCCAACTCATCCACGATCACGACGATGAAGGGCATATGATCGGGCACCTGAATCCCGTCATCCGGTGGAAGTGGCAACTTTGGTTCCAAGACTTCCTCGTCGACAGCTGCTTCATCCAGACCTTCAGGAAGTTCGCTTGCTTCAGTAACGTTGCCAATCACCTCATCCCCTGTTTCCTCCGAATCGATCCCGCTTGGTGCGGCCACTTCGGGCTTGGGACGACCGTTAAAACCAGTGATGTTGCGGACGCCAACCTTGGCAAAAATCCGGTAGCGGAGCTCCATTTCATCGATCACCCACCGCAATGCCAGAAGCACCTTTTTGGGATCGGTCACCACCGGGGTAACGAGATGAGGCAGTTCGTTGTAGACCTGCATCTCGACTACCTTCGGATCGATCATGATAAAGCGAAGATTCTCCGGGGTGTGCCGAAAAATAAGGCTCGTGATGATGGAATTGATGCAGACGCTCTTGCCGCTTCCGGTTGCTCCCGCCACCAACAGATGGGGCATGGCAGCCAGATCGGCGATGATGGCGTTGCCATAGACATCCTTGCCAAGTGCAATCGGCAGCTTCGCCTTGGTGGTCTCCCACGCCTCACTCTCAAAAAGCTCGCGAATGGCCACCTTCACCTTGTTGTTGTTGGCGATCTCGATACCGACGGTGTCCTTGCCCGGAATCGGAGCCAGAATATTGATTCGCTCCGCACGGGTAGCGCGGGCCAGATTTTTTTCCAGAGCCGAGATGCGTTCCACCCGGACTCCCGTGGCAGGATAGACTTCGTAACGGGTGATGGTCGGCCCCTTTGTTATATCCCCGGGAGAAGCCTCGATCCCGAACTGGGCCAGCGTGTCGATCAACACCTTCTGAACCCCCTGCAACTCGGCTGGATCGACCGGTTGGTGCTCATCGCTCCCGTGGGTCTCCAGCAGATCAAGGCCCGGCAGGGTATAGTCCTCAAGACGCACATCGGAGAGACCAGTCTCCGGTGACACCGTCGGCTTCGACTTGCCCTTTTCTTTCATGACTTCGGCCAGTGTCGGCTTTCGGGAGGGAGCCGGAACGCTCGCGTCGATGATCTTTGGTATGGGGAAGTCAACCGATGGTGCTGGCGAGAAAAGGGCATCGGAGACCTCGATTTCCTCGGAAAGTATCGACCCGCGGCGGCGACGAGGCGGACGGAGTGTTTGAGGGAGATCAACGTCGGCTTGCGACAACTCGTTCTCTTTCGATTTCGAACGGCTCTGAAGAAAATTAACGAATCGGGCGAGCAGGGAGAAGAGTGCAGTGAAAAACCTCCGCATCGCCAGAATGGGATGGAAACCCGTTGCCAAAATCAAACTCACCAGGGCCAGTGTGATAAAAATGAGACTTGAACCGGCGGTTCCCAGCACATTCCTCCCCAGTGCGAGATTGAGTTGATGGCCGAACCATCCTCCAGGACCAGGAATATCGAATTTCACCTTCCAACCCCGGAGGAAAAAATGCTGGAGATCAAGCAGGGTCGACCAACTCAGGAGACAGACAACCAACCAGCCAAAACGAATCCCCAAGCGTTCATATTTACCCGTAAAGGTGGCAATGCCAAGTCCAAGCAATCCGACAGCGGCAAAGAAGGAGGCACCTCCAAAAAGAAGATACATTAATCGCGCCACGATCGCACCAACTCGTCCGACAAAATTCACAGGATGCTCAGAAATCGGAGTGTATTTTCCAAATGCCCAAGCGGGAACATCCCTTAAGTCAAAAGACAACAGGGCGAGTAGCAACAGGATTCCTCCAAAGAAAAGAAGCAATCCTGTCACTTCATCCCAGGATCGGCTGCGTGAAGATACCATTTGAACGATCTTGCAGGAAATCCCCCACCTTTGGCAACTGCCAGACAACTTCCGGGCAACTTTCTGCATCCTTCTTGGCAATTGCCCTCCATTATCGGATAAAAGGGATTCTCCACCAATGACTCTTGCAAAACCGATCCTGTTTGAACCGCTCGCCATGGAACGTGTCTGGGGTGGACATCGCTTCAAAACCCTGCTTGGTAAAGCCATTCCCCATGGCGCACCGATCGGGGAACTCTGGGAAATGGTCGATCGCCCCGAAGCCCAAAGTGTCGTTCATGAAGGGCCATTGAAGGGAAAAACACTCCACGAACTCTGGAGCAGTCATCGTCTGGAAATCTTCGGAGCACGGCACAACGATGATCCCTCCCCACGTTTTCCACTGCTCATCAAGCTGCTTGATGCGCGCGAACGACTTTCTGTTCAGGTGCACCCCCCCGTCTCCAAGGCTCTCGAACTGGGAGGGGAAGCAAAGACGGAATGCTGGTATTTTCTTCATGCATCCCCCGGTGCTGTCATTTATGCCGGACTGAAGAAGGGAGTGACGAGAGAGGCCTTTGAAGCTGCCCTCGAAAAGGGTGATGTCGAGGAGACCCTGCACCGCGCCCCTTCCCAAACGGGAGAGAGCATTTTCATTCCGAGCGGCAGGCTCCATGCCATCGGCGAGGGCCTTGTGATCGTCGAGGTTCAGCAGAACAGCGACTCCACCTACCGTGTCTTTGACTGGAACCGTCATGGTCTTGATGGCAAACCGCGCGAACTCCACATCAAGGAATCGCTGGCTTCGATTGATTTTGAGGATTTTGAGCCTGCCCTGACTCCGGTCTCCGACTCCCTGGTGGCCGACTGCCCCTACTTCACGGTCAGGAAATTCGATCTCCCCTCCCCTCTGTCCATCACCACGGAGGATGATTTCGCCATCGTGACCTGTCTGACAGGGGTCATCGAATGCCATGGCATCATCCTCAAACCTGGCGGATTCATGCTTCTACCCGCAAGTTTGAA
>DKEN01000036.1:6859-12593 GCA_002452515.1 Spartobacteria bacterium UBA6821 | reverse complement strand
GCTGACGTGAGACTACCCACATTGAAAGTAACCGTTGACCCTGCAGTTCCGAGACTTAGGCCATTGCCACCTACGAAGTTTAAGCTGCTATCGGAGAGAAGGGAAATGGTAGAACCATTCTGAAGCAGCAAAGCACTAGTGGAGACAGCTCCTGAGAGCGCGAAGGAGTTAAGGCCAGTCGTATTGCTGCTATTGGCTTGGAGTTCTAGCGTTGCTCCGTTGCCAACAACTGTGTTGTTAGCCGTCCCACCCGGCCTGCTGGAGTTGTTACCAGTAAGAATGGTTGTTCCAGCGTTGAGCGTGAGGGCTCCAGTAAAGGTATTATTGGCAGTCAGTGTGTTGGTGCCACTCCCGGTGAAAGTGAGAGCGCCAGCACCGGAAATCACTCCCGTATTGGTGAGGGTGTAGCCACCGTTATTTTCTGTAGCCGTGACGCCCGTATTGATCACCTCCGCATTGGTAATACTCAGATTGTTCAATGCCGCCAGGGTACTGTTGCTAGCATAGGTCACTGTCCCAGTCCCGAGGGATGCATTATTACTGATTGCAAGGGTGCCGGCATTCAGCGTGGTTCCTCCGGAATAGCTGTTGCTTGATGTGAGTGTTGCGGTGCCTGTGCCGCTGATGGCCAGACCGCCGGTGCCACCAATCGTGCCGCCGTAGCTTGACGACGTGTTAGTTGCATCCGCAATGGTGAGAGTGGCCGAGCCGAGGGTCACGGTACCGGCACCGTTAAGTCCCGCCACGGTGTTGTTGAAGTTCGTAATGGAGAGTGTCGCTGCATTGGAGATGTTCAGGACTGAATTGGAACTCAGGGCATGAATCGAAGAGGCCTGCAAGATTCCCACAGCAATCGTTGTCGGTCCTGAGAAGCTGTTACTGCCGCTGAGAGTATCAGTGGTTCCCGAATCCTGAGAGGAGATAGTCAGCGAACCTGCTCCGGAGATGTTCCCAGAATAGGTGAGGGCATAGGTGGAGGGATTGGTCAAGGTAACTCCCGCTCCTGCAGCGAGCACGGTTGCATTAGTGATGGTTATTCCACCACTGGCAAGTGACCTCATCAGTGTATTGTTGCTCGCAAAAGTGATGGTGCCTGTACCAAAGTCATTGAATCCATTCACGCCGAACTGCACCTGTCCGCCATTGAGTAAAGTGCCACCCGAGTAGGTGTTGTTTCCGCCGGGATTGAGTGTTATCTCGGCATTGGTTCCCGAGGTTAGGGAAAGAGTGCCTGTTCCTGAGATAAAGCCAGCAATGACTAGTTCTTTTGTGGGAGAGGTGCCATCGCCTGCATCGAATGCTCCGATCACCCCGCTCGCAATCACGAAATTGTTATTCAGTGTCTCCGTCGTTGTGGTTCCGTTGAGAACCGTGCTGTTGGAGGCGAAGGTCACCGTTCCTGTGCCAAAGGCACTTCCGCTATTGGCAGCTACCGTGCCCCCGTTGAGAATCGTGCCACCGGTGTAGGTGTTGGTTGCCGTCAGTACCGTGGTGCCGCTGCCTGCGATGGCGAGTGTCCCCGATCCTGAGATCACCCCGCTGTTGGTCACATTAAACCCGTTGTTGTTCACTGTTGCCGTCACCCCGCTATTGATGACTTCGGCATTGGTTAGGGCCGTGAGAGTGGTCAGAGCCGTCAGCGTTCCATTGCCACTGTAGGTCAGCGCTCCAGTACCAAGGGAGGCATTGTTGCTAATGGCGAGCGTGCCGGCATTCAGCGTTGTCCCACCTGAGTAGGTGTTGGCTGCAGTGAGTGTCGTGGTACCGCTGCCGCCCTTTGTGACTCCCGTTACCGAGATGATGCCGCTAATGAGAGTGTTTCCTGAACCGGCGTTGGTCAAATTATAGGCTCCGCTAACATTGCCTAGAATGGAGAGAAGGCTTGTGGAATTGTTGGTCCACCCTTGATTGGCCACGAGGGCAATGGCGATATTGGAGGAAGTGTTGCCGATAGTCACAGCCCCATCTGTCGAGGCCACAACAATACCATATTGACCGAGGTTCAGCGTATTGGTGGTGGAACTGGATGAATTAAGTGCTGTCGTCAACGTGTTATTGGAGAAGATCAAGCCTGCGGCAGTTTGAGTGTTTGACAGGGTGACAATTGTCGTGGTGTTTGCAACACCGGACCTCGAACTATTAAAAACCGCTACATCATTGGTTACCCAAGTCGTGTTTCCGCCAGTTCCAGCAGCGGTGGTATTCCAACCGTTTGTACCCCAACTTAAGCCGCTATTGGTATTCCAATAAAGTTTTGTCTGAGCGTGGGCGACAGGAGAAAAAAAGAGGTTCGCAGCAATGATCATGAGAATCCCTGCGGCTCTTTCCAAAATACGGCTACACCTCGAACAATTCGACCAGTCTTGTTTTAAGATAGGGAGAACAGACTCAGAAAAGTCGCGTTTAAAACTGGAAATATTCGAGTTCAATAAATATTAATAAAAGCGTGTACATTATATTCTATTATACCTTGGTCAATAGTCAACTTGAAAAAAGCCATCAATAAAGCTGTATTCCGGCGAGTTCTATCAACCTATACCTAAGTGTTTCAGTAGGTAAGACAACTCTCCCATCTCAAATGTTCAAATTGAGAACGAAGGAAACTCTCTCTTGGCGCGTCTAAGAAAAATTCTAAGAATCAAGAGGTTCGGATTCTAAGACCCGCTCTATTCGCCATCGTTGGGGCAGCAAGGAAGTCATCATCCCTTCGAGGAGTAATCCACCCACAATGATGAAAGCTGATTCGGGAACGGGAATGATCTGAATGCCGCTGAAAACACCAGTTCCTAAAAATCCACTATTGGTGGTTCTTCCCTTATAGAAACTGATGCTGGCTAGTTCAGAATTGTTCAGAGAGGTATTGGTAACCAGAAGCTAAGTTGCATTCGTCCCCACCGGGGTGCCCCAGTTGAGCAAACGCCGCCGCCCGAGGTTTCCCAGTAGTTTATCGTCTGAGTACGTGCTGACTCTGAAAAAAACAACGTGTCAGCGGTAGCAATAAGAGGATACGCCCTCAATGCACCAGGAATGTCCAAAAAATCATCCCTCAAGAAACGGCTCCCTGCTCCAGCGGAACAGATCAATTTTTCCCCACTTTCAACTAGCCTGGAACGCGTTTTCATTTTTCGCCTTTGAGACTCTTTATGATTGAGCCGGAAATCCCTAAAATAAAAATGCCTTCAGGCTGTCCGGTTCGTAAGGGAATAACCCCTTTATCGCACCCATCAAAAGCCACTTGTTGGTATCACAAGAGCCCCTGAAAAATTCCACGCATCGGGCACTTGCATCAGCGACTCTCCCCTTTATGATTAAAACATGCTTTCACTCACCCGAGGCGAACAACTCGTGCTGGTTCTCATGCTCTTTGCACTGACAGCAGGAGCAGGGATTCGTCATTTTCGTCTCATGAACTCCCTGCCTCAGGAAAATTCCTTGGGTTCGGTAACCCCACACTAGAAAGATATTTTAATTTAACGACTTGTGAAAGTATCAGGATTCAACGAAGCCGTGGCAGAAGCTGTCGAGAAAGACGCTCAATTCCGTCCCGAGGGATATCAATTCCTGAGGGAGTCGCTCGAAGCCATTATTAAGAAACGCAGCAAGGGAAAGCAGGTTCAACCGATTTCCCAGCATGTGACGGCCACCGAACTACTGGAGGGGTTTCGCAAACAGGCTCTCAAGGAGTTTGGACCGATGACCACCACGGTACTTGATTACTGGGGAATTCACTCGTGTCAGGATATCGGGAAAATGGTTTTTCATCTGGTGGATGCCGGGGCCTTTGGCAGGACAGAAGATGATCATCCCGATGGATTCACTCAGGGGTTTGATTTTCATGAGGCCTTTGTGGCACCCTTTCTTCCTCCCATTGACCAATCCGCGACCACTGATACCACGACATCACAAGCTTCTCTTTTTAACCCATGAACCGCCTTATTTTTCTGATGACTCTCTCCGCCATACTCCATTCTCAGCCATTGAATGCTTCGCCAAAAAATCCGGAACATCCCGCCACCGTCTCCTCGGAAACTCTTGATTCCGTGGTCAGCAGACCCCAATTATTTACTTATCCAAACGGTCTGACATTAATCGTGGAAGAGGATCACTCTGCGCCCGTCGTGAGCGTCCAGGCATGGTGCAAGACAGGTTCGATCCATGAAGGTAAACTCCTTGGTGCCGGACTCTCCCACATTCTCGAGCACATGCTCTTCAAGGGGACTACTTCCCGGGCGCCCGGCGTGATCGCCAGTCAGGTGCAGGACCAGGGTGGGTATATCAATGCTTACACCTCCTATGATCGCACGGTTTTCTGGATTGATGTTCCGGCCAAGGGAGCCTCGCTGGCGCTCGACATTCTCTCCGATGCCATGATGAACGCGACATTACCTCCTGAGGAATACACCAAGGAGCAGGAAGTCATCCGCAGGGAGTTTGCCATGGGTTACGATAACCCCGACCGGACTGCATCACTACTCCTCTTTAGCACAGCCTATCATGTCAGCCCCTTCAAGGAACCCGTGATAGGCCACCTCGATATTTACAACAAACTCAACCGGGAGAATGTGTTGGAGTATTACAAGCGTCGCTATGTTCCCAACAACCTTTGCTTTGTGGTTGTCGGCGATGTTGATGCCAATCAGATCCATGATCAACTGGGGGCCTATTTCGAAAAATATCCCCGTGTTGCTCTGGAGCCAGTTACGGTGTTAGAGGAGCCACCGCAACTAGGGAAACAGGAAGGGCGCGATTTCTTCCCGACTGATCTGAGCAGGATAAACATTGCCTGGCGTGCTCCTGGTGCCACGAGTCCTGATGCGCCTGCTGTCGATGTGCTCTCCTCCGTGCTCGGTGCCGGAACCAGCTCGATCCTCAACACCGAAGTGCGTGAGAAGAAGGGCCTCGTCCACCAGATCGGGGCTGGACTCTACACCCTGACTCCAACCCAAGGATTGATTTACATCGGGGCGATTTCCGATCCAGCCAAGCGCGATGCTGCGGAAAAGGAGATTCTTGCCCAGGTGGACCGCGTTGCCAGAGAGGGCATCACGGACGCAGAACTCGCCAAGGCGAAAAAAGGGATGCTTTCCAGTCACTACAACACACTCAGCACCATGCGTGGACGGGCTACCGACTATGGCGACGGCTGGTTGATGACGGGCAATCCCGAGCAGGGGAGGCGGTACCTCGAAGCCATTGAGCGAGTCACCACGGCTGATGTGCGTCGCGTAGCGGCACAATATCTCAAGGAGGATGGGCTGACGGTCACATCGCTTGACCCAATCGGAGAGAGTCAGACCACGGCAACTCCTGCAACTCCTCAAAAAGTAAACGAGGTCAAGAAAGTGGAGCTTAGCAATGGTCTGCGGGTGCTTGTTGGCGAGGACAAGCGTCTCCCTCTGGTTTCCATCAGCGCTGCTTTCCGTGGAGGTCTTCTGAGTGAAACTCCGGAAGACAACGGCATCTCTTCGCTTCTGGCCAGCACGATAATCAAGGGGACAAAGACACGAACCGCCCAGCAGATCGCTGAATCGGTCGAACATCTCGGCGGATCAATTGGCTCAGGTTCAGGGAACAACATCGTCTCCGTTTCTGTCGAGGTGATGAAAGATGATCTTCCCTTTGGGATGCAGCTTCTCTCGGATGTTTTGGAGAACGCAACATTCCCAGAGCGCGAGGTCGCCTTGGAAAAAGATTCACAGATCGCGGCGATCAAGGCCGAGGATGATCAGATCAC
>DKEN01000036.1:0-6803 GCA_002452515.1 Spartobacteria bacterium UBA6821 | reverse complement strand
AATCGCCCCAAACAACAAGCAGTCATCATGAAGGGATATCTCGGCACGACGATTGATGCCGCAGACAAACCTGCCCTGGAACTTATTGAAGAGGCTTCCAGCGACCTCGGATCAAGGTTCTTTGTCCGAATTCGCGAGAAACTCGGCTTGGCTTATTTCGTGGGAGCTTCGAACTCCGCCGGACTTGCGCCGGGAGCCTTTGTCTTCTACCTCGGTACAGATCCAAAGAAAGTCGATCTCGCGCGTCATGAATTTGATGATGAGATTTCAAAGCTGGCAAACGATGGCCTGACTCAGGTCGAACTTGATAGGGCAAAGTCAAAACTACTTGGCGCGGAGGCTATTCGGAATCAATCCAGCGCAGCGCTTGGTGGGCTTTGCGCGACCAATGAACTCCTGGGACTCGGCTATGACCACGACAAGGGCCGGACACACGAAATTGAGAGTGTCACGCTTGATGACATCAAAAAGGTTGCGCAGAAATACTTCCGTGATGGCAAGAGCGTCGAGGTCATCGTCGGACCTCCCGTCAAAAATACCGCCCCCCTTCATCAGCCCTGATGGAGAAAAAGGCTGTTAGCAGTTTAGGCTGTAGGCTATTAGGTCGGAAGACCGAGAAGAAAAACTATAAATCAGAGCATCAGAAGTCAGCCCTCAAATCTACGACCTCTCCACTTGCTTCCATTTCATGAGTTCCAGATTATTCCAATTCTTCTCTCAGCGTCTCCGCGCCTCTGCGCGAAAAACTTCAGACTCTCCCAATTCAGAACCTACAGTCTCATACCCTAACCCCTAATCACCTATTACGATGGCCGAAATTCAACAATCCACAAACTCAGCCGATCTCACCCAGCGCTTTATCGAATTTATCATGATGCAGGCGCAGCAGGCAGCCCTCTGCCTTGGACAGATTCCTCACCCATCAACAGGCAAGCCGGAGATCAATCTGGAGGCTGCCCGGATGTTCATCGATCATCTCGAAATCGTGAAGGAAAAGACTCGTGGCAATCTCAACAAGGACGAGGAAAAGATTCTCACCAGCATTCTGAGTGAACTTCAACTTGCCTTTGTTCATGTCGCGCAAGGTGCAGGCCTCGAATCCGAGGACTCCGAGGTGAGTGCACCCGAAGAGTCAAAAATTGCAGAGGATGTTCCTTCGATCGAAACTCCTTCCGCGGTGTCGCCTGAAAGTGAGGATGAGGGAAAAAAGAAGTTCACCAAGAGTTACGGAGCATAGGCTACCAGCGAGAGAATTGAAGAATTCCCATGAAAAAGGGTTTGCTTTTGCAAATCATCATTTTTTTGGCGGGATTGCCTTCTCTCATGGCGCTCGAAATTCAAGGCGTTCCGATTGCACCTCATGCTGCTGTTGCTGGTGAAACGTTGCAACTAAACGGTGCAGGTCTTCGCAGCGTTGTCCTTCTCTTTGTACCAATCAGAGCCTATGTGGCGGCTTTTTATGTGCACGCACCATTGCGATCAGAAAGGGAGGTATCGAACTCTTCCTCTCCCATGCAGTTTGATTTTACCTTCCTAGGACCTGTCACTCAATCGCTTGTCACCAAGGCTTGGCAATCACAGTTTGCTCAAAGTGTTTCCTACACCTATCCCGATTTTGAGAAGGACAGGGATGCTTTTATCGCACTGTTCGGCCCTGTGAAGTGCGGTGGCATGGAGAGGGTTCAATTTATCGGAAGCAATACCGTTGTTTATGATGCTTGTCTCAAAAAAGGCACAATAGTCGGTAAGAATTTTCAACGGGCATTTCTGAGTCTCTGGTTCGGCTCAAATCCCGTCCAGAATGATCTGAAAATCGCTCTTCTAGGCAATAGTAACGGATGCCAGATATCGAAGTGACACTCTTACAGCTCAATCGGAATCCCCGGGGGAGGGGATAGAACAGTTGTTCCGGGAAGGGCTTCATAGAGTTTGCGAGTGAACCACTCGATGGCGGCCTGGTCTCCGTGCACCAAGAGAATGGTTTTGGGGCGAACTTTAATGGCGTAGTTTAAAATGTCTTCACGGCGTGAATGGGCACTGAAGATGAACTCCTCCCGATGGCAGTTGAACGGCACGGTGTCCCCTTGTTCGCCAAGTTGAATACTGCTTCCCTGTTCCGCCCTTCTGACTGCTCCAGCCGGAGAGTTTGGATCGGCATAGCCGACAAAGAAAAGGTATTGTGCAGGATCGGGAAGCACCTTCCTGACGAAGATAT
The DNA here is from genome assembly GCA_002452515.1 of Spartobacteria bacterium UBA6821. GTDB lineage: Bacteria > Verrucomicrobiota > Verrucomicrobiia > Chthoniobacterales > UBA6821 > UBA6821. The sequence continues at coordinate 4,588 of DKEN01000036.1, read as the reverse complement.
TGGAGAGGGTATGCTCGCTCATCATGCCACTGGAGAGGGCGTAAATGGCTCGTTTGCGGGGATTGAGCGACTGAATTTCCTGAGATCCCGCAATATAGGGCGCCACGGCATCCATCAGGTGAAGCTGCGGTAGTTTTCTTGGAACCATTGAGGCCATTGAATCATAGATGGCTGTGATTTTGCTGCTCAGCCCACCCACATAAATAGGGGTGGCGGGAATAATCTTCTCCTGTTGCATCCTCCAGACCAGAGCCATGACTTCCTGTGTCTTGCCCAAGGCGAATACTGGGATGGTGACACTCGCACCCTTGTTCAAGGCGGCCGCGACAGCAGTTGAAAATCTTTCTTCTTCCTTTTGACGGGTGAAATCATCTGGAAGGACTGCGTCCCCGCGGGTCGTCTCCATCACGAGAACATCAACCGGTTCTTCGGGAAATCGTGCGCCTGTTTGGATCGTCTGATCCTGAAAGTTGACATCTCCGGTATAAAAGAATTTTTTACCTTCAGCCCGAATCATCACTCCTGCCGAACCCAGAATATGACCGGCATCATAGAAGGTGACCGTCGGATCTTGGCTCTCGTGCGAGGCTCTGTCTCCATCCAGAGTCAGGGGGCGTTCAAGGGGACAAGTGCGCCACCGACGTGCCGCCTGTTCGACGCCGCGGTGTCCGAAAAGCGGGGGCTCGCTGAGTGAGAGCTGTTCCTGCTGACGCATCATGACATTTACGGAATTATGGAGCATCACATCGGCAATGCGGGCCGTCCCTGCGGTCATGAGCACGGGCATGACCGGATGCTGACTCTGGAGAAGTGGAAGACATCCCACATGATCCTGATGCGCATGGGTGAGAATGGTGGAGCGAATGTCGTTGTTACCGAGGTTCTCCAAAAGGGGAGTGGAGTCACGTCCGACATGTTCTGGATGCATGCCACAATCGAGAATCACGGAGTCGTTCTCGAGATCGAGGCGGTAGCAGTTGGAACCGATGCCCGCAGTCCGAGTCAGATTTGTGAAACGCATATCTGATAAGCTTAAGGAAACGCTGATTTAATCGCAACGAGACTGTTGCGGGAGGAATGGGCTAAAGGCAAGACGGCTTTGACTCGCTCGCTCCAGCTCGGCTCGCCCTGACGGGTTTGCCTATCGGCAAATCTACCCAGCCGTTTCCACGGCATTGTGTTGCCACTGCTCTTCGCGCCTGAAAAATCAGCCTTTTGTCCTACAGCAGTCATCATGGGATTAAATCAGCGGTTCCGTAAAAGCCTGCTCCAAACTCAGCGAGGAGCATTTGAAGTTTTCTGTGAGACTTTTTGATCGGAAAGGTGTTTTAAACACTGGATATGCTTTTACCTCTTCCGGAAAAACTCTGGAACCGCTTCACGGCGGGGCATCTGCTCAACCGTGCCGGATTCGGCGGAACTCCTGGTGAAATAGCAACCCTTCAGTCATTTGGAGCGAAGGGAGCGGTGGAATCACTCCTCAAACCTGATGACGACGAGGATCTTTTTCCTGTTCCTTTTTTGCTCCAACCCAAGGATCGGTTTGTCTATCGGCAAAGGATACAAGCAGCTTCTACTGAAGGGGAGAAGCGTGCCATTCGTCAGGAACTTAACTTGGCTGAACGCCCATCAATGATCGATCTTCGCGTCTGGTGGCTTAACCGGATGCGTTATACCTCAGCCCCGCTTCAGGAGAAGGCAACCCTCTTCTGGCATGGACACTTTGCGACAAGCAATCAGAAGGTGAATGATCCTTACTTGATGTGGCAGCAAAATGAGACGTTGCGCCATTATGCCCTGGGAAAGTTTCCCGATCTCCTGAAGGCCATGTCACGTGATCCGGCAATGATTCGATGGCTGGATCTTGAGAGTAGTCATAAGGGACATCCGAACGAAAATTTTGCCCGTGAAGTCATGGAGTTGTTCTCCCTCGGAGAGGGACATTATCGAGAAGAGGATATTCAGGAGGCCGGCCGCGCCTTTACAGGGTACCGAATCGATCAGGAAACTGGATATTTTCGGGACGCCCCACGCGACTGGGATTCAGGAGAAAAATATTTCTTTGGACAGATGGGCGCCTTCACCGGTGACCAGATTATCGATCTCATTGTGGCAAGACCTGAATGCGCCCGCTTCATAGGGCGGAAACTCTGGGTTTTCTTTGTTTCGGACAATCCCAGCGAGGAAATCATCAACTGCGTTGCGAACCTTCTGCTCAACAGCGGCTACGACATCGGTGGCGCATTGCGTGTGATCTTCCAGAGCACCCTCTTTTATGAATCAAGCGTCATGCATCGCCAGATCAAGAGTCCGGTGCAGTGGCTCATCCAAACAACAAAGATCCTGGAAATTCCGCTTCCAGATGACCGAGTGATCGAAAATGCTCTTTCCTCCTTGGGCCAGATTCTTTTTGCCCCACCCAATGTCAAGGGATGGGACGGAGGACGCTCCTGGATTAGCGCCTCCAGTCTCCTCTATCGGTATAATCTGGCGGCTTATCTGCTGAGTGGAAAAGCGCATATTTCGGGTGGAGGAGGGACTAAAACGGCACTTCTTCCACTTCAAAGAATTGCTCCCAGCGCGGACCGCTTTGAGTCAGCGCTCCTTCTCGACCCTCTGGTGTTCCGTCTCTTCAATTCCCATATTTCCATGAAAGAAAGGGGAGATTTTCTGACCTTTCTCCAAAATCATTCGACACCCTACACAGACAATGTCATCCGCGATCTACTCCAGATCATGATGGGAACTCCCGAATATCAACTGTGTTAAAATAAAAATTGTGCAATCTTGAACAAAATACCCCGATGAAAATACCCCAGGAACAAACCCTTCATACGCGTCGTCAGTTTCTGCGCACCTCAATGCTCGGCGGGGCGCTTGCATCCACGGTGCCACTCTTTTTGGAAAAAACCTTTCTTTCCCTGGACTCGATGGCGGCCTCCACGACAGGCCAGTACCCTACTGGCAAAGATGCACCGATCCTCGTTGTCCTCCAGCTTGCTGGAGGTAATGACGGCATCAATACGCTGGTTCCCTTTGGGGATGATACCTATTACAGGATGCGCCCAAAGCTTGCCCTGCCTGCAAAGCAAATCTTGGGGATCAATGACTACGCAGGACTACACCCCCGCCTTACGGGGCTAAAGGATCTCTATGGAGCTGGAAATCTCGCCATGATTCAAGGGGTCGGATATCCGAATCCCAATCGTTCTCACTTTCGCTCAACAGAGATCTGGCAGACTGCCAGCGATGAAAACGTCATCGAAAGTCATGGTTGGTTGGGTCGATACTTTGACAGCTGTTGTCAGGGATCCGATCCGAGTGTGGGGGTTGCCATCGGGGGGCAAACTCCGCAGGCCTTTGCCTCGATCCATGGCCAGGGTGTGGCTTTCACGAATCCCGAACAATTCCGCTACATGAGCGAATCTGCAAGCGATCCGAAATCCACAGATGCTTTCATGCGGGAAATAAATGCACCAGTACCCGATGCAACCCACGGAAATGATGGGGAAAACAATGGCGGATCGATCGGAATGGTGGCGGGATCTCCTAGCACTGCCGGCGATACTGTTGAATTCCTCCAGCGTACGGCGCTAGGAGCTCAAATGAGCAGTGATAAAATTCTCGCCATCACGCGAAAAACAAAGAGCAGCGTGAATTATCCCAATTCTGCCCTGGGCAACAGCCTCAATCNNACACGGGTCTATTACGTTTCTCAAGGAGGATTCGACACTCATGCCAATCAACTTCCCACCCATGATCGTCTGATGGGTGATCTGAATGGAGCCCTCTCTTCATTTAGCGCCGACCTCAAGGCTCAGGGAAACTTCGATAGGGTTCTCATGATTTCATTCAGCGAGTTTGGCCGCCGTGTGGCTGAGAATGCAAGCGGAGGCACCGATCATGGAGCTGCCGCTCCGCTCTTCATCCTGGGAGGTGGGGTGAAACCTGGCCTCTATGGAAAATATCCAAGTTTGACCGAGCTGAATGAAGGCGATCTGAAATTCAGTACCGACTTCCGCTCCGTTTACGCCACAGCGCTGGAAAAATGGCTTGGAGTGCCGAGCGAACAGGTTTTGGGGAGAAAATATCCGCTGCTACCTTTTATTTAGAGGCAGGAGTAATGCGGTTCCCACACCCGGAATAAAAGGGAGGATGATCCCGTATCGGCTAAGAACAAGCGTTGAACCGATGAGGCTCAGGAGAACACAGAGAGAGAGGATCAGGCGTGGAACCCATGAGGTTCTCCTAGCAAGAATGAACATCACGATCCATCCAAATCCCAACACTAATTGTATAGGGATTGGGAGATACCGTAACGAGCTATTCCAGAGCAGGGTTGCAAGACAGGCGACCTTGGATGCATCATCGTGAGATCCGATAACGATGGTGTTGGAATCCCAGAGAGTATCGAAAGTCGGACTGATGGAGCCCTGTTCCTTTCTCTCAAGTTTCAGAAGGAAATCATCCAGTGGCATTTCGAGAAAGACTCCTGGCAATAAAGAAGTCGTTGATCCTAATGCAGTCAGGACAATTCTTGCGTGCGTGCTAAAAAGAAGCTCATGACCAAACAGGAGCAGGGGAGGGG
>DKEN01000121.1 GCA_002452515.1 Spartobacteria bacterium UBA6821 | reverse complement strand
GGCCCCATGATGGCATGCACCTCGCCCTTGGGAATTTCAAGTGTCAGTCCCTTGAGAATGGGAGTGTCACCGATGGAAGCGTGCAGATCGCGGATGGAGAGTGTGTGAGCGGACATGGTTCTTAGTGGGTTGATTTGTGAGCGTGTTGCAGAGTTTTGTGAGAAGAGTCGGCACCTGATGTGCAGTTACCGCAGAGGCCGCGAAGGCTCACATCCTGCTGAGTAACCAAATAGCCGTCGGGGAGCTTCCAACCGTGTGATTCCTTGGAATGCGAAAACTCGATGTCGGAAATAAGTCCACAACCAGTGCAATGGAAGTGCCCATGCTCGCGCAGATTGGCGCAAAAGCGGGTCGGTTCGCGATCGACATGGACGGCCTTGACCAAGCCGTTGCCAACCATGGTTTCGAGACAGTTATAGACCGTGGCCAGAGAGATCGAAGCCATCCGCTTTTGTACTCGCAGAAAGACCTCTGTAGCGGTGGGATGATCCCGCTTCTGCATCAGTACCTCATAAACATGACGTCGCTGGGGGGTGAGCCTCAACCCGCCTCCCTGCATTGCCGTGGCATAGGCAGGATCAGTGGGCGTGGAATGCTTTTTCATGAGATGGGGTCTCAATTTACCCCACCTAAACTCTCAATCAAGAATTATTCTAATTAAGATCTGATCACCAGCATCACAGATCGCCAGACACGACGCATCAGCTTATGCTGCAATCCATGAAATCCTACCGTCACGAGCTTTGGTTTCAGATTCCAACCCGACGCGGTTTCTTGAATATCACCCCGGAAATCGACCGTTGCCTTCAGAAAAGCGGCATCCTCGAGGGACTCTGTCTCGTGAATGCCATGCATATCACCGCAAGCGTCTTCATCAATGACGACGAATCAGGCCTCCACGGCGATTTTGAACACTGGCTGGAGGGATTGGCCCCGGAAAAGCCTCATTCCCGCTATGCGCACAACGGGGCAGAGGATAATGCCGATGCCCATCTCAAGCGTTCCATCATGGGGCGCGAGGTGGTCGTGGCCATCACGGAAGGGCGGCTTGATTTCGGACCGTGGGAACAGATCTTCTACGGGGAATTCGACGGCCTCCGACGCAAACGCGTTCTGGTTAAAATTATCGGGGAGTGAGGCAGCAACTTCACGCCACGCCATCAAACCCAAGCCTGTAAGAAGGTTTTTTTTGGATTAATCCAAAAACAACCTAACCGGATTCTCTAGCGCTTCCTTCACCTTGATGAGGAAAGTCACCGCCTCCTTGCCATCCACAACACGGTGATCGTAGGAGAGTGCGAGATACATCATCGGGCGGATGACGACCTTGCCATCAATGGCAACAGGGCGTTCCTGGATTTTGTGCATCCCGAGAATACCGCTCTGCGGCGGATTCAGGATCGGGGTGCTCAGGAGTGAACCATACACTCCACCGTTGGAAATGGTGAAGACGCCTCCCTGGAGATCAGCGAGGCCGATCTTTCCCTCGCGGGCCTTCCCGGCAAATTCGACAAGGTACTTTTCGAGTCCTGCAAGCGAGAGCTTATCGCAATCACGAAGGACAGGAACCATCAGTCCCTTCTCTGTTCCGACAGCAACACCGATGTCGTAGTAATGGTTCTCAATGAGTTCATCCCCCTCAAGTTGTGCGTTGATCTGAGGAATCACTTTAAGCGCCTCGACAACCGCCTTGATGAAGAAGGACATGAAGCCGAGCTTCACGCCGTACTTGGCCTGGAACCCCTCCTGAACTTCCTTGCGAAGACTCATGACGGCACTCATATCAACTTCATTGAAGGTGGTGAGAATGGCGGCATTCTGCTGTGCGGAGACAAGCTGAAGGGCAATTTTACGACGCAGCGGGGAAAGTTTGCGACGGGTGACACGGCCTTCGGGAACGGGCTTCGGTGATGGTGCTGCAATAGTGGGCGCGGGTTTGGGAGCCTCAGCCTTGGCGGGAACAGCAGGCTTCGGAGCCTCAACCGTTTCAGCCTTCACTTTTTTCTCTTCTTTTGTGGTAGGCGCAGCGACTGCCTCCGTATCAATCTCAGCGACGGTTTCACCGATCTGCACCTCGGTACCCTCGGCCACCTTGATCGAGAGCACGCCGGCTTCGAGCGCCGTGACCTCGGAGGAGACCTTATCGGTATCGAGCACAAAGAGGAGATCGCCGACGGCAACCTGCTCTCCATCCTTTTTATGCCAGGCTGAGAGAACGCCGGAAGTGATGGATTCTCCGACGGTTGGGATGATGACTGGAACACTCATGGTGGGATCGTTGGTTAAAATTTGTTCAGCTTGCCTCTCCGAAGGCCTGGGCAATGAGGGCTGCCTGTTCGAGCTTGTGAGCAGCCGACGTGCCAACCGCCGTACTGGCGCCGGGTTCGCGGCCTGCGTAACTGATGGCACGACCGAAGAACTTCATCAGGCGCGGCAACAGATGATTCCAGGAACCCATGTTCTCGGGTTCCTCCTGACACCAGACGATCTCTTTCGCCTTGGCATACGGCGCTGTGAGCTTGCGAAGCAGTTCTTCGTTGAGCGGATAAATCTGTTCCAGACGGATGAGGGCGCTTCTGTCGCTCCAGCCATTCTTCTCACGATAGGCTTGAAGATCGTAATAGACCTTGCCGGAACAGAGAATCAGGCGTTCCACCTTGGCGGGATCGGCAGGTTCCACCCCCGCGAGAATTTCATGGAATGAGCCTTCGGTGAAATCCACCGTTTTCGAAGCGGCAAGATCAGAGCGAAGAAGGCTCTTCGGACTCATGATGATGAGCGGTTTACGGAAATCACGAAGCATCTGACGACGCAGGATATGGAAATACTGCGCGGAAGTGGTCAGATTGCAGACCTCCATGTTCTCATCGGCACAGAGTTGCAGAAACCGCTCGAGACGCGCGCTGGAGTGTTCGGGTCCCTGTCCCTCATAACCGTGAGGCAGAAGCAGGACAAGCGAACTGGGTCGGAGCCACTTGGTCTCTCCCGACGCGATGAATTGATCAATGATGACCTGGGCACCGTTGGCGAAGTCACCGAACTGTGCCTCCCAGATACAGAGCATCTGGGGATAATCCATGGAATATCCGTAATCGAATCCGAGGACGGCAGCCTCGGAAAGAGGGCTGTTGTAAACGCAAAAACGTGCCTGCCCTTCAGCGAGATGGAGGAGTGGGATGTAGCGCTCGCGGGTGACCTCGTCGTAGAGAACCGAATGGCGGTGACTGAACGTGCCGCGACGGCTGTCCTGGCCCGAGAGTCGGACTGGGATGCCATCTATCATCAGGGAACCGAAAGCAAGCGCCTCGCCATAGGCCCAGTCGAAAGGACCTCCGTTCTCATACACTTCGCGTCGGCGTTCTAGTAAGGTCTTGCGAACCTTGGGTAGGACACGGAAATCAGAGGGAACCGTGGTCAGTCCATCGACAATCGTCTTGAGCATCTCTTGGGAGATGGCCGTCTTCACCGGCGTGAAGGAATAAGGGGGCTGGAAGATGGCTGTCGATCCGACGAAGGCCTGCTGGTTCGCCTTCACATCGGTGTCGATGCCCCGCTTCATCTCGGCAAGCGCCGTCTCAAGCTGCAGCTTGGATTTCTTCCAACTTGCGTCAAACTGTGCGCGAGTCAGCGTGCCGAGTTCCTCGGCCCGCTTGATGAACACCTCGCTCGGGTGCAGGTGGGCGCGGATGACCTTGTAGAGATCCGGCTGGGTGAAGAGTGGCTCATCGGCCTCATTGTGTCCGTAACGGCGATAGCAGACGATATCGACGACGACATCGCGGCCAAACTCCTGACGAAAGGCGAGCGCGATACGGGCCGCCTCGGCAACGGCGATCGGATCGTCCCCGTTCACGTGGAAGACAGGTGCCTCGATAAACTTGGCGATGTCGGTACAGTAAGCCGTGGAACGGGAGTCTTTCGGCAGCGTGGTAAAACCGATCTGGTTGTTCACGATCAGATGGATCGTTCCTCCTACGCGGTAGCCAGGTAGATTGCACAGGTTGAAACACTCGGCCACGATTCCCTGTCCCGGGAAGGCAGCATCGCCGTGAATCAGCAACGGAAGCACCTTTTTCCTCTCGACCGTGTCGCCAAGAATGCGCTGACGCGCGCGTGCTTTGCCCAACACAACGGGATCAACTGCCTCCAGATGGCTTGGGTTGGCAGCGAGATACACATCGATCTCCTCACCCTGCTCAGTAACGCGGGTGGCCTGATAGCCGAGATGATATTTCACATCGCCGCTTGCCTCGCCGAGATCGGGGGCATACTTGTCGCTGAACTCGTTGAAGATAACCGCGAACGGCTTCTTCATGAAATTAGCCAGCACATTGAGACGCCCGCGATGGGCCATGCCGAACACCAGTTCCTTGACGCCACAGGGAGCGGCACGATGGAGAATCTCCGAGAGGGCGACCATCATGGATTCGCCTCCTTCAAGCGAGAAACGCTTGCCACCAACATAGGTCGTGTGGAGGAAATTCTCGAAACTCTCCGCCTTGTGCAGGGTGCGCAGGATCCGGTAATGCGGCGTGGCGTTTTCAGCCCTGCCCGGCAGATCCTCCACCTTCTGGCGAATCCAGTGACGGATATGCGGATTCTGAATGTGCATGTACTCGACACCCAGGGTGCCGCAGTAAATGGCCTTCATCTCCCCGATGATGTCGCGAACTTTCATCGGAGCCCCATCCCGGTACGATCGGGAGCTGACGGTCTCGTCGAGATCCGCATCCGTGAGACCAAACTCCTTCAGCTCGAGCAGTGGCTGATAGGGCACCTCGTCACTCAAAGGATTGAGCCGCGCCAGGGTGTGACCAAGGGTGCGGTAATTGTAGATCAGCGCCTCGACACGACTTTCAAGCGATGAGGAAGCAGCCGGCGCGCCCGGAGCAGATGGTGCTCCGGCGGGAGCCTTGGCATTTTTCTGATAACGGGCAAAACCGAGCTCGAAACCCTCGAAGAACGAAGCCCAATCAGGCGCGACCGATGCGGCGTCCTTGCGCCACTTTTCGTAATTTTCATCAATGACCGCTTCGTTCCAGCGGGCCGTAAAGGATGTGCTCATGAAGATGGAGTAAAATCTGCTGCCAAACGGGCGGCAATTTTGCGCCAAAGGCAGAACATTTACACTTATCAGAACAGAGGATGGGATCAAGCCGTCAATCAGGTTTCTTGGGAGCCTTGCACGGAAACCTTGTTGGAGGTAGATTCCTGCCCTTCATGATCGTTGTTCACGGACTCACCAAAAGCTACGGCCCCACCGATGCGGTCAGGGATCTTTCCTTTTCCGTCAAGCGGGGCGAGATCGTTGGCTTTCTTGGGCCCAACGGTGCTGGAAAAAGCACCACCATGAAGATTCTCTGTGGCTACTTGCCTGCCGATTCGGGGGAAGTCCGCATCGCCGGTTTCGACATTTTCAGCAATTCGATCAAGGCCCGCTCCCGGATCGGGTACCTTCCGGAGAATGTCCCTCTCTATCCGGAAATGCGTGTCGGCGAGTATCTTGCCTACCGTGCCGCCCTCAAAGGGGTACGCCCGCGCCGCATCCCGGAGAAAGTCGAGGATGCCCTGGAACTCTGCAATCTGCGCCCCGTCCAGCGGCAACTGATCGGCACCCTTTCCAAGGGCTACCGCCAACGCGTCGGTCTTGCCGATGCCCTGGTAAACGAACCCGACATCCTGATTCTTGATGAGCCCACCATCGGTCTTGATCCCAACCAAATCCGAGACATCCGCAACCTCATCCGGAGCCTTGCCTCGCGGCACACTATACTGCTCTCCAGCCACATCCTGAGCGAGGTCGAGATGACCTGCTCCCGGGTGATGATTCTTAACAAGGGACAGATCATTGCTTCAGGAACCCCGTCCGAGTTGCGCGATCGCTCAGGCTCCTCACTCTCTGGCGCGATCCGACTCGAACTTCTCGCACCGGAGAAAACAGCCCAAGAAAAACTGCGCAAAGTTCAGGGCATCGCCTCCGTAAATTCTTTGGGGATGAAAGGAGACTGGGCCACTCTGGAAATTCTCCCCTCCGGCGGCGATCCACGCGTGGCGCTCTTTGAGGAAATCGTCCGACAGGGCTGGAAGCTCCGGGAGCTCTCGGCTCATGAAGCCTCGCTGGAAGAGATTTTCACCTCCCTCGTTGCCTCCGCATCCCAGACTTCTTCAACCACATCATCACGCTCATGAGAGTATTCTGGACACTCTGGAAACGGGAAGTTGCCTCGGCCTTTTACACACCGATGGCCTGGGTGATCCTTTTTTTCCTCCTGCTGGTCACCGGATTCAATTTCTATGCCGGTGTCTCCGTGCTCAATCATGGCCCGACGGAAGTGACCGTCGTGGAATCCTTCTTCAACACGATTTTTTTCTGGTTCGCCTTTCTTCTGCTTTTTCCACTGCTAACCATGCGCCTCTTTTCAGAGGAATATCGCACCGGCACCATTGAACCATTGATGACCGCTCCAGTGCGTGATGCCCAGGTGGTGCTGGCAAAGTTCTTCGGCGTGCTCTTTCTCTACTGCGTCCTCTGGATTCCGACGGGTCTCTATTTCCTGATCTTCTGGTGGCAGACCAGACTTCAGGCGGCGGGTGCGATCGGAGCCTACATTGGCTCCTATCTCCTGCTGCTGCTCATGGGTGCCTTTTATCTCTCGATCGGCTGTTTCTGTTCCTCGCTGACCCGTCATCAGATCACCGCCGCGGTCATGACCTTCTGCCTCGTTTCCCTTGTCTTCTTCGCCAGCCTTCTCTCCTTCCTCTCCGGAAGCATCGGCACGCTGATGCGAAGCGTCTCCATCTCCTTCTCCCCCATCGACCAGATGACTGAATTTTCGCGCGGCCTCTATGATACCCGTCCGATCATCTGGTACCTAGTCATGACGGGACTTTTCTTGTTCCTCACGCTCCAGTCCTTCCAATCCCGCCGTTGGAGATAACTTTCATGGCGAAAAATCCTTCTCCCGAAACACCATCACGCCGCTCCTCTCCGAGGGCGCTTCGCACCGTGAGGTGGCGCGTCGCCCTTCAGATTCTGGCGGCGCTGATCGTCACCATCAGCATTCTTACTTGGTCGCTGGGACACTACCGGCGTTTCGACTTCAGCCGTTCCCATAAATTTGAACTCTCCAACCAGTCTCAGGAGACCATGTGGAACCTCGGCTCTCCGGCCAAAATCACGGCCTATTACTCCCCCTCATCCCTGCGCCTCGGGGCGGAACTCTCCGGCGACATACTCGCGATGCTCCGCGAGTATCAGTTCCACGCCCACCATTACCGTGACCTCACGGTGGACCGTGTCGATCCGACGCGCGATCCCGCCCGGGCCAAGGAACTTCAGGCAAAGTATAAGTTCTCCGGCGAGGAGAATGTCCTGATCATCGATTACAAGGATCGAAGCACGGTCATTCCGTTTCCTGAGATGGGGGAATACGACACCACGCCGACAGAGTATGGGGATCGTCCGAGACTTATCGCTTTTCGCGGCGAACAGGTGCTCACCTCGGCATTGATCGGACTGGTCGAACCAAGCTCCAATAAAAAAATTTACTTCCTGCAAGGGCATGGCGAGGCACTCCCCGGCCTCCCTCCCTTCCAGTTGGTGGGACAGAATCTGAAACGACAGAACCTCACCTCCGCCCCCCTCTCTCTCCAACCCGGCACCAGCGTCCCATCCGACGCAGCCCTGGTCATCATTGCCGGAGCTCACTTCGATCTGGCCCCTTCGGAACTGGAATCCCTGCAGACTTATTGGAAGGCTGGAGGCCATCTTTTTGTCCTTCTTGACCCGACCGGCGACACACCGGAACTTGATTCCTTTTTGGCAGGCATCGGCATCGCACCGCGCAACGACCGGGTACTCCGACTGGTCAACCTTGGCAGTGCTATGGGCATCCTCCGAGACGTCACCGGGGAATTTGTTCCCGGTTCCGAGGTGACGGCCCGACTGGTCGGCCTCAATATCCTCTTCCTCGGGAATACAGAATCGCTGGCTCTGGAGCAAAACAACTCGGACACCACTCCTCCGGGAAACGGTTCCTTCCGGCCGCTTATCCAGGCTGTGCATGGGTTCTGGGGCTGCACCGATTATGCCAATGCCGATGGGCATGGCGTCCACTTTGACAGGGATCATGATACCCCGTATCCCGCTGTTATCGCTGCGATGGCCGATTTGGGAGGAGTGCGCGATGACCGTGTCTCCGTCGGTGCCTCCCGTGCGATCGTCGTGGGTAGCAGCGACTTTCTGAAGGACAAGTTTCTTGCTGGAACAGGCTTGGACTTCTTCTCCAGTTCCATTAACACGCTGGTGGATCGCACCCGACTGACAGGCACGACTCCCAAGACCAAGGAGTTCTTCACCCTGAACCTTGACACCATTCAGCTTCAGTTCCTCGCCCTCTGGACCATGATGGTCGTTCCTTTGGCCGCTGCCCTGATTGGCGGCGCGATCCTCTGGAGAAGGCGCTCGGGAAGCACCCAATGAATTTCATGAGGTCTCGCAGTCATCACCCGCGTCCATTCCAAGTAACTCCTCAATGAGCTGGCGGGGAACAGTACTGCTGCTGATCCTTGCCGGGGTGGCCCTCGGCTACCTTTTCTTCTCCGATCGCACCCGCACACATCCTCCGGAGGAGCCGTTGCTTGCCATCGACCCCAACTCCGCAAGCGAGATAGGGATTCAGGAAGGGAATTCCCTCATCTCACTTACCAGGACAAACGGAGTCTGGATGATCGGAAATGCCCAATCCGGTCAGTCGGATAGGGCGAACCCCAGCCTTGTCAACTCGCTCCTAGAAACCGCCGCCGAGATCGTGCCTCTCGACATCCTGAGATCACAGGATTTGAAAGACAAGGTGACCCTTGCCTCGCTCGGACTGAAAAATCCAAATCGCTCCATCGCCATCCGGGCGGGTAAAAAAGAGACCCTCTCCATTGGCAGCGAGGGGGCGGCCCCTGAATCACTCTATGTCCGCCTCGATTCAGGAAAAACCGTCTATCTCATCTCGGGAAAAATCGCCTCGATTGCCTTCCGCCCCATCCAGGAATACCGCGATCCACGACTGACCTCGCTGAGCCCGGATCATCTCGATGAAATTTCCTTCACCACTCCTTCCAAAGAAATTGTTCCTCAACAATTGCTTCTGAAGAGGGATCAGAAAGGCAACCGGGGATGGTTGCTGGAATCTCCCGTTTCAACCGTTGGTGACGATACCGCCATCACGTCGTGGCTTAATTCCCTGCTCGCTTCCCAGATCATCCGCTGGATGCCGGAAGGCACGGACTCCGCTTCCTGCGGTCTCGACACTCCGGAAGCACTGATCAACCTGCATGAGGAGGGAGCAACGAATCCCTTGGTAATCACCATCGGAGCTCCGACGCCCGACGCGACGGGTTACTTCGCAAGAATCAGCGATCGCCCGGGTATCGGCGTCATTGAGAATAAAGTCTCCACCGCACTTGCGGTGACACCACTAGCACTCCGCTCCAAAAAGCTCACCCAGGTGGAATTTGACACGGTGGATCGGATCGAAATTCTCAATCCAAGCCTTCTCTCTCTGACAAGAAAAGCTGACAACGATGATTGGCTCCTCTCCGAGGGCACCAGTTCCAATGTCATCTCTGGAGAGAAAGTCAAAGAGTGGTTTGATCAGCTACAGAACCTCTCAGCAAGCAGCTTTGAAGCGGCCACCCCGGAACACCTGATGGCACGAGGGCTTTCTGAGACCAACCTTCCCGCAACAATCCGACTGATTGCCCGACTCTCGGAAAACACAGCTCAGGAGAATGCCGGGGAGACCTTACTGGCGGAATACACCTTTGGCTCCGAAACGAACAACGAAATAGCCGTGCGCCAGGGAGATGCTCCGGAACTTTTGATTTTGCCTGCAGCCTCGGCGGAGATTTTAAAAACATTCTCCCCTCCGATCCCAGCATCTGCGACGAATGCTCCCACTCCTGCGGTGACTCCCTGATTTTTTTATCCTTCAGGTTTGTCTGGCGCTCGCCCCGACCAGGCATCTTCGGATCTCCATCTCCTCGGAGTTGATGCCACTTTGCTCCCGCAAAGCCGTGGCACCCTTTGGGCTACGATTTCATCGTAGTCTACCGCCCCGGTTCCCACCGGGTTGGTTCTCTACCTACGCCTCTCCTGACAATGCCTGTCTGCTTGAACGGTCTGGTTAGCCAGCATGAACATGCTGCCCGTAGGGTTTCATTCGCTGGGGCGATGGAAGCAAAGCCGTGTTTTGACTCGCTCGCGCCCGCTCGTCTTGCCTTTCAGGCTGCCTACGGCAGTCTATCTCGTGCTTCCAAGCACTAGATTCACGCGCCTTTTCATCCTTTTTCATTTTTCATTTTTCCTTCATCCTTTTCCCCCTTCGGATTTCCCCCTCTGTCCTAACAGCCTACAGTCTAAACTCCTTCAGCCTATTGAACTCGGGCGTGCCCACGNNTGCTCCCGCCAGTCGCAGGTTTCATCCTTCATAATTCATAAATCATAATTTATACTTTCCGATTCATGACCTCCGCCGAGATTCGCCGTTCCTTTCTTAATTTTTTCCGCAGCAAGGAACACACGATTGTCCCTTCTTCCAGCCTGCTGCCCGACTCTCCCAATCTTCTCTTCACGAATGCGGGCATGAACCAGTTCG
>DKEN01000008.1:16265-16442 GCA_002452515.1 Spartobacteria bacterium UBA6821 | reverse complement strand
TGTGCGTTTCGAGCTTCTGGAAAAGGATCTCGACTCCTACCGCCGCGCGGCGGATTTTCTGAATTTCAACAATGCCGATGTCCTCTGTGTGCAGCATGAGTTCGGTATTTATGGAGGGACGGCAGGGAGTCATCTCCTTGCCCTGCTGAAGGAAGTGAGGATGCCGGTCGTGACCAC
>DKEN01000008.1:1112-16165 GCA_002452515.1 Spartobacteria bacterium UBA6821 | reverse complement strand
GTGGAGGGGCGGCTTGTCATGCTTACCTTCGGACTCATCTCTCCGGGGAAGGGGATCGAGTATGTGATCGAGGCGTTACCTGAGATAGTGAAGCGGCATCCCAATGTGGTCTATCTTGTTCTTGGGGCGACTCATCCGCATCTGCTGGCAACCGAGGGGGAACGCTATCGGATCAGCCTGGAAAGGCTCGCCCGGGAACGCGGGGTGAAGGAGCATGTCATCTTCTACAATCGCTTTGTCTCCACGGAGGATCTGAAAGAATTTATCGGGGCGACCGATATTTATCTGACGCCCTACCTCAATGAGGCGCAGGTGACTTCCGGAACGCTTGCCTATGTCTTCGGAGCGGGGAAAGCAGTCGTTTCCACCCCTTATTGGCATGCGCAGGAATTGCTGGCAGAGGGACGCGGCGCACTGGTGCCCTTCCGTGACTCCCAGGCGATCGCGGAGGGGGTGATTGCATTCTTCGACGAGCCGGAGCGGATGGAGCGGATCAGGCGTGAGGCTTATGCCATGGGGCGTGAGATGATCTGGCCTGCCGTGGCTCGCCGCTATCTCAAGACATTTCAACATGCCCGGGCGGACAGGAAATCAAAACCCCGTGCCGCCTTCGCGGGCTGGACGCTGGGAAGCCGCCCCTCGGAACTTCCTCCTCTGCGACTCGACCATATCGTTCGCATGAGTGATGGCACCGGTATCTTCCAGCACGCCATTTTCAACGTCCCCAATTTTCACGAAGGCTATTGCACCGATGACAATGCCCGTGCCTACATCCTCTGCAATCTGCTGGATGAGATCGGAGGTCACCCCCACAAGGAGAATCTGACGGCACAGACAACAAACTACCTGGCTTTTCTTGCTGCTGCGCTCGACTACGAGACAGGACGCTTCCGGAATTTTATGAGTCACGGGCGGCAGTGGCTGGAGGATGCGGGGAGCGAGGATAGTCATGCCCGCGCGCTCTGGGCTCTGGGAACGGGAGTGGGGCGTTCCCGCAACGAGGGGCACGGGCGGCTTTCCCAGCAACTCTTTCTGCGCGGGCTCGGGGTTGTGGAGGAATTCACCTCACCACGGGCCTGGTGTTTTACGCTGCTGGGCATCCATGAGTTTCAAGGCCGTTTTCCTGGAGAAATAACTACGAGTGCCCTGCGCAAGGTGCTGCTCGGAAGACTCCTGGCGCTCTGGGAAGAATATTCCACAGAGCATTGGCCCTGGTTTGAAGCAAGTCTCTCCTATGACAACGCCCGCTTCTGCCAGGCGCTCATTCAATGCGGCCAGGCGATGCCGGATGAAGAGGCGCTGACGATCGGACTCAAGTCGCTCCGCTGGCTGGCCTCGATCCAAACAACCCAGTCTGGGTGTTTTCGTCCGATTGGCAGCAATGGGTTCTATCAACGGGATGGTGCTCGTGCTGATTTTGACCAACAGCCCGTGGAGGCGCAGGCCATGGTCTCGGCATGCCAGGAGGCATTCCGGGCCACAAGTGATCAGGTGTGGTCCGTCGAAGCCAGAAGGGCCTTCGAATGGTTTCTCGGGCGGAATGATCTGGGTCTCCCTCTCTACGACTTCAGCACCGGAGGGTGCAGTGACGGACTTCATGTCGAGCGAGTGAGTGAAAATCAGGGAGCGGAGTCCTCCCTTGCATTCCAGCTTGCTCTGGCGGAGATGAACTCCGCCGAACATTTGATCCCACCCCAACCCATTACTGCCTCGTGAGCGCTATACCCATCTGCCGGCATGAAGTCACCCTGCTCCCTGAGAGCGCCCGGGTCATCATTCGCCCCTTCATTCCCAATGACATCAACCATGTCACGACCATCATCGGGCGTGCCCTGGCACTCACGGAGGAGGAGGTCATCAATGAGTTAAACGCGGTCAGGCTGGAGTTTGCTTCCCGGCATTTCGAGATCGAACCATTGATCTTCTCCCATTATGAAAAGGTGAAGAAGCATGTGTTCACGCAACGTCCGCTCTCGAAGGAAAGGGAGCTTTTGATTGGTGCGCTTTTTTCCGGGGAATACGCCCTCGAATCGGCGGCGATTTTCAATCCTTCGATCGTGCCGCATCCTGACCAGAGCGGGAGTCGAGAGGGTGGGATGCGTTTCATCATGAGTCTCCGAGCGACAGGAGAGGGGCATATTTCCTCGATCGAGTTCCGGGCTGGGACCATCGCTCCGAAGGGACAGATCACCCTCGACCCGGTTTCACGTTTTGTGACTGTTCCGGAGGTTGTTCCCAACCCTGCTTATTCCAAGGATCTCTTCATCATCAAACTCTCTGAGATGGGGTTTGATAACGCCTATGCCGCGGATGTGATGAGGCCGCTTTCGGAGAATTTTACGCTCAGTGAGCTGAATCTCAGTGTGGGTGAGATCCGGCACGAAACACAGACTTCTTCCCACGAAATGACCCGCACGCTGGAGTGTGTTCGCTGGCTGGCCGAGTCAAATTACGAACTGCGGTTTTCCGAAAAACTGGCGATGAGTGAACGCATTATCTTTCCGGTCTCCTCCAATGAGACCAATGGGATTGAGGATGCCCGCTTCGTCCGTTTCACGGAAGAGGATGGTTCGGTCATGTACTATGCCACCTACACGGCCTACAACGGGCATGCGATTCTTCCGCAGCTTATCGAGACCAAGGATTTTCTTCATTTTCGCATCCTGACACTCAATGGCACTGCAGTGCAGAACAAGGGCATGGCCCTCTTTCCCCGTCGCATCGACGGTCGCTATGCGATGCTCTCCCGTCAGGATGACGAAAATCTGTTCATCATGTTTTCCGAAACTCCTCATAACTGGAGTAATCCGCAAGTGATTCTCCGCCCCTCCGAAATGTGGGAATCGGTCAAGATCGGCAACTGCGGATCGCCGATTGAAACGGAGGCGGGATGGCTGGTCATCACGCATGGAGTCGGCCCCATGAGGAAGTACTGCATCGGCGCGGCACTGCTCGATCTGAACGATCCCACCAAGGTGATAGGACGGCTGCGGGAACCGATTCTCTCTCCGGAAGGTGCCGAACGCGAAGGGTATGTTCCCAATGTCGTCTATAGTTGCGGTTCCATGCTGCATGGGCGGGAACTCATTCTTCCCTTCGCCATCAGCGACCGCGCCTCGGTCATTGCAAGTCTGTCGCTGGACAGTCTCTTGGAAAGCCTGAAGGTTTCCCTCCTTTAGAGCAATTTTGATTTATCTCTGTACGTTCCTGTTCGAGGAAAACCAGGGGAGATTTTCCCGCAGAACCAAGCCGCTGTGATGCGGCACGGAAGACTGTGACGAAGTTACAAGCCCCTTCCGGTGCGGCACCGCTTGCCGGAGGCAAGAGCCGTCAAGCGCAGAGAGTTGTAGGCTGAGATGGCGCATGACACCTAAAAAGGCAATTGGACAGGATTTACAGGATTATAGGAAAGAGACTTACAAAAAAAGGCAGCTCGCCCAATGGATGAACGATAAGGTTTCTGTAACTCATTTGACTCGCTCGCTCCCGCTCGGCTCACCCTAACGGGTTTGCTTTCAGCCAATCTACCCAAGACGTACCCACGGCTAAGTGTTCTGTTCATCCTGTCTAAAATTCTCCACTGCTGTTTCTAGAATGAAGTCTTTTGAAAACCCTCTGCGATCTCCGCGGCTCTGCGCGCACATTTTCAGATCTTCGATGCAGTGTTGGCTGCATTCATACAAATACGCTCTAACCTCCTCAGGGCGATCAAGCCATTGGAGTGCGATTTTCCAGACGCTTCTTGCCAAGGAGGAATCTTCCCACTAGCGTCCTTCTCCCCGGGGCGTAGCTCAGCTTGGTAGAGCGCTTGGTTTGGGACCAAGAAGTCGCAGGTTCGAATCCTGTCGCCCCGATTTTTTTACACAGCTTTCCCTGCGAAACGCTTTCAGGTGAGTCCACCTTGTTGGTAACGACAGCCTTAGGAACCTTCTTCGCACCTTTTTTCTTGGCGTAGAGAATCCCGGCTGCGGGCACCAAAACCATACTTGGTTTTCTTCGTGTGAAATAAGTGGGGGGCTTTCGATTGCGACTCCCATCGGGTGGGTGCCCATCCCGAAGTTTGAATCTTGCTCATCTTGTCAATCTCCATGGGGGATGTGCCGCCAAATTCTTTCTATAGGATCGGCCGCTGACAAAAGCCACTGATGCCAAGCGATTTCATCATCGCTTCCTTTACACGTCAGTCGTTTCCTGCGAGTTTCTGGCCCTGACAGTTTATCCTTCATGGCAAGAGACCTTTTTCAAAAATGTCGCGATTACAGCGACTCAGCTGATGCCCGGGCACAGGGATTTTACCCTTATTTCCGCTGCATCGAGGAGAGCTTGGGTAATCATGTAATCTGCGAGGGAGAGAGCAAGATCATGATCGGGTCGAACAATTATCTCGGCCTTGCCCAAGATCCCCGTGTGATCGAAGCCGCCTGTGCAGCGACCCGAAAATATGGTGCCGGATGCACGGGATCCCGACTGTTGAACGGTACGATCACACTGCACAACCAATTGGAGGAGGCCCTGGCAGATTTTCTCCAGCGGGAGTCGGTTATGCTTTTTTCCACCGGATTTTTTGCGAATCAGGGGGCCTTGGCGGCGCTGCTGGAATCTGATGATCTCATTCTCTGCGATCGGGAAAACCACGCCTCGATCATCGAGGGATGCCAGATCTCTCCGGCGAGACTGGTTCCCTATCGCCATAATTCCGTCGATGCGCTCCGTAACCGTCTGAAACGCGCCCCCGAGGAAGCGGGGCGACTCATCATCATGGATGGTGTGTTCAGTATGTCGGGAGACATCGCTGATCTTCCCCCAATGGTGAAGGCGGCAAAGGAATACGGTGCCGTTCTCTACGTGGATGAGGCTCACTCTTTGGGCGTACTCGGACCCGAGGGACGTGGCACAGTGCATCACTTCGGTGTGAATGATGATGTCGATATTGTCATGGGCACCTTTTCCAAGTCACTCGGATCAATGGGCGGCTTCATCGGCGGGTCCCGAGAGATGATTGAGTACCTAAAGCACAAGGCCCGATGTTTCATTTTTACCGCTTCACTTGCTCCGGCCGTGGTTGGAGGGGTGCTCAAGGCGCTTGAAATCATGCGTGCGGAACCGGAACGCATCGAGTTGCTCTGGCGCAACACGCGCAAGATGCACGAGGGATTTAAGTCCATCGGATTCAAGATTGGATCAACACAGACGCCGATTGTCCCAATTCTAATCGGTAGTGAAGCCAAGGCCTTTGCCTTCGCCCAGAGACTTTATGAAGAGGGGGTCTTTGCCACCCCTGCGATCTACCCTGCCGTCCGCTACGGTGAGGCAATTGTCCGTACCAGTTTCATGTCGACCCACACTGAGGAAGATCTCGACAAGGTACTCGAAATCTTTGCAAAAATTGCCCGCGAACTAGGAACCTTTGATGACCCAGCATACACAGAACCAGGCCGCCGTCGGAACGTATTCGATTTTGCACTGCCGGACCGCGGCAGAGCTGAGCAAGTTCGAGCAGATTCCGGAAATTCTTCACGCAACGGATCCGGGCTTCACGCCGCCATTCCCGGGTAGCGTTGTCAAGCTGATCGAACCGAAGTCGGTTTTCGTTCACAAACACGGGGAAATCTATCCCCTGATCGCCCTGCGCGATGGGAAACCCGTTGGCCGAATCGCTGCCATCGTCAACCGTTCCCACAACAAGCACAACAACGACTCCGTCGGCTTTTTTGGATTCTTTGATGCGATCAATGACCCCTCCGTGGCGCAGGCGCTTGTCGATGCCGCAACCGAGATCCTGAAATCCAAAGGACTCACTTCGATGCGCGGTCCCTACAATCCCTCCATCAACGACGACTGCGGAATTCTGACGGAAGGATGTGACAGGCCGACATACGTTTCGATGCCGTGGAATCCAGCTTACTATGCATCGCTTGCCCGATCGGCGGGTCTGGAGACCGTCCGCACCCTGTATGCTTGGGAGGTTCCTCTCCAACGTGAGACCCCCGAACGTGTGAATCGCATCGTCAACCGTATCAAGAGGCGCGACAAGGTCACGGTGCGGCCGATCAACATGAAGAATATCGAGAAGGAGATGGAAATCATTCATCGCCTTTACAACCAGTGTCTTGATCGCAACTGGGGCTTCTATCCGATCGCTCTGGAAGATCTGCTGCATGCGGCTGATGACCTCAAGGCGATCGCCAATCCCGAATTGATTCTCTTTGTCTGCATGGATGGACGCGAAGTTGGTTTTTCCCTCGCGCTGCCTAATGTGAACGAGGTTTTTCATGCCTCGCGTGGACGCAAGGGAATCTTTCGATTTCTGGAGATGGCCCTGCGCCTCCAGGTGCAGAAGATCAAAACTGATCGGCTCTGTGTGCTAGGTGTGGAGCCTGCTTACCGAGACAAGGGGCTTAGCGCCCTGTTGTTCTTTGAGAGCTTCCGCGTGGCAAAGGCCAGTTACGAAGTTTCCGAAGTCTCGTGGGTCGAGGCAAACAATGTGGAGATTCTGGAAGGGGCTGAACTCATGGGCGGGCATCGTTCCCGAACCTATGAGCTGTTTGAGAAGCCCTTGGCATAGGTCCCACAGTTTCATTGCTCATGGAACTGCTCCTGACAGGTGCCACAGGATTTGTCGGGAGAAATCTGCTGCTTCGGCTGATCACTGAGCAAACGGGAAGCCGATGGAGCAGGATTATTCTTCCTGTGAGGAACCCAAAAAAACTCCAGAATCAGCTGGCGGACGAGGGGATCGGGATACCCGGGAATTTGACCATTTTCCGGGTTGAGGAAAATACCTGGGAACTTCCTTCCGATGTACGCCCGGATCTGGTGATTCATGCGGCGGGACAACTTTTTGGGCGCGAGCGGGAGGGATATTTTCAAACCAATGTCTCAGGGAGCCTTAACCTTGCCGCCCGGCTTTCCGGGAATGCCCGGATGATCGTGCTCTCATCACTCGCTGCGGGAGGACCGACTCCGCAGGGCGAGATTGCGCGCACGACAGATCATCAGGACATGCCTGTTTCTTATTATGGAGAGAGCAAGCTGGCGATGGAGCGGGCCTTGAGGGAAAGACTGGGTGAGCGGCTTCTGATTCTCAGGCCACCCATGGTGCTCGGTCCCCGTGATGCCGCGACTGTTCCACTTTTTAAAATGGCCAAAGGGGAGGTGAGAGTGAAGCCTGGCTTCAGGCAAAAACACTACAGCTGGATCGCGGTGGAAGATCTCTGCGAAGCGCTCCTCATGGCTGCGGTGTCCGAATGGGTGCCAGGCCAAAAGCCTTTTTATCTGACGGCAAAACAAACCATTACCGACGGGCTGCTTCTGGCCACTGCCGCAGAGGTGATCAATGTCCGTGGAATAACCCTTCCGTTACCCCATGCCGCGATTCAGGGAGTATCGTGGGTGTTGGATGTCATTCCGGCCCTGCGTGATATCGTACCAAGCTTGGGTCCTGATCGCGTGCGGGAGATTCTGCCGGATCGGTGGATTTGTGATGGAGGCGACTTTTCCGAAAGCTTCAACTGGGAGCCTAGTAGAGATTTTTCCGAAACCTTGCGTTCTACCGCCGAATGGTTGAAATCCCGAGGAAGGATCTGAATCCTAAATCCTTGGTTTTAATTCAACGACAGGTCATCCGGTGCTTCGGCAAGGAGACGGTACCAGGGATCAACTTCCTTCATGATGGAACGCCAGCGGGCGATGCCTTCCTCCGTGGTGTTGACCGTGCTGAGGAGCGGTGCAGAGGGTGGCAGGATCAGCCACGATTTTTCGCCGATTTCCGCTTCCAGTTGGCCTGCCGACCAGCCGGCGTATCCGGTGAAGGCGCGGAATCCATGATTGTCTGACATTGTCTCTTGCTCCTCGCGGCCAAAGGATTCAAAGCGTGCGCCGTTTTCCATGAGGAGGATTCGTGCAAGTAGAAGATGCTGTTGTTCCACCGGCCCCCCTTCAAAGACTGGAACTTCCTTGAGGTCGTCCGGAGATTCGGTCAGCTCTCCCAATTTTCTGCCGCAGGGGCGGTTGAGAATCACTCCGAATGCGCCCCCTTCACTTTCATGGCGGGTGATGAAGACGATTGATCGACGAAAGCTTGGATCAAGCAGGGTCGGCACAGCCACCAGAAGGGAGCCGGTCAGATCGGTCTGATCTGTTTGATGGGGATCCATCGGGCGCATGAGTAATACTGTAGCGCTTTCGTGCTGCTTTCAACACGATCTTGCATCCTCCAGGGAAAATCGTGTTGTGAGGCTGAGAAACGCAAACTGCAAAAAATTCAAGAAATTTCTTGATCCTCTGTGGCTAATAGGGTTCTATTACCTCCCTTTTTCGCCGGAACAGGCGTGAAAACCTTCCCGAAAAGATCCAGCAACGAGACCCACTAGCGACACTTTCCCTATCAAGCCATGGCCAAAGAAATCACAGGACAGATTAAGCTTCAGATCCCGGCCGGACAGGCCAACCCAGCGCCGCCGGTAGGACCTGCGCTCGGTCAGCAGGGTGTCAACATCATGGCATTCTGCAAGGAGTTCAATGCAGCTACGCAGAAGCAGGCTGGAGACATTCTCCCCGTTGTCATCACCGTTTATAAGGACAAGTCCTTCACCTTCATCACCAAGTCGCCACCAGCTGGTATTCTTCTCAAGAAGGCTGCAGGCATCGCCTCCGGTTCCAAAGAGCCGAACAAAGTCAAGGTGGCCAAGCTCACCAAGAAGCAGGTCATGGATCTCGTGAAGATCAAGATCAAGGATATGAATGCCCGCGACGATGAGGCGGCTTTCCGCACGCTCTGCGGTACTGCCCGCCAGATGGGTATCGAGATCGAGGGCTAAATCAAAGTTTCAGCACGTCAAACACCAAACCGCAGGAGGTCTTAGGACCGCTTGAACTGCCAAAACAATGCAAAACAAACGCAGCAAACGCTACCGCGCCGCCTACGACCTCGTAGAGAAGGGCCGCAAGTATCCCCTGAGCGACGCCCTGGGCCTCCTCAAGAAGATGCCTCCGACGAAGTTTGACCAGACCGTCACGGTCTCCCTTCGCATCGGTGTTGATCCCAAGCAGAGCGACCAGATGGTTCGCGGAACCTGCCCTCTCCCTCATGGCAGTGGCAAGAATGTCCGGGTGCTAGTGTTTGCAACAGGCGCAGCCGCGACAGCCGCTCAGGAAGCCGGTGCCGAATTTGTCGGTTTTGAGGATCTCCTGAAGAAAGTTCAGGGTGGTTTCTCTGATTTTGACGTGGCCATCGCCACCCCTGCCGCCATGGTCGAGGTGCGTAAGCTTGGTAAGGTTCTCGGACCCCGTGGTTTGATGCCAAACCCAAAGACAGGTACGGTCAGCGATGACACAGCCAAGGCAGTTTTGGAAGTGAAGGCCGGTCGCGTCGAGTTCAAGCTCGATAAGAACGCCAACATCGCTGTTCCCGTCGGCAAGTTCTCTTTCTCGGAGCAGCAACTTCTCGATAACGGCAAGGCTGTCATCGAGGCGATCATCAAGGCCCGTCCGGCCACCGCCAAGGGAGCCTTCGTCGAAGGTCTCACGCTTGCGGCCACCATGCTCCCCGGTATCGCCGTGGATGCCGCACCCTTCCTCAAGTAACCAACCAGGAACCAAGGACTACTACAATGCGCCCTGAGAAACCCACAATTGTCGAGGATGTTAAAATTCGCCTCAACAACTCGCCCTTCCTGATCGTCGTCGATTACGGCGGCATGAATGTGAATCATTTTGCCGAACTTCGCACCCGTCTCGGCGGGGCTGGAGCCTCGCTGACAGTCGTCAAGAACACCTTTCTCCGTCGTTCCATTAAGGACGCCGGTTATCCCGAACTGGATGTTCACCTGACCGGCCAGACAGCCTTTGTTGTCGGTGAAAAGGATATCTGTGCCTCCGCAAAGATCCTGAAGAGCTTCTCTTCAGAATTTGAGAAGCCGAAGGTTCGCGCCGGTATCCTCGATAATTCTGTGCTTGGCACGGCTGAGATTCTTGCGCTGGCCGACCTTCCTTCCAAGGAAGTCCTTCAAGCGCAGCTCCTCGGTCTGCTACTTCAGCCTGCGACCCAGCTGGTTCGCACGCTCAACGAGCCCGCTGCCAGTCTGGCCCGTGTGCTTCAGGCTATTGTCGAAAAGACACCTGCTGCTCCTGCACCTGCTGCGGAAGTCCCATCAGAGCCTGTATCCGATGGGGGAGTATCAGTTGCCGAGTCTCCTGCATCAGAGGCGCCTGCCGCTGAATAACCTGCAGGATTCAACCAATAATTTTCTAACCAAAACAAATTTCTCCCGGCGTACGAAGCCACGACGGGTGAAGGAAAAATAACACGATGAATAGTCGGGCCGACGGCTGTCGGTCTCAAATGTCCTGAGGCTTCGGGACGCGACGTCATCAAAATCCAAAAAAACACCATGTCCGATAATCAAGCCATAGTAGATCAACTCAGCAACCTGACGGTTCTTCAGATCGCTGATCTCGTTAAGTCCCTCGAAGAGAAGTGGGGCGTTAGCGCCGCAGCTCCAGTCGCTGTTGCCGCTGCCGGCGGAGCCGCTGCCCCTGCTGCTGCCGTTGAGGAGAAGACCACCTTCGACGTCATCCTTAAGGAAGTCGGAGCCAACAAGATCGGTGTCATTAAGGAAGTGCGTGCCGCAGTCCCAGGACTCGGTCTTGCTGAGGCCAAGGCCCTCGTTGAGAGCGCCCCTAAAGCCATCAAGGAAGGCGCCACCAAGGAAGAAGCTGAAGAGATCAAGAAGAAGATCGAAGCAGCTGGCGCCAAGGCTGAGATCAAGTAATCCTTCGCGGTTTTCAGCCGGTCATCGGCGTGAATGGGAAAATATCCCATTGACACGATGGCCGGTTCACCGTAAAAAGAAAAGTTCCACCTGTCCCAAGCCCTGCAACCCGGTCCCACGACTTTTATTCCTTCATTGACCGTTGCCGCCTGCGCGAATCACGCGACTGGCGGCTATTTTTACTGTCGTGTTTTAACGACTTCCCAATTTTCCGTCTCCCCCCGGAGCGAACAACCCGTTCTCTTTCTTTCTGCTCCAGCCAATTTTGGCTCTAGCTACTAAGGAAGAGGCTGCCATTACGGCGATCCCAAGCGACAACCCCGCGATACCACCGATCCTGCACCATGTCTGACCGCATCAACTTCGGCAAACTCTACGAGGCCATCCAGCCCCCGAATCTCATTGAACTGCAGATCAAATCCTACGAGGAATTTTTTCAAACAGGTGTCGAGCCAAACAAGCGTAAGAACGTGGGGCTGCAGGCGGTTTTCCGCGAGTTCTTCCCGATTTTTGGTTTCGAAGAAAAATCCAGCCTTGATTTTGTCAGCTACAGCCTGGAAGAGCCGAAAATCGGTCCCGTCGAGTGCCAGGTTGATGGCCAGACCTACAGCGCCCCTCTTTATGTGACTTTCCGCTACAAGGACGAGAAGTCCACGAAGGAAGAAAAAGTCTACATGGGCGAAATCCCGCTCATGACCAAACAGGGCACCTTCATTGTCAATGGTGCCGAGCGTGTCGTTGTCAGCCAGTTGCACCGTTCTCCCGGTATTTGCTTCGAATCCGACATTCATCTCAACGGAAAGTTGCTTTTCGGTTTCCGGATCATTCCAGACCGCGGTTCCTGGACGGAGGTTCAGTTCGACACGAACGACCTTCTCTATGTCTATCTTGATCGACGCAAACGCCGCCGTAAATTTCTGGCCACCACCTTCCTTCGTGCGTTGGGGTATCCCACGGACGAGGAAATCGCCGCTCTTTTCTACAAGATCGAGACCCTAAAACTTTCCGAGAAACTCGACGAGGAAGAGATGGGCACCAAGGTGCTCCTGCAGGACATCCGCGAAGGCGATGCCATCATTGCCCGCGCTTACGAGCCACTGACACCCGCCATTGTTCGTGATCTGCTTCGCGCCGGTCATACCATCGTCAAGGTCATCGACACGAAGGAAGACGACACGATCGTCAAGTCGCTCAAGCGCGACCCCGCCCACAATGAGGAGGAGGCCCTCAAGGATATCTACCGCAAACTCCGCCCTGGCGATCCTCCAACGGTCCAGAATGCCCGCGGCATGCTCAAGCGCCTTTTCTTTGACGCCAAGCGTTACGACCTCGGTCGTGTCGGACGTCATAAGATCCAGCAGAAGCTGGGCCTTGATCCCAAGATCGATGACCGTGTCCTCCGCAAGGAAGATATCGTCGAGTCGATGCGTTATCTTCTGAAACTCCGTCGTGGCGACGGCATGACCGATGACATCGATCATCTTGGTAGCCGCCGTGTCCGTACCGTGGGTGAACTCCTTGCCAATCAGTGCCGCGTCGGTCTCTCCCGTACGGAGCGACTTGTGCGTGAGCGCATGGCCCTCTACGACCCTTCCATCGATCACATCACGCCGCAGAAGCTGATCAATCCAAAGTCCCTGAGCGCCGTTGTGCGTGATTTCTTTGGCCGTTCCCAGCTCTCGCAGTTCATGGANNTCATGGATCAGACCAATCCGCTTTCAGAGCTGACTCACAAGCGCCGTTTATCGGCTCTTGGACCTGGAGGTCTTTCCCGTGAACGAGCCGGATTTGAGGTTCGTGACGTGCATCCTTCCCATTACGGCCGCATCTGTCCGATCGAGACTCCTGAAGGCCCGAACATCGGTCTGATCAGTTCCCTGAGTACCTACGCACGGGTGAATGATTTCGGCTTTATCGAGACTCCCTACCGCAAGGTGGTGAATGGTCACGTCAACGACGACATCGAGTATCTCACCGGTGATCGCGACGAAAACTTCTATGTCGCCCAGGCAAATTCGCCTGTCGACAGCACTGGCAAGTTCCTCGGCGAGACGGTTTCCTCACGTTATCGTGGCGACTTCGTTGAAATCGAGCCTGAGAANNTCGAACATGCAGCGCCAGGGTGTGCCGCTTCTTATTTCCGAGTCGCCGATCGTCGGGACTGGAATGGAAGGCCGGGTCGCCCGTGATTCCCGTGCGGTGATCGTTTCCGAATCGACAGGCGTCATCGCCTCCGTCGATGCGCTGCGTATCATTGTCACCAAGACTGGAGAGCTTCCCGAAGGGAAAAAGAAGATCAAGGACGACCATGAAAATGGCGTCTATGTCTATGACCTGCGCAAGTTCATGCGCTCCAACAGCAGCACCTGCATCAACCAGCACCCGATCGTCAAGAAGGGCCAGCCGGTTAAGAAGGGTGATGTGCTCGCAGATGGTCCGAACACCGAGAATGGCGAGCTTGCGCTTGGCCGCAACGTGCTCGTCGCCTTCATGCCTTGGAACGGTTACAANNGCTCGGACCCGAGGAAATCACCCGTGATATTCCTAATGTCAGTGAAGAGGCTCTTCAAAACCTCGGACCCGACGGCGTAATCCGCATCGGTGCCGAAGTGAAGCCCGGCGACATTCTTGTCGGAAAGATTACTCCCAAGAGCGAAACAGAGCTTGCTCCCGAGGAGCGTCTCCTGCGCGCCATCTTCGGTGAGAAGGCAGCCGATGTTAAGGATACTTCACTCACGGTTCCTTCCGGAACCTACGGTATCGTCATGGATGTGCGTGTCTCCTCCAAGGAGAAGACAACCAAGACCAAGATGACCCCCGGCGAGTCAAAGCGTCAGCAGAAGATGATCCAAGAGGACAATAAGAAGCGCAAGGAAGAGCTCTTTGAGCAGCTTACCGAGGCTCTTGCCAATGTCCTGCTGGGCGAGAAAATTCCTCTCGATGTCGTCAACGGCGAGAGTGGTGAGATCATCATTCCTGCCAATCGCAAGATTACCAAGATGCTCCTGCGCAAGCTGGCCGGTGTCTACAATGTGGTCGAAATCGATCCGAGCCCGATCCGCAATAAAATACGCGAGATCATCGGACAGTTCGAACACCGTTTCGCTGATCTTGAGAACGAGAAGGAAGAGAATCTTGGCCGCGTCGAAAGCGGTGACGATGTCGATCCCGGCATCATCAAGCAGGTCAAGGTCTTCATCGCCAGCAAGCGCAAGCTATCCGTCGGTGACAAGATGGCTGGTCGTCACGGTAACAAGGGCGTTGTCGCCAAGATTGTTCCTGAGGAAGACATGCCGTTCCTGCCGGATGGTACTCCTGTGGACATCGTGCTCAACCCGCTTGGCGTACCAAGCCGTATGAACGTGGGACAGGTTCTCGAGACCCATCTCGGCATTGCTGCCAAGGCTCTTGGGTTCAAGGTTGCCACTCCAGTCTTTGACGGAATTCCCGAGACCCGCATTCGCGAATACCTCGTGGAAGCCGGTCAGAAGGAAGGATTCTCCTGGATTCAGGAAAACGGCAAGTCGACCCTGATCGACGGACGCACCGGCGAGGTCTTTGACCAGCAGGTCGTGGTCGGTATCATCTACATGCTCAAGCTCGGACACCTTGTCGCTGACAAGATCCACGCCCGCGCCGTCGGACCATACTCCCTCGTCACCCAGCAGCCGCTCGGTGGTAAGGCCCAGTACGGCGGACAGCGATTTGGAGAGATGGAAGTCTGGGCGCTTGAGGCCTATGGCGCCGCTTACACGCTTCAGGAATTGCTCACCGTCAAGTCGGACGATGTGCAGGGCCGTACGCGAATTTACGAGAGCATTGTGAAGGGGGACAACTCCCTGGAGGCCGGCATCCCCGAGTCCTTCAATGTGCTTATCAAGGAAATGCAGGGACTTGGACTTGATGTCCGGGTGGGAAGTAAGAATGCTCCCGCACCCCTGCCGACTCTCACAGACACCGCCGCCTAATCAACCTTCCCGCGAAGCACCCAAGAAGCACCCTAAGAGCCATGACTGAAACAGCACTCGCACCCATTGATCTTCACGCGGATCCAAAGAAGGCCTCCTTTGACGAGGTCGGAATTACCGTTGCAGCTCCGGAAACCATCCGTGGTTGGAGCAAAGGGGAGGTCAAGAATCCCGAGACCATCAACTATCGGACCTTCAAGCCTGAAAAAGGTGGTCTATTCTGCGAACGTATTTTCGGTCCCACCCGGGATTGGGAATGCTCCTGCGGAAAGTACAAGCGTATCAAGCACAAGGATGTTGTCTGCGACCGTTG
>DKEN01000008.1:579-1099 GCA_002452515.1 Spartobacteria bacterium UBA6821 | reverse complement strand
CTCCTGACGGAAGTCGAATTCCGTGAGGCTGAGGATCAGTATGGTGAAGACTTCGTTGCCGGAATGGGCGGCGAGGCTATCCAGAAGCTTCTGGAAAACATCGATCTGCTCGAGGAGCAGGTGGTGATCGAGAAGCAAATGACTCAGACAAAGAGCAAGCAGATCCGCAAGAAGCTTGCCAAGCGTCTGAAGCTCGTCCAGGGCTTCCTTGGTTCCAAGACCCGTCCAGAGTGGATGATCATGAGCGTTCTGCCCGTGATCCCTCCGGATCTCCGTCCTTTGGTTCCGCTTGAGGGTGGACGTTTTGCGACCTCCGATCTGAACGATCTCTACCGTCGTGTCATCAATCGTAACAACCGTCTCCGCACACTGCTCCAGCTGAAGACCCCCGAGGTCATCATCCGTAATGAAAAGCGCATGCTTCAGGAGGCTGTCGATGCCCTTTATGACAATGGCCGTCACGGGCGCGCTGTCACCGGTGCCGCCAACCGTCCTCTGAAATCCCTGAGCGACATGCTCA
>DKEN01000008.1:0-472 GCA_002452515.1 Spartobacteria bacterium UBA6821 | reverse complement strand
TGAACCGCGCTCCGACCCTGCATCGTCTCTCGATTCAGGCTTTCGAGCCGATCCTTATCGAGGGCGAGGCGATCCGAGTCCATCCACTCGTTTGCACGGCCTACAACGCCGACTTCGATGGTGACCAGATGGCTGTCCATGTTCCTCTTTCGGTTGAAGCACAGTTGGAAGCCCGCACTCTGATGCTGGCTCCTAACAACATCTTCTCGCCTTCCAGCGGCAAGCCGATCACGAATCCTTCACAGGATATTCCGCTTGGTTGCTACTACCTGACACAGAACCCCCGCGTGGTTCTGTCCAAGGATGGAAAGCCTCCCGCGGAGGTTCGTCAGCCTCTTTTCGGCGAAACCAGCGAGGTCGAACTCGCGCTCTCCGAGACCAGCGTCAAGATTCACACCCGTATCCGCTTCAGGAATCCTGATCGTGGAGTCCAGACAGTTTATGGAAACAGCGAACTGGCCGTCATTGAGAC
>DKEN01000117.1 GCA_002452515.1 Spartobacteria bacterium UBA6821 | reverse complement strand
ACGCGTCACAATCCCTCGGTGACATCCGTCGATCCGCTCGCGCCATTCTCCGTCGGCAACGGTGGCTTTGCCTTCACCGCAGACGTGACGGGCCTGCAGACGTTTCCCGACGCCTACGAGGGCGGGATTCCGTTGCACACGATGTCCGATTGGGCCTGGCACAGCATGCCTAACCCGCACCATTACGCGGCACCCGAGGCGACCCGCGAATACGATGTCGATGGCCGGAAGGTGCCCTACCTCTCGGGCGGAGGGAATCGTCCCGATGATTATCCGGGCGCGGCGAACTGGCTGCGTGCGAACCCACAGCGGATCGATCTCGGCCGCATCGGATTGATCCTGCGCCACGCCGACGGGAAGCCGGTCTCAGCCAGTGAACTGACCGATATCCGCCAGACGCTCGACCTGTGGTCAGGCGAGATCGACAGCCACTTCTCGGTCGATGGCCGGCCGGTGCATGTTCGCACCGCCTGTGATCCCCAGCGTGACGTGCTCGCGGTGGATGTGGACTCGCCACTGCTCGAGGAGGGTCGGGCTGGCATCGTCCTCGCCTTTCCCGGTGCCAGCGCGGATTGGAAAGCGACCTCCGACTGGGCGCATCCCGAACGGCATCGGACGACGGTTTCCGCCGCCGGTCCGCACGGATGCACGATCACCCACACGTTGGACTCAACCCGGTATGTTGTCCGCGTCGAATGGTCCGACGGCGCGGATTTCCGGGCGGGCGCCGAACCACATCGCTACGAGATCACAGCGCGCGGCCACGGACAACTCCGTCTCGTCTGCGCGTTTTCACCGAAGCGGCACGGCGGTGCGCTGCCGACCTCGGAGGAGGTCTTCACGGCCGCCGCGGAGCATTGGCAAAAGTTCTGGCAGGAGGGCGGTGCAGTGGACCTTTCCGGGAGCACGGACCCGCGCTGGCGCGAGCTGGAACGCCGCATCGTTCTTTCGCAATACCTCACCGCGGTGCATTGCGCCGGATCCACGCCGCCGCAGGAGACCGGCCTGATCGCGAACTCGTGGTACGGCAAATTTCACCTAGAGATGCATTGGTGGCATGCCGCGCAATTCGCGCTCTGGGGCCGTCTGGCGCTGCTGGAAAAGAGCCTCGCGTGGTATCGTGCGATCCTTCCGCAGGCCCGGGCCATTGCGCGCGCGCAGGGATACGCCGGGGCGCGCTGGCCCAAAATGACCGATCCCTCCGGGGCCAATAGTCCGAGCCAGGTCTCGCCGTTTCTCATCTGGCAGCAACCGCATCCCATCTACCTCGCCGAGCTGTGCTGGCGCGCGCACCCGGATCGCGCGACCCTCGATAAATATCGCCAGATGGTGTTCGAGACTGCCGCGTTCATGGCCTCGTATGCGGCGTGGGACGAGGCGACGGGCAGGTTCGTGCTCGGCCCGCAGCTCATCCCCGCGCAGGAATCGTGGGGGAAATATCGCGCCGGGACGATCAATCCGACCTTCGAGCTCGCGTATTGGTATTGGGGCCTGGAGACCGCGCAACAATGGCGCGTCCGCCTCGGACTCAAGCGCGACCATCAATGGGATCGCGTGCTTGCCGGTCTCGCCCGACCCACGGTGCGCGACGGCGTTTATGCGGCGGTGGAAGCGCCCGACCGGCAGATCACCGAAGACCATCCCGCGGTGCTCGCAGCCTTTGGCCTGGTGCCGGCCACCCCACTCATCGATCCCGCCATCATGCGCCGCACGCTCGCTGATGTTCGGAAGCATTGGGATTGGTCGAGCACGTGGGGTTGGGACTACCCCATGATGGCCATGACCGCGGCGCGTCTCGGCGAGCCCTACACGGCGGTGGACCTGCTTCTCATGGACGCCCCGAAGAACACGTATCTGCGCAACGGCTGCAACTATCAGGAATCGCGGTTACCCGTCTATTTCCCGGGCAATGGCGGTCTGCTTGCGGCGATCGCGCTCATGGCCGCCGGCTGGGACGGCGCGCCCACTCAGGATGCCCCGGGCTTTCCGCATGATGGGAGCTGGAAGGTACGCTCGGAAGGTTTGCTCCCTCTCCCGTGAGAAAATCCCTTGGGTCGCAATGAGATTTTCTCATGCGGTCAGGGTTTAGGCCACCATCATTAAGACGACAGAGCCCAAGGATTCAGCATGGAGATTCCCTCTGGATGATCTGCGGTATTCCGTGTCACGAGCGTCAGATCGTTGGCGATAGCCGTGGCGGCAATCAGACTGTCAAGTACAGGGAGTCGACGCCCTTTCATTTCATGTCGGGCACTGAGCGTTCCCCAGACTTTCATCACCCGCTCATCGGGAGCTAAAAGCCTCGCTCCGCTTTCCGCCCAAGACTCCAAGCGTTCGAACCAAGCCTCAATCTCTTTGCGTCGTTTGCCCGGAGCAAGCAGTTCGATCCCCTTGGTGATTTCTCCCAGCGAAATTGTGGAGAGGTAGAGTTCATGATCATGCAGGTCGAGCCACGCCGTCACCCTCTGATCCGGGCGCGGGTTGGAGGACTCACTCAGCACGTCCGTATCAAGCAGATAGCCCATGACTAGCGCTACTCGAAGCGGATGGTGCGGCCCGTATCCTTATCACGGGTGATTGCCCACCCCTGTACCGGACATTCCTGCAAGATACTCGAAAGCTTCTCCCTCCCCGACTGCCGCGTATATTCTTGGAAATCCACAACAACAACCGTAGGACGGCCATGTCGGGTGATGGTCTGCGGCCCTTCCGTGAGGGCACGGTTAACCACCTCACTCAAATGATTCTTTGCATCCTGGAGAGGCCAGTTCATCATTAAAAACTAGCCAGACTAGCTAGAATGTCAACTTGGAGAGGTGAATAGACTAAAAACCGAAGGCCTTTAGGTCTGAAGTGATCAAGGGTCGCAATGACTGGCGGGTTACCATGCGATAAAACTAGGGACGGACCCTCTATCTCGCGAAATGCCCATGGGTAATTTTATAGCTTTCGCACCACCGCTCTCTTTTGACGCAACGTTTTCCGAAAAGGTCACGTGACCTTAATTGATGGCCGGAGGGGCGGGAATCCACGACTCCAAGTAACTGTTCTTCCAGCGATTTGGCTCTTCAGAGCTAGAGTAGTGCTGAGCAAATTTAAGCAGACGGGCAATTTATCGCCTGCTTGACTTGCCAATAAAAGGATGCGCATATTTGTGTATGCGAACGACTATTGAACTTCCCGATCCGCTTTTTCGTGTAGCCAAGACCTTGGCCAGTGAACAGGGCATCTCGCTGAAGGAGTTTTTCACCGAGGCTCTCGATAGGGCTGTGAATCAGCCAAGATCTCCAGGCCATCGCATGGAGAAACCCCCTATTGCTGGGTCGAAGGGAAAGCGCATTCCTGCACGCAGCAATTCGGAGCTCGCTTCAATTCTGGAGGAAGAGGAGCAGGGAAAAGCAAAATGAAGAGCCTTGTCGACGTCAATGTAGTCTTCGCAATTCTGGTGGAGAACCATGCCCATCATGACGCTGCGTGGCGATGGTGGAGCAAAAGGGAGGAGAAATCAGTCGTGCTGTCACTCCCTGTCAGGCTCGGCATTCTTCGCCTGCTGACCAATAAGATGGCCATGGAAGGCTCGCCGGTATCACCGGAGGAGGCTCTTGAAGCTTGGGATCGGTTTGAGGCCGATCCACGCACCCTCTCTCTCCCTGATCCTCAGCAGGCGCATGAGATTCATCTCCGTCGTTTTGTGAAGGGTCGTCCTGCATCACCAAATCTCTGGACGGATGCTTGGCTTGCAGCACTGGCTGAGGCATCGGCAATCGGCCTGACCTCTTTTGACGCAGGGTTCCGATCCTTTGGTTTGAGGGACTTTGAGTTGTTGAAGGGATAAAAACCGCCAATCGGCAAGTAATCCTCCCCAAAGCCGCTCCCTTTCGGTTACACCCTCACCCCGCAGCCATCTCCCGAGCCCCTCAGCGCGCCTTCTCTTTTGACGCGACGTTTCCCCAATAAGGTTGCGTGGGTACTGATCAGGGTGCCTGGGCCGGTGGCATGACAAAGGTGCTGAACGAATGGGCCGGTAGTGTCACCACCTCGGACTGCTTTCTATCAATGTTCAAGGCTACTGGAAGATCCGTGTCAGCAGAGTTTTCCAAGACAACGATCACTTCTCCATCTGGGTTCACAAAAGCCACCCGGTCGCTCAGCCTGCTTTCACTGGCGACCAGATGGGCGCCCGGCGCTACAAAGGAGGAAAAGTGTTTGTAGCAGTAGTAATAGGGCGTATAGATCACCCTCTTGTGTTTTGTATCCACCACAATGGGTGAACATTGAGCCCAATGTGCCGTGCTCTGACCGGTTTTATCGAGCACAAGGTTCCAAATCATATTCATGCTCGCTCCCGCCTCGAACCATTTCTTGGCCAATCCAAATTGTTTTTCGCTAAAGCTCCAGTCATTAGAATTCGTCTTGCCACATTCGGCCTCTGTCTGGACCAGTTGGAGATCGGGGAAAAGGAAATGAGTCTCCCTCATTGTCTCGGAGGCTAACGACTGGCATCCAACGCCGGCTAGATATTGGCGTACGTTCGGATCCTGCATGGAGGGTGCCACCCAGAAGGCATATCCGCCATGAGTGGAGTCGCAGATAGTGCCCAGCATGATGCTCGTGTCACTTACCTTCTCCCTCTTAAAGAGAGGACCGAGGTGATAACCAATGAACCTGGCCAACTGCTCTCCTGTCCAAACGCACGATGTGTAGTTGCTCGCTATGTCCGGTTCATTCTGTGGCATCACGATGTTGATGTTCACTCCGGCCGCCTTGTAAGCCTCGACATAGCGCACAAAGTAAAGCGCCAGCGCATCGAGAGTCTTGTCGTCATCCTTGATCTTGCCTGCCACGAGCTTGTTGTTCTCTTTCATCCACGAAGGTGGCGACCAAGGGACGGCCCAGAGTTTCATGTCGGGTCTGATTGCCAGTGCTGCCTTGATGTAGGGAATGAGCTTCTCTTTGTCGCGTTCGATGCTGAAATGCTCCATCGCATAGTCACCCGGGGTTTCATCAAGCGAGTAGAGTGTCATCGCGTAGTCACTGGCACCGATTGGCGTACGGCAAAAACCCAACTTCAGACCCTGCTTTGGATCAAAGAGATTGTGCATCACCTCATCGCGCCTATCGCTTGAGAGAGACATCAGAGCTTTCCATCCACGCTCATTAAAGCATCCTCCCCATCCCTTGATCTCTTGCTGCTTCTTGCTGGAATCTACCAGCACAAGAGTTCTGGGTGATGTCGGAACCGGCACGATGTCACTGAGGGCAAGATCCGGTTTGTCCACCCATGAGCTGTTTTGAGTGGAGAGTTTCCAGTGAATTATTCCCGTACTGCCCATCTGGTTCGATGATTGGGCATCTGCTGCCCGGAGAGTCGCATGAAATCCAAAGGCAAGTAGCCAGGTGAAGGACGCGGCTAACTTAAGAAAACGCGGATGAAACATGGTGAGCTGCTTCATCGAATGAGACCATGTGAGGCCATGTGGAGGGTAACTCATGGGGGATGTATTGAGTTCTAATTGCTTGCTCTTGTTTTGTCCAACTCCAGCGTACCAGCCGCCTCAGCGGAGTGGTGCCGAGATGAGGTGAGCTATCACTCGATCTCCTGTTGTTATTGAAGGAACACCTTACCCGCGTCTCCCACCCTCTCTTTTGAGGCGACGTTTCCGGTAGAGTGTCGCGTGGAGGGTAATTACCGACAACCAGACCGGCAAACGCATCAGCCTGGGGAAGATTTTCAGCGATGAGTCCGAACAAATCTTCCAAGCCAGGAACACCGCCGAGCGTCAGCCCCACAGAACCACACTGTTATAAACCATGTGAAGAAGGACCGCTGGGGCAAGGCGCCCTGTTTTCTTAAAGAGAAGCGCATTGGACACCCCCACAAGAAAGACTGGCAGCCAGGAGATCAAGGGATGATAAATTGCAAAAAATGCAGCACTTCCAAGAATTGCATGCCAACCACCCCACTCTCGATCCAAAGCCCTGAAAAGGAGTCCTCGGAAAAGATATTCTTCTGCAAAGGGTGCCAATAATACGGCAACAATGGTGTAAGAGATTTTTAGATTTGGGTAGTTACCCATTTCCACCTGTGCCTTGTGGATGATTTCGGCAATCGATGGAAAATGGAGTAGCCCGGCGATGTATCCGCGAGCAAGTAGACCAAGCAGCACACCTCCTACTGACCCCGAAACCAAAGCGAAAATAAATGCTCTCCCCCTAGCCCCGTCACCACACCAGACGGAATTTGAGCGATCCTTTGAATCTCTAGTATCCTGCCAGCACCAGATTTCATGAGCTGAAACCCCACGCACACTCAGGAAATGGGTTAAAGCCCCCGAAACAATCACAGCGCAAAGTCCGTAAACAATCGGGAGCACAATCGCAAAATTCTCTCGTCCATAAATGCCTAGTTCGATGGCGCTAATAACAGCTCCCCCTTCAACCAGAATGCTGATTCCGATCATCGCATGCATCAGTGTCGGAGGGTAAGGAAGCCTTTCTGACCAGGGATCGTAGAGATAAGGCAGTCGAGCCCGCAGATTTTGCCACATTGCGGCGCCTGTCATGTAGGAGTAAACAATCCCCATGATTGCGACATGCCATTGCTGGGTTAAAACACCGATGGCGAATGTCATCATGCCAAGTGAGGCTGCCCATTGGCGCCCCATAGGAATCTTCTCCTGTTCGCCCGAGGAGGAAGGAACCCGGACTAAGGTTACGCTCTTCTGAGCCATGCTTTGCCCGAAGAAGAACCAACTAATTCCTACCAACAGAATTTTCCAACTATCTGAGGGAAAGATAAACACAGCATAGAGAAGCACCAAAGCCACAATACCTGTTGAGATCATCGACCAAAGCCATGCCTTGGCTTTCAGCAGGCTCTCCAGTCCCTTTGGCCATGTCAGTGAGATCCAGAGAGCAGTCCCCTCGGAGGCAAGTGATTTTGGCCCCAATACCCATAGGAAGTAGGTCCCAAAGAGGATGCCGACACCACAGAGATAATTCCAGGCACCCTGAGCATGACTCAATACGCCCCGCAGATTAAACACCTGATAGCCTGCAACAGTCAGTGGGATCAGGATGGTTTGAACGATGGCACTACGATCTCTGATGAACCAGAGGAGCTCCTTGCGGTAGAGCGGCTCTTTTCCAAAACGGGTTTCATGATTTTTTTCCGAGGGTGGTGCTGAATCGGCATGTCCGAAATTACCACTGAGTCCTTGCTGTGCTCCCCAGATACTGAAGTAAACAGCTCCGATGATCGTGATCCCGGCAACCGCCCAACAGATCAGCATTCCTACCTTAAAGGAAAATGATCCTCCCCACTGTCCAAGAAATAATCCCAGCCAGGGCCAGGGAATGATAGCGAGCGGCTCAAGAAACCTGCCTACAGGAAGAGCCATTGTGTGTATCGTGATGCCAGCGATGAAAAAGAGCATCAGTGAGGCGTAACCAAGCCAACTCATGATCCCCATGATCGCTCCCCGTGAGCGTGGGGCAAAACGAAGGATCACGCCTATCTCTAGGGCTTTCCCCAAACAAGCAGCGGCTATGGAAATAGGAATCCCAATGAGGATTGCGGCAGCAACTCCCAGGCCGCCGCCGTAGATCAGCCCGTAAACAAAACCAACGAAGATTGGTGCAGTCCAATAGATGGGATTGGCAGCTATCGGAGAGAGCATCTCTGCCATGAAGATCGCCCCAGGGGTAACGGGATGACTGAACAGCCACTCCCACATGGGATGTCTTCTCCGTTGAAAATCAAGCTCAAGCCCCTCCCCTTGAAAGATGATCATCACCACCCACCACAACAGGGCAAGAGAACCCATCATTGCAGGAAAGACGCCAGCCTTGGGAAGTGCGCTGAGGTTGTGTGTAATCGATCTTTCCGACACAAGATCGTGACTTCCATGCGCAACCACGGAACTCCTCAACGAGCTCTCGATGGATTTTTCCGTGCCTCCGACTTCTTGAGAAAGATTCGATGCCTCATGGTAATAGTTGATCGATTGATTTTCCCTTGCGTGTGAAGCGGCGGCATCTGCCTTTTTAACCTGATCAAGAAAGGTATCGCTCACCACGATCTTCCCATTACGTTCAGCCTCCATGCGTTCACCTGCCAGCACGGCGCTATTAACCACATACGCAGCAACGGCATTCAAAAATGTCATCAGCAGTATCGGCAAAAGAATCCCAAACCGTGACCAATTAAGGGTCTGCTTTCTCGCGCGATTGTTGAGTAATTCCTTTTGACGCTTTTGACGACCAATAGCTCGCTTGCGACTTGCCCCCAGAAGCAGCCCGAGAGTGCGCCAGAATGGCAACGAGGAATTCTTAGGCGCTGTGCTACTCATGACTGCAACGGACGAGCAGTCAATTTTAGGAAAATTTCCTCTAAATCCAATGAGGCGCCATACTCGGATTTGAGTTCATCCAACGATCCTTTGGCGACAACCTCGCCTTCGTTAATGATGATCGCGTGAGAGCACAGCTTCGTCACATGATCCATCAGGTGAGTGGAAAATAGAATCGTCTTCCCTGATCGCGACTCCTCCTTGATGAGATCGTAGAAGAGGTGAGTCGATTCCACATCCAGCCCGTTTGTCGGCTCATCCAGAATCAACAGCTTTGGTTCATGAAGCATGGCGAGCAGCAGTCCCAGCTTCTTTTTCATGCCGCGAGAATAATCCTCCGCGTAGTTGTTAATATCCTCTGCCAGACGAAGCTTCACGATCAAGGGGGCAATACGCATCATCGTTCTGCCGACATCCAGACCATGCATCGCCGCACTCAACTCCAGAATTTCTCTTCCCGATAAATACGAATAGAAAACTGGTTCGTCCGGGAGAAATCCTATCAGCCTTTTAACATCCACTCGTTTCTCAAAGGCATCATTTCCATCGATCAGCAACAGGCCTCTGGATGCCCTTAGAATCCCCATTAAGAGTCTGAACAAGGTGGTTTTTCCAGCGCCGTTAGGGCCCAGTAGACCACAAATCTGCCCCGAAGGAACCGAGAAGGAGATATCCTTCAAGGCAATTTTTTGTCCGAATGATTTGGTAACTTTTTCAATGCGCACCAAAGCATCTTTCTTTGAAAGATGTTCCGCCGATTCCACTGGTGGCAGGTTAATTGTGGAAGAGGGGGATGAATATTCGTTCATTGGGGGAATGATCTCTGCGATGAGTATTCATTCGCTTAACACATGGCAAGGGAGAGATCTGGTTAAATTGAAGAAAAATCAGCTAAGGTCAGTTCTATCCGACCTCTATCATCCGAGATAACCCCCCTACCGATACCGATTTCCATCTACAAGAATCCTATTGGCGTATTGCTTCCATCAATCACAAACGGACACCAAAACGGGCACCAAAAATCCGCTTTTTCCACTACTTTTCGACTACAGGCGCCTATCCATTCAGTTTCTATGAGGAGCAACGATTGTTGATGTCATGGGGCTCCTCCCCTACCCCAGATGCAACCTATTCCTACATTTGTTGCATCGCCCCTACTTCACCACCCAGCTCTCTGAAACCCTTAAGCACTTGATCTAGGATTTGGAATCTCTGTCAAGATGCTGTGTTTCGTGTGTCAGATAGACCGCGACGAGGCTGAGCAGTGCGGAGGCGCTGAGGTAGTAGCCGACGGCATGGAGGCCGAAGTTCAAGGCAAGCGATGTTGCGATATAGGGAGCGAGAGAGGCTCCCACAATGCCCGCCATGTTGAAGCTCGTTGAGGATCCCGTGTATCTGACAGCCGTCGGGTAGAGCTCGGAAAGGAGCGTGCCAAGTGGACCATAGGTCATCCCCATCAGGGAGAAACCGATGATCAGGGTCGCAACAACTCCCCATGTTCCCGCACTTAAAAGAGGACCCAGAGCGAATCCAAAAAGAATGATGAAGAGCGAGGCAGCGATCATGATTTTCCGGCGTCCCAGTCGATCCGCAAGACTTGCTGACAAGGGGATGGTGCCCGCGAAGAAAAGCACACCCACAAGCTGGATCACCAGGAATTCATTGCGATGATAGCCGAGATGAGTGACTCCCCAGGAAAGGCAGAAGACCGTCAGCAGGTAAAAGAGCACAAAGGTTGCCACGGCAAGGAGAGTTCCTAGAACGAGGGCCCGCGAGTGCTCCTTGAAGAGGGTGACGAGGGGAATCTCGACGCGCTTCTGTTGGGCGATCACTTGGAGGAAAGCCGGCGTCTCCGTGATTTTCAGCCGAACATAGAGACCGATCAGCACAAGCACACTGCTAGCGAGGAAGGGAATTCTCCACCCGAAGGAGAGGAACTGTTCATTGCTGAGATGAACGGATAGGTACAGAAACAACCCTCCAGAGAGGAGGAATCCCACCGGGGCTCCGAACTGGGGGAACATCCCGTATCTGGCACGCTTGCCGGGCGGTGCGTTTTCCGTGGCCAGCAGGATGGCTCCTCCCCACTCTCCACCGAGCCCCAGTCCCTGTCCGAGGCGACAGAGGGCGAGAAGAATGGGCGCCGCAATCCCTATGGCGGCGTAGGTCGGCAGGAGACCGACGGCGACTGTCGAGAGTCCCATGGTAAGCAGCGCAGCCACGAGGGTGGCTTTGCGTCCGATCCTGTCGCCAAAATGGCCGAAAATGGCCGAGCCTACAGGGCGGGCAAAGAAGGCAAGGGCAAAGGTGGCAAGTGATTCGAGTGTTGCCGCCGCGGGCTCCGAGGCGGGGAAAAACAGCTTCGGAAAAACGAGTACCGCGGCCGTCGCATAGATGTAGAAATCGAAGAACTCGATCGCTGTCCCGGCGAGGCTGGCGAACAGGATTCTCGCCGGTGAGTTTGTAGAGGAGATTTCCTGCTTTTTCATGAAGGTGCACAGGAGAACATCGGCATCATCCCTTTGGCAAGAATCAGATTCCACGACGGGCCATGTTCGTGGAAATGGTCACAGCTCCGGGTAGTCCTGTGCGCGCGAGACGATCCCGGCTTCCTGCCTGTGGAACTTGGCGTTGAGCGCTGGGGGATGTGTTCCCACTTGAACATTCAGCTCAGCACCTCCGAGGACTCAGTGGTGGCGAGCGACGCTTCCATTGATTTGATATTGCATACCACCTCTCAGACAACTTAAACACATGCCGACCGGAAAAATCCGCAATCGAAAACTTATGAAAACTCAAAAATGTGCTTTAACATTCATTGTTTTAAGTTTGATCGGTATTGCGGGAATTCGCGCCCAGGACACATCTGCTCCCTACTCGATACCATTGCATGAATTTCAATTCACCAATGCTAATGGATATGTACAAACGGACTATACCATTGATG
Organism: Spartobacteria bacterium UBA6821; assembly: GCA_002452515.1. Taxonomy (GTDB): domain Bacteria; phylum Verrucomicrobiota; class Verrucomicrobiia; order Chthoniobacterales; family UBA6821; genus UBA6821. Next base: position 1,236 of record DKEN01000117.1, on the reverse strand, counting down.
TGGGTGTTAATGGCGGAGCGCCTCGTCCCTATCTTTTTGATACTGGATCGAGCGTATTTGAGGCTGTCGTGGGTAACAGTCCCTACGATCTTTCACCTCCTGTTCCCGGAGTCACCCCAGTAGCCACAAATTTTCAATATAGTTACGAAACAGGAGACGGATTCGAAGGGACACTTGTCGATACATCCGTAAGTTTTTATGCGACCCTGGATACAAACTCATTTATCACCAATTTAACCACAGCGGCTGGCAGCACGAATGGAATCCTGGTGAATGCCATATCCAATCACCTGATCTCAAACGCTGTTGATACTAACTACTGGCCAAGTATTGAAACAAACGGAGCGCCAATTTACGACACTTTAGCGGGAACTTTCGGTGCGGGCACCTTTCTCAGTTCTACAACTAATGGCATCATAGGAACTGCAACGAACTTAACGTATGGCGGTGTTCTGGGGCAGATAACAACCACTGGATACATTGTCTCGCTCAATTCATCAAATCCAACGGTAACTGTCGGATTGAATAGTGCTCTCATCAATCAGTTTACGAATATCGTTTCAGCCAACCCTTCAACAAATCCCAATGCCCTAGTATTCCCCGGATCAGGCACTGCCTCTTTTGACGAAAAAGAGCTGAATGTGAATGAAACAATCTCAGGCTCCAACACGGTAAACGGCCTTAATGATTTAACCACAAATTCCACAAGCGTTCTGCTCGACACCGGGACAGGAAATCTTAATACAACCAACGATTACGCGAATTTCTACTCAAATTCAGATCATATAATTCCCGGGAATAACTTTTCTGTTGTTTCGACGAATGGATCCTCGATTTTGTCAGTAACAACGACGACCCCCGATCAAGACCTCACCACCTCTGTTTCGTCTGCAGAAAGAACTCTGGGAATAGCAGTCTTTCTAACCAACAGTGTGCTCTACAATCTTCAAGATACGAACCTTGGATTTACAACAGCAGCTGTAAACGCGGAATCTGTTCCAGAGCCCTCGACCTACATTCTCTTTGGCCTTGGTGCGCTCTCGTTGGTGATTGCTTCCCGGCAAAAGTTCTCCTTCCGCAGGTTGAAATTGGCGAAAAGCAAATCCCATCAGTGATCTTGTACCACAAACCTTCTCCTTGATTGAAAGTGAGGGGTTAAAACTGCAAGGAAACACTCGTTGCGGTGGATGATACTTCTCGTCATCTCCCTCTTCTAGAGCAATTTTGATTTATCTC
>DKEN01000086.1:14684-22436 GCA_002452515.1 Spartobacteria bacterium UBA6821 | reverse complement strand
GATCGTGATGCTTTCGCGAGCCGGTCCCGGGTCGGTGGCACTGAGATCAAGAGTTCCCAGCGCTCCGTTTGCAAAGTTCGCGATGACGAAGAGATCGTCGGGAGTTTTTATTTCACGACCGCTGCGCTCAGGAGTCCAGATGCGGCTACTGGCCTGCACGGAGGCGATATCGCCGAACCAGCGCTGGAGAATTTCGACATGGATGCCGAGGGTCAGAATGTTGAGTCCGTTGGCCTCGCGGAGNNCATCGTAGCGCAGGCCGTAGGGAGGAGGGCAGAGCATGGTGACAAGCTCCGGATGGGACGTGGCTGCGAGCAGCATTGATTCGGCCTCGGCCAGATCGAGGGCCATGCGGGCCTGGCAGAAGACGTGTTTGCCTGCATCCAGAGCAGCGAGGGTGATCTCCCGATGGAGATTGGGATGGGTGCCGATCCAGATGATGTCGAGATCGGGCTGTGCCACGAGTTCGCGCCAATTCGCATAAACGGTGGCATCCAATGAAAATTCCGAGCAGACCGTCTCGGCACTCTGGCGACTCCGGTTGGCCACGGCGGCAACAACGACATTTTCCAGGGCGGCGAGTCCGGGAAGATGTCGCAAACGGACGATGCCGCCCGCTCCGATGATGCCGACCTTGAGTGTTTTTTCACGAGGGTTACTCATTGCTGAGAGGATAGTCGTCCCGGTGTGACGGTCAATGGATGCCGCCGAAGCCAGGCATTTTGACGGATTGCTGACTGGGAATCAAAAACGCTCTAAGGTGTCGGAGTCTTTGACGATGAAGCGGGCTTGGCAATTTCGACGACTTCCCCATTGGTGAGGCTGTCAGAGGGATTGAGGATGACCTGATCGGTCGTTTGAAGCCCTTCCACAATCTGGAGTTTTTCGCCCAGATCGCGGCCAATTTTAATCTGCTGGATTCTGACGGTGTTGTTCGTGCCCACGACGCCGACCGAGGCACCCTCGGAGCGGAAAAGGAGGACATTGGAAGGCACCAGCAGGTTGTCGGAGCCCGAATCAATTTTCAGATGGACGGTAGCGTAGGCTCCCGGAAGGAGTTCCTCGTTGTTGTTGGGCAGGCTTAATTGGGTCAGGAGCGTCCGGGTGCCTGGATCAATCGCTCCGGCGGTGGCGACCACTTCCGCAGGAAAGTTCCGGCCTGGGAAGGTATCGAACGTGACATCAGCCTTGGTTCCAAGCTTCACATCGGCGGCGAGTGTTTGCGGGACATTCACATAGACTCGCAGGGGATTGATCTGCGCAATGGTGAAGATGGGAGTTCCGGAGTTGGAATTGATCAGGGAGCCGATGTCGGTGTTCCGTGCACTGACGATGCCATCGAAGGGAACAACGACTTTGTTGAAGGTCAGCAAAGCCTGAACCTGGGCGAGGTTGGCCTGATCGGTACCCACGGCAGCATCCTTTTCCCGATAGTCGCCAGTCTGATTATCGAAGTCTTGTTCAGAGATGACCTTGGCCTTGAGCAGACCATTGTAGCGGTCATAAGTGGCTTGAGAGAGCCAAAGGGCAGCCTGTGCCTCTTTGAGATTNNGCAAGCTGCTGATCGAGTGCCGGGGTGTCGATGTCGGCAAGGATGTCACCGGTTTTGACTTTCGCCCCAATGTCAAAATACCACTTTTTCAAATAACCGTTTGCCTGGGCATAGATCGGAGCCTGGGTGAAGGCCTGCGTCTGGCCGGGTAGGGCCAGGGTGACCACGGCAGGGGCCTTCTGCGGCTGAGTCACGGAGACAACCTGAGTATCTGCTGCGGAGGCTGCCTCCGTAAGCTCCCTTGTGTTTACGTAGCGGATCACGATGCCGATGACGGCGATGGCAAGGAGGCCTGCGACGATCAGAAGATGGGTGATGCCCCAGCGGTGCGGCTTCTTGCCGTCAGGGCTGCCGGGCGTAGGATTATGGGCCCCAGTGTCGGGTGGTGATGTATCAGGTGGGAGCGACATAGGCTCAGTTTGATAAAAGTTCATACGGAATCGGTTCCACGGGGAAGGGATTAGGTCAAATGATTAGCGGGAGTGGGTTGGGAGGAGGGAGGGTATTTCCGGCGGCGGACGATCATGAAAACCACGGGAACGAAGAAGAGTGTTGCCCCGGTGGCCAGAATGAGGCCACCGATGACCGCTCGGCCAAGCGGGGCGTTCTGTTCGCCNNAGCACGCTGTTGGCGGTGGCCACCCCCATGCACATAATCGCTCCCATGAGGGCCGGAACGCTCAGAGTCGTCCCGGTGATAAAGAGAATCCAAACGATGCCAGCCAGAGCAGCCGGAAGCGCGGTGATGATGATGAAGGGCTCCACCCAGGATTGAAAATTCACCACCATGAGCAGGTAGATGAGCACCAGGGAGGCGACGAGTCCCAGATAGAGTCCCGTGAAGGATTCCTGCATCATGGTGACTTGGCCGCGCAGTTTGATGGTGCTGCCCCGCGGGAGATCTTTCCGGTTCTCCTCAATGATTTTCTGTATTTTCTGGGCCACGGAGTTGAGATCCTTGCCATCCACAAACCCGTAGATATTGATCACGGGGCGGAGGTTGTAGCGATCCATCACCGGTGACGTCTGACTGCGCGAGAGGCTCGCGACGTTGGCCAGGATTTGGGTCGTGCCGAGGCTGCTGCCAAGGATCGGGAGGTTCATCAGGGAATCAAAAGATTCGAGGGTGTACTGGGGCGACTGGGCGTTGAAGATATAGCTGATGCTATTTTTCGGATCGACCCAGAAGTTGGGACTGGTCTGCTGTGATCCGGCAAGAGCTCCGAGCGTGCTGTTGGCGACATTCAGTTGAGTCAGGCCGAGTGAGGAGGCCTTGGCCCGGTTGACCGTCACATCAAGGCGCGGTGCATTATTCGGTTCCTGAATATGAAAATCGACGGCACCGGGAACCTTCCTGATTTTTTCCAAAATCTTTTCGGCAAAGGCATGGGTCTCATTCCGGTCGGTGCCGATGAGTTGCACATCGATCGGAGCGGAGAGGCCGAAATTCAGAATCTGGGCCACGATGTCGGCGGCTGGAAACCAGAACGTGACGCCGGGAAATTGCTGCGGCATCTCTTTGCGGATCTCCCGGACATACTTGTTGGTCGCGGCATGATTCGGCTTCAGGGAGACCAGGATGTCACCATCCGCAGGACTCATGGTGCCGGTGTTGTTGTAAGAGGTGTTGATGCCGCTGTAGGGGATGCCGATGTTGTCGATGATGTTGTCCAACTGATCGGCGGGGATGATCTTTCGGATCATCTGTTCAATCAGATCGACAGTGCGGGCCGTCTCCTCAATGCGCGTCCCTGCCTGCACACGAACATGCATGTCGAAGCGTCCGGCATCGACCGATGGAAAGAAATCCTGCCCGAGAAAAGGAAAAAGAAGAAAGGAAAAGCAGACAAAGCCAAGAACAATGGTGATAACGGTTTTGGGATGACGGAGGGAGAGTTCGAGAAATTCGAGATATCCCTCGCGGAAGCGATCAAAACGGCGTTCAAAGCCGCGCTGAAAGGCGGTGGCCCAGCGGAGGAAGGCATTGCCGCCGGGTGCCTCTGCGGAGTGTTCCTCATGTTCCTTCATCCAGTACATCGCCAGCGTCGGCACCAGTGTGCGGGAGAGCACATAGGAGGCCAGCATGGCAAAAATCACCGCTTCGGCAAGGGGAGTGAAGAGGAACTTGGCAACGCCTGTCAGGAAGAAGATAGGGACGAAGACAATGCAGATACAGAGGGTGGAGACGAAGGCGGGGGTGGCGATTTGGGCCGCACCATCACGGATGGCGACAAGGGCTTCCTTCCCCTCGGCAAGATGTCGGTCGATATTTTCGATGGTCACGGTGGCGTCATCCACCAGGATTCCGACGGCCAGGGCAAGACCTCCGAGGGTCATGATATTGATCGTCTGCCCAAGTGCAGACAGGGCAACCAAAGAACAGAGAATAGAGAGCGGAATAGAGATGGCAATGATGAGCGTGCTTTTCCAGTCTCCCAGGAAGAGAAGGATCATCAGTGCGGTGAGGCAGGCTGCGATGATCGCCTCGCGGACGACGCCGGAGATGGCACTCGTGACAAAAATGGATTGATCCGTGAGTACCGAGAGAACCGCGCTGTCGGGGAGGAGCTGTTTGAGCAGAGGGATCTTGGCCTTCACCCCTTTCACAATGTCGAGCGTCGAGGCATCGCCAGTTTTTTGGACATCGAGCATGGTGGCGCGAGAGCCGTTGAATCGGACGATGTTGGTCTGAGGGGTGCTGCCATTGTGGATATAGGCAACATCCTTGAGCAGAAGCGTCGTGCCATTGGGGAGCGTCTTGATCGGCAGGTTGTTGAGTTCCTCAATGGTGGTGGGACTGGAATTCAGCCCGACCTGGTATTCAAATTCCCCCACTTTGATCGTGCCGGAGGGGAGGATCAGATTTTGTGCATTGATGGCATTCACCACATCTTCCGGAACCAGACCGTGGGCCTGGAGAGCCTGGTAATCAAGATCGACCGCAACAACGCGGGATCTGCCTCCGTATGGGTAAGGAATGGCAGCGCCAGGTACGTTGATGAGTTGGACGCGTGCGGTATTAAGCGCGAGGTCGTTGAGTTGCTGTTCGGAGAGTCCCTTGCCACCCAGGCCGAGGCGCACGACAGCCACATTGGAGGCCGTGTAACTGATGACCAGCGGTGGAGTGGTTCCCTGAGGCAGTTGCTTGAGAATGGCCTGCGACACGGAGGTCACTTGAGCGATAGCCTTGGCCAGATTTGCGGTGGGCTGCATGAAGATCTTCACGACCGCGATGCCATAGAGTGACTGGGATTCGATATGCTCGATATCATCGACTGTCGTGGTGAGTACGCGCTCGTAGGGAGCAGTCAGGCGTACCTCCATCTGGTCTGGAGAGAGACCGGAATAATTGAAAATCACGGAGACCACCGGGATATCAATCGGAGGGAAAATATCCTTCGGTGTCGCAATGATAGAGAGCACACCGCTGATCAGGATCAACAATGCCAGCACGATAAAGGTGAGGGGTCGCCGTAGCGCGAGATCAACAATCCACATGGGAGGTATTCCTTATAAAAAGTTATCCTGGGTTAGAAACACGGAGTCACAATAGCAGATTATGGGGCGGGTCGTATCAAATCCGAATTTCAGGGGAAGACAGGAGAGAGAAGCATCTTCTCCTCACAGGTGCCAACTGGCTGAGGTCACAGGAAAAGTCATCGTCAAAGACCCCCCTTCTTCCCGTCGCACCTGGAAGGCTAATCTGTCTTGATCAAGATCATCGGTCAGCAGTTGAATCAGCTCCTCTCTGCGGACCGACTCGGGAAAAGAGGCGGAGATGAGGGTATGTACGTCCATTTCCAGCCCGAAACGAATGACCTTCGTCGGCTGGAGGCCATGCTTAAGGCCGAGATTTTCCAGTTCACTCACCGTCAGCGCCGAGGTATGGGAGGGATCGCGGAGTCGCTCAAAGTGGTCATAGGCATCGCGTTTGGAGGCTTCGGGCGCGACATCAACCACGATGATGCGCCCCCCGACGCGGGTGACGCGGAGCATTTCGTCGAAAGCGGCCTGGGGATTTTCGAGATGGTGGAAGGTGTAGCGGGTGACAGAGGCGTCAAACTGCCCGGAGGAAAAAGGTAAGGCTGTCATGTTTCCCTCCAGGAAGGAGACGTTATCGATCGAAGATTTCAAAGCTGTCTCCGCCGCCAGCTCGACCATAGCGGGAGTCAGGTCCACGCCTGTGACTTCCCTGACAAAATCTGCAAGGTAGAGGCTTACCAGTCCGGGGCCACAACCGGAATCGAGCACCCGTTCGTTTCCCGAGAAATGCCCCAGTTCGCGAAAAATCTCCAGTGAGCACTGCTCGGAGTGGGCTTTGACTTGCGCAAACGGACGTGACTGTCGGGTGAACTGGGAAACGATTGCGTGCTGATGAGTTAACGACTCCATCCTGCAACACTGGCGCGATTTCGTCTTTCTGTCTTGCTGGAGACGGTCAATTTTTGTTGTTAAAAGGACACATGAACCGGTGGTTAACCTCTTTGGAGACCAAGCGAGCCCTCCAGGCGCTCGGGATCGAACGCCCTTTTGCAGCCACCTTTGGAGCCCTGGACCGGGCGGAAGACAGGCGCTACAACTTTCATCGGCATCGTCAACATCAGCTGCTTTTCCCTGTCTCCGGACTGCTTTTTATCGAGACGAAAAGTAATTTTTACGTACTCTCTCCCCAAATCGCGCTCTGGATTCCGGCAGAGTTGAGCCATGCGACCACAACGATGAGCGCCCAGACGTTATCGGCTTTTTTAAGTCCCGCAGAGTTTGGGGGCATCTCAGAGATCCCGACCATGGTGCGCGTCACTCCCCTTCTGCATCAGGCGATGAAGCATACTGTCGAGCATCAGGATGCGGAATGTACTTACACGGCGGCTCTCTTTCAGGTCATCCATGGGGCCGCTAGTGAAAATATTCTGGAGGGTTCCTGGCCCACGCTTCCTGTCGGTTCCTCCGAAGCTCTGAAACGCACTATCGATGCCATCATGCAGGAACTCGACAGCATCACGGTACGCGGTCTGGCCGTATCGACGGGCCAAAGTGAGAGAACGATGCGGCGACGCTTCCTCAAGGAGCTGGGCATGGGGCCGGAGCTTTTCATCCAGCGGGCGCGACTCATCCGCGCCATGCAGTTGCTCATGGCCAATCGTGGGGAGTCGATCACCGAAATCGGGCTTGAGGCGGGATACTCCAACCATAGTGCTTTCACCTCGGCTTTCCGGAAGCTGACAGGGCTCACGCCGACCGCCTTCCGAAAAGGGGCTTCCCCTGCCTGAAGGAAGCGCTGATTTAATCGCAACGAGACTGTTGAAGCACGCCAACCAACGCGTCCTGTAATATCTCGGCTCGACCCGAAACACGCGTCGCGCCATAACTATGTTTCACCTCTTAGTTCCCCTCCATGAAATTCCTCCTCCGATTCGCGCTCGCCCTTGTTGCCGTCACTTCCCCGCTTTTGGCCGAGGTGAAGCTGGCCAGTCCTTTTACCTCCCACATGGTTCTGCAGCGCGAAATGCCGGTGCCGATTTGGGGAACCGCTGCGCCTGGTGAGGCGGTCATCGTGAAATTTGCGGGCCAAAAGAAAACCACCGTTGCCGGTGCGGATGGCAAATGGCGCGTGACGCTCGATGCTCTCGAGGCTTCATCTGAAGGTCGCAGTTTTGTGGTGTTTGGTGCACTCACAGCCACCCCGCTTCAACTCGATGACGTGCTCGTGGGCGAGGTGTGGCTGGCCTCGGGACAGTCGAACATGGTTTTCCCGATTTCGAAGGCGCACGCGCCGTTTGCGGGACTGACCAACGAGGCGGAGGAAATCGCAGCAGCGAATCATCCGCTCGTGCGCATGTTCACCGGAAAGGCCGACGGAACCTATACCCCGCAGGAGACCGTGCAAGGCGAGTGGCTTGTTGCCACTCCGGCCAATGCGCCGGATTTCTCCGCCATCGGCTACTTTTTTGCGCGCGACCTTCAGAAGGAACTCAATGTGCCGGTCGGCGTGATCACGATGGCGTTCGGCGCGAGTTGCGTGCATGCCTGGATTCGACGGGAGGCCATTGAGGCCGATCCTCAGCTCAAGCCCGTGCTCGACCAGTTCGACGCGCAGGTGAAGAGTTTCGTTCCGCCCACGGCCCAGCAGCTTGCCGACTGGCAGAAGGCCGTCAACGCCGCGAAGGCCGCCCATAAAAAGCCACCCGGCAAGCCGGGAAA